>CAZRKA010000163.1:0-7290 GCA_964600345.1 uncultured Chitinophaga sp. | reverse complement strand
TAACCAGAAAGATACCATCACTTCTGCCAATGACACCATTTCGCACAGGTATAAAGCACCGGGTGAATACAAAATTACCCTGAGACATTACTTCAAACTGCAGGTAGGTACAGGCGGATCCAGAACATGTTATGTCGATTATCCTGATACCACTCAGGGCGAAACAGAGTTCATCATCAAGGTCTTTGCTTATGATACAACCAAACTCACTGCAGCTCCGCTGCGTATCTGCGCCGGTGATTCGGTTACCTTCAGAGGTAAAATCAGACCTGACGGACGCTATTCATTCTACAAATGGAATTACGGAGTCTCAGTTTCTGACACTGCTGTACTACCTGATACTGTGACCGGAAGACGTTATTACATACCGGGTAAATACACTGTGAAGTTTATGGGTGACATCAACACTGCTCCATCTCCAAACAAAATTTGCGCAGCCAGTGACAGTGTGGTGATTGAAGTTGGTGACGTAAAAGCCGATTTCGATATCGACTCAACCAGAAAACCACTGTTCTGCTTCAACAATACTTCTATCAACAGTACAAGCAACCGCTGGAGCTTCTATAATCCTTCAGATCTCAAAACACTGGCTCCTGGTAACAGAATATTTATCGAGAACGGTAACTCTGCTGATTACAACAAGCCACAGATCTGCGAAGATTACAGAGATTCACTTGGTTCATACTGGGTTTGTCTGGAAGCTACCAACGACATTGGTTGTAAAGACACCATCTGTAAACGGATGTACAACAACTTCAAGGCAACCATTCGTCCGCCAAACGTGTTCACTCCGGATGGTACATTTGATGGTACTGACCCTGATGGACTGAAAGGTAACGAGGTGTTCAATATCTATATCGAAGGTCAGGAATTGTACGAACTGGTGATATACGACCGCTGGGGTGTTAAAGTTTTCGAATCCAACGATGCCAACATCGACTGGAACGGAAAAGTAAACAACACCGGTGCTGAATGTCCGGATGGTACTTACTACTACATCCTGAAATACCGCTACAAAGGAAACGATAAAGACGAGCCGGTACTGAACGGTGTCGTTAAAATCATCCGCTAAGCGATAACAATAATTGAAAAGCCCCTCATGCAAATGAGGGGCTTTTTTTGTTCAGAGATTATTTATTCAGTTTAGAAATTGATGTAGATTTTCTCAATACAGGGTAATCTTCAGTGAATATACATGCAAGCCATACCATGCTTATATTTGCAAAACATTTCATGTATACAGAACTCATACATCCGGAAGACACTATAGTAGCCACAGCAACGGCCGGAGGTGTTTCTGCACTCGCAATAATTCGTGTATCGGGTGAGAGGGCTTTCGATATATGCGAAAAAGTATTTAAAGGAAAGAAAGTATCAGCGCAAAAATCACACAGTATTGTATACGGTCACATCGTAGCAGAAGACGAAATAGTCGATGAGGTCATGCTAAGTATATTCAGAGCACCCAGAAGTTTTACGGCCGAGAACAGCGTGGAGATAAGCTGTCACGGTTCTCAATACATACAAAGGCGCATCATTCAATTGCTGGTGAAACACGGAGCCAGGTTAGCGGCACCCGGCGAATTCACACTGAGAGCTTATCTCAACGGCAGACTCGATCTGGCTCAGGCCGAAGCAGTCGGCGATATTATTGCGGCGCGAAACCGTTCTCAGCTCGATATAGCGATGAAACAAATGCGAGGAAGGCTTTCTGGGCAATTGCAGGAACTGCGTGTTAAGCTGCTTGATTTTATTTCATTGCTCGAACTGGAGCTCGATTTTGGTGAAGAGGATGTCGAGTTTGCCGACCGTGCAGCTTTGTATGCCAGAGTCAACGAATTGATCAGGGCCATAGCACCGGTAAAAGACAGTTTCAGATACGGCAATGCCATTAAGAATGGAATTCCGGTCGCCATTATAGGCAGGCCTAATGCGGGAAAATCTTCTTTACTCAACGCACTTCTGAACGACGAACGTGCCATAGTATCCGAGATTGCCGGTACAACCCGCGACACCATAGAAGAAGAAATACATATAGAGGGAGTTGCTTTCAGATTCATTGATACAGCGGGAATTCGGGAGACAGAAGACAGCATCGAAAGAATAGGCATAAGCAAAGCACTTAAGAAAATTGATGAAGCCGGCATGGTCATTTACATTTTCGATTATTCGGAACTGTCACTTACCGATGTAATAAGCGATCTGGAAATGATCAAAAACCGAAACCCACATGCCGGAATTCTGATATTAGCCAACAAGGAAGACCGGGCTGAGAGTAATTCTAAAACAGAAACAGAGAAAGCACTTGCACAGGTGGGTTTTAACGGAATCATTTTCTGTTCGCTTAAACAAGCAGCAGAAACAGCGGCAGAAAAGGTAAGAGCAAGTCTTTGGGAAACTGCACAATTGAATGCAGCCGAAGCCTCGTCGGCCATCATCAGCAATGAAAGGCATTACCACTGTCTCTTAACAGCCGACGAAGCCCTTCACGAGGTCATCAAACTGATGGATAACAAATCGAGCAGCGACCTCATAGCCCTCGAAATGAAGCGCGCCGTACAAGCCATCGGCGACATCACGGGACTTATCTCCAACGAGGAGGTTTTAGGTAACATCTTTGGTAAGTTTTGTATCGGAAAGTGATACGGATATAACTTAATCTCACTTAATCTTATTAAATATTTGTAAAGCCAATAATAACAAGGCTTATAGAAATATTTTAACTGTTTTTAAGTTTTATTAAATGAGATTAGATGTGATTTATTTTGTACCTTTTATGTACCTCGAATTCTTGAGGTACAATTAAGGTACAAAAAAATTACTTGCATTGCACTTAAATACACTTAAATTTGCTTAATTCAATTAAAAGAGATACTTCTTAGCTATAATGACCTCATTTTTAAAACTTAAAAGGATTTGTGAATGTTGTTCCAGAGAGTTTTTTTCTAAAACTACTGTTACAAGGTTTTGCTCTGTATCCTGCCGATCGAAAGCTGGTAAGCAGAAAATACGTGCCGAAAAAATTAAAGTCAGTAACGAAGAAACACTAAAGTTAAAAATGCTGCAACTTGAAGAATTGAAAAAGAAAGAGTTTCTAACCGTCAGAGATGTTGCTTCTCTGTTGAGTTGTTCAGTCCGTTCGGTTTATTATTACATTGACAACAATACCATAGAAGCTGTAAATATTGGAAGACGAATGACCCGTATAAAACGATCTTCTATAGACAAATTGTTGATCAAACCGGAGCCCGAGATTACATATGGAGCGGAAGATAAACCCATCGAGTACACATTGGCTGACTGTATTGGCACCTATGAAGTCAGGCGCAAATATCAGATATCCGAATCAACCTTGAGGTCTCTCATCATAAGAAATAATATTCCCCGACTACGAAAAGGCAGTCTGGCTTATGTGCCGAAAGAATTGATAGAAGGACTTCTTGAAAAAATGTATTCAATTTAGAATCTAAGATTATATGAGTGTAAAAGTAAGAACTAAGGAATTGACCGACGGACGATTAAGTCTTTACCTTGATTATTTTCCTCCGATAAAAGGCCCGGATGGTAAACCAACCCGTCGTGAATTCCTAAAGCGGTATAATTTTAAGGATCCAAAAGACCCGAAAGAAAAACAAATTAATCGTGAAAACTTGCTGTTTGCTGACGGGGTTCGTCTCACACGTGAAAAAGAAATTTTAAATGAGCAGGATGGATTATACAATTCACAAAACAAAAAAATTGACTTTATTGCTTATTTCGAAACTTTGACAAATAAACGAATGGATAGCAGCAATAATTATGGTAATTGGAAAAGTGCTTTAAAACACTTGATTGAATTCAGTGGAGGAAAATGCAAAATGGGTGATATCGATGAAGATTTTTGCAAAAAATTTAAAATCTACCTTCAGAATGCTAAGCAATTGAATTCACACATTCAAAGACCACTGTCTCAAAATTCAGCGGTTAGTTATTTTAATAAATTCAGATGTGCAGTTAATGAAGCATTTGAAGATGGATTGCTTTCCCACAATATTTTAACCCATATAAGCGGTATTCCGGCAAAAGAAAGTAAACGCGAATTTCTGACTCTGGAAGAACTCCAGAAGCTTGCAAAAACCGTTACAGGTATTGGTCAGATACGAAATGCAGCACTATTTTCCGCATTAACAGGTCTGAGATGGTCGGATATCAGTCAATTGAAATGGGGCGATATCCAAAAAACGGAAAGCGGTTATTTTATACATATCATACAGCAGAAGACCAAAGAAGTGATGTTGCATCCCATTAGCGACAAAGCATATACATTATTAGGAGAAAAAGGGGCTGAGAACGGTCTTGTTTTTAGAGACCTGATCTATTCAGACAGAAATAATGTCCGTTTAAAAGAATGGCTGCTTTCGGCAGGGATTACAAAAAAGATCAGCTTTCACAATTTCCGCCACACTTATGCCACCCTTTTACTCAACAAAGGCACAGACATCTTCACTGTCTCAAAAATGCTGGGACACAAAAATATTCAGACTACCATGATATACACTAAAATACTGACAGAAACAAAGGTGAATGCGGCTAATGTTATTGATATAGAGTTATGATTGAATTGCCTCCTGAGATACAAACTAAATATGATTCTGATTTTGCAGACTATCAGAAGCAAATTCTGGCCTTAAAGGTAGTGGCAAATCAAGCTCGATTAACATTTTTACATACAGAATATAAGCCGTTTACCAAGATTTGCTCGAAAGATGAACGTATTAAATTTATCTTGCAATTTAAAAGGGAAATAAATTACTTGATATTATTCCCAGATGATGAAGTAATAAATAAGTTAAAAGAACTTGGTTTCCCTACGCGATTATTAGTATGGTTTACTGATTTATCGGAAATTGAAAAGGAGTTATTTAGATTAAGGAATATAAAGGGATTGTTTTTTCTTATAAATATACATTTGACTTCTATTCGTTTTCACCTTGAGTCTTCAATATTTATTGGTATGATAAATGAATTTATTCCTGGAGTGAAATATAATAACACCAAAACCAATTTTGCATTTAAGGATGCAAGTGAAAGATTCCGAAGAAGAGAATATAACAAGAAAAGGAATCAAGTTGGCAAAATGGATTTATTTGAGGAATTAATGAATGGAATTATTGATTTTGCTGAGAGTAATATTGAAGATGCAGATTGCTTTAGAAAATATCTTTTGCAAACTCTTAAAGGAAATACGAATTATTGCATAGAGACACTAGGACAGTTTTATTGTGAAGGCATAAGTCAAAGAAAAGTCTATTTTGAATTGTTTCCATTATTTCAGCTAATTCTGAAAGGAAGGTTACTATCTGAAGATGAATTTAATGCTATAAATAGTAAAAAATTCGCATATAATGGAGATTATAAGGAGTATCAGATAATTTCTGTACAAAAAATTCTAAGAAAAAAGTAAACCGTTTTTTTACGAAACTTTGTAAAAAGAAGGTCCATTCAATCTTAATAACCATATTTATCTTTGCTGTATCATGAGTGAAAGACTTGATATAAAGGATATTATTCGGCAGATCTGTGTACAAATAGATCAATCAGTCCGCTTGGCAGTAAAAGAAGAATTGAAATTGAATTCACGTTTTGAGACCATAAAAACTGAAACGAAATCATGCGATTTTCTCTCTGCAGAACAGGCTGCCGTCTTTCTGAAAAGAAAACTACCCACCATTTATAAGGATGTCAGACTAGGGAAAATCCCTCACTACAGGAGTGGGCCAAGGAAATTGTTATTTTCAATTACTGAACTAGAGGAATTTATCAAAAAAAAGAAAGGCTCTAACAAACAATCTATTAAGGATGAGGTTTCTAAATATATATTATCAAGTAAGGAAAAGAGGAAAAAATTATGAAAAATTCAATTGAAAGACCCTTTGGTTCTCATGGTCCGGAAGAAAGGATATGCGCTTTCTGTGGTGACGCTTTTGTGTCAACCCACGGTTTGCAACAGTATTGTCCGGAAAAATTTGGTAAAAAAGACTACTGTAAATTAGAGCAGAAAAAACTGCTTACACAGAAGAAACTGCTTGAATTGGCACAGGAGGTTGCAATTATAAACAACCCACCAATTGAGCAATTGACTCCTTTAGAGAGAAATATTCAAGTATTGGATACAATTCTCGGGAATAATTATCGAGTTAAGACCAATAGTGATCAACTAGATGCCATGGGTTTTAATATCAATATATACAGCAGGAGAATAATTGAAGGGAAATCAGACTATGTTACTTTAGTTTTCGGGTCTATATCCTTGGTTTGGAAAAAACAAAATGAATCAATTTCAACATTTACAATAATAAGATTATGAACTTAGAAGACATTAGAATAGCGTATAACAGGATTGAGCCGGGACAAAGTCCGGGTGAACGAAGGACAAATATATTTTTAATGGTTTTGGGAGGGCTTGCTTTAGCCGGGTGCATCTATTACATATGGACTGAGTCCAGAATGAAGATAAAGCCTGAAAAGAAATTAAACGATGAAGCTTGATTTAATCTGAGATATCATTTTATGGTATAAGGAATGAATTTATCTATAACTGAGAGACCTTCTATATCGAAAGCATGTTTGATTGGTTTTTCATTTTTATATCACAAACAAAAGTAAGTATGATGTATTAACTTTTCAAAGTAATGAACTGTTTGATGGATTTTGGTGAAGAGTATACAGAATAAAAGTCCATTAAATGCATTATATATTAATTTTAAATATCAGATTCAATAATCAACTACCTAGGTCAATATTTATGCATTGAGACGGATAAATTTGGTTATAAGGATTTTGTACAAGGACTGAAAATCCTTGTATCCCTGGTTCGATTCCTGGAGGTACCATAATAATAATCATTAAATAAATCAATCTATATTTCCATCTTATTTAATGCTAATAACAATGGAATTCCGGGCTATGAAGTTGATGTATTAGTTGAAATTATTCTGTTAATACAATACTTTTAGTAACGACATTTGACTTAAATATTAGTTTTATACTGTAAACTGATGCTTCCAATTCCTCTAAATTCAACTTTATATTTTCAGAAGATATGACGCTTTTACTTAGCACTATTCTGCCATTTAAATCGATTATTTGGATTAAGACTTCTTGATTTGAAAGTTCTTCAGGAAATTGAATATTGATCAATCTAGAGCTGGGATTAGGATAAATATTGATTTGGGGGATTAATTCTGATGATTTAACTCCAACTCCTGAATTATTAATATAAATAGTACTTTCAAGCCAATCCACATCGTT
>CAZRKA010000162.1:0-7311 GCA_964600345.1 uncultured Chitinophaga sp. | reverse complement strand
TACTAAAGTCAATATCACGTTTAAAGATGTAGCAGGGCTTGATGAAGCAAAAGTAGAGGTGATGGAAATCGTCGATTTTCTGAAAAACCCTAAGAAATACACCAAACTGGGTGGTAAAATACCAAAAGGTGCACTTCTTATTGGTCCTCCGGGTACAGGTAAAACCCTTCTGGCGAAAGCTGTGGCAGGAGAAGCCAATGTGCCTTTCTTTTCACTATCGGGTTCAGATTTCGTAGAAATGTTTGTAGGTGTGGGTGCCTCAAGAGTGCGCGATCTCTTCAGACAAGCCAAGGAAAAAGCACCTTGTATCATTTTCATAGACGAGATAGATGCGATTGGACGTGCCAGAGGAAAAAATCTGGTAAGTGGTTCAAATGATGAAAGAGAAAACACACTTAATCAGTTGCTTACAGAAATGGATGGTTTTGGCACTGACAGTGGTGTTATCATACTTGCCGCTACCAACAGACCTGATATACTGGATTCGGCTTTGCTGAGACCGGGTCGTTTCGACAGGCAGATTTCTATTGATAAACCCGACCTGGTAGGGCGTGAGCAGATATTCAAAGTACACCTTCAGGGCAAAGAACTCTCCAGCGAAATTGATCCTAAAAAACTTTCAGCACAGACGCCGGGATTTGCCGGAGCAGAAATTGCAAACGTTTGTAATGAGGCTGCACTTATCGCCGCCAGAAACAACAAGGATAAAATTGACATGCAGGATTTTCAGGACGCCATTGACCGTGTAATCGGCGGACTCGAAAAGAAAAACAAACTGATTTCACCCGAAGAGAAAAATATTGTAGCCTACCACGAAGCAGGACATGCTGTGGCCGGATGGTTTCTGGAATTTGCAGATCCCCTGGTAAAAGTATCTATAGTTCCAAGAGGCGTGGCAGCTTTGGGTTATGCCCAGTATCTGCCTAAAGAACAGTACATTTACAGGACTGAACAACTGCTCGACGAACTTTGTATGACACTGGGCGGCAGAGTAGCGGAGGATATCGTTTTCGGTAAAATCAGCACCGGTGCTCAGAACGACCTGGAGAGAGTAACCAGAATGGCTTATGCTATGGTTACAATTTATGGAATGAACAGCAAGGTTGGTCATGTTAGTTTTAATGATTCTACAGGCGAATACGCCTATTCCAAGCCTTACAGCGAGAAAACAGCGGAGATGATAGACGAAGAAGTCAGGATTCTGATACAGAAAGCATACGATAGGACAAAGAATCTCCTCAATGAAAAACGCACACAGCTTGAAAGCCTGGCGCATGAGTTATTGAGAAAAGAAATTCTGTTCCAGTACGACCTCGAAAACATCATTGGTAAACGTCCGTTTGAACACAAAACAAACTACGAGAACTACATGGATGGTGAAGATACCAATAAGGTTGCTGTCCCTGAAATACCCGAAGTGAAACTCCCTGAAAATACGGATAATACTCCGGGCGGTATCAATACAATGGAATAGAAATGCGCAGTTTTATCGCGGCAGCGTTTATATTATTCAATTTAAATTTGCTGAAGGCCGCAGATTCTGTTGTTTGCAAAGGCACTTATAACAAAGACTCTTTAAAACACGGGGTTTGGGTATGCCGATACACCGATGGCCGGATTCAGAAAAAAGAACACTACAAGCAGGGAAAACTCGTTTCCTACATGATTTTTGACAATAAAGGTCAGATTATAGAAACCCGTAACAGGAGAGGAAAAGTTAAGACCTATAAGCCTTGCGGATGCTAGGCCTTCACGATTTTGTATTTTGGCATAAACATTGTTTATTTGTAGGCATGCGCTCAATTGTACTTATTCTCATATCATTTCTGGCTGTTACTGTTGCCAAGGCTGATGATACAACGAAACAAAAACAGACCTTGCCTTCGGTAATGGTTAAAAAAACCGATGGTACCCAGGTAAACATACAGGATTACGGCAAAACGGGAAAAATTACAATTATTTCTTTTTGGGCAACCTGGTGCGGCCCCTGTATCAAGGAATTGAATAATATCAGGGATTTATACGACGACTGGCAGAAGAAGTACGGTTTGGAACTGGTAGCGGTTTCAATTGACGATGCAAGAAATGCTTCTAAAGTGCAGCCAACAGCAAATGGGTTCGGATGGCCTTTTACAATTTTAACAGATGAAAACAGGGATCTGGCACGCGCTATGAACGTTAATAACCCGCCACAGACTATTTTGCTGGATCAAAACGGTAATATCGTATATGTCCACAATGGCTATACGGAAGGCGCCGAGTACGACCTTGAAGAAGAGATTAAAAAGCTGATAAAGCCCTGATTTCTGTCCACGGTAGGTATTCTGTGAATAAATAGAGCAATTTTAGCTCATTTGTTGCGTTAATTTAAGGGCTGATTTATTGCCCAATCATTTAATTTTGCATCATGATCAGAACCATTTCGTTCATCTTAGTTTTTATAAGCATTTCAGGAATTTTAACGGCACAGGATAGCAATTCAAAGCCGGGGCAAACTTATGTGCGAAAAGTTAAAACCGCAGAGTTACAGAACATCAACGAGGTTTATTATTTCAACAACAAGCCATACACCGGTATCAGTATCGATCTGTTTGATGATAAAACCAAAATGCAGGAAATTAACTGGAAAGACGGTTTACTGCACGGAAGCAAAACAGAGTATTTCCCGGGTGGCAGGGTAGTAAGGGCGATAATGAATTTCTATGAAGGGAAACGCCATGGTTATTTTGTTTACTACCACGAAAACAGTAAAATCAAACTGGAAGGAAAGTATTATTTTGACGATCTTGACAGCACAATTAATGCTTACTACGAAAACGGCAATCCCAAATACATTCACAATTACGAAAAAGGAAAAAAGGTTGGAGAATTAGTATTGTTCTTTAAAAACGGAAACATTGAACAAAAGGTTAGTCTGAAAAATGAGAAGCCACATGGACTAATGCAGACCTATTACGAGGCCGGAAATATAAGACTGGAGGCTTATTACAATCAGGGTGTAAGGGAAGGTTCATTCAGACGATATCATTTAACCGGTATGATAGCGGAAGAATCATATTTCAAAAACGGGTTTCAGGACAGTGTATCCAGGTATTGGGACAATGTATTCGGAACTGTGATGAAGGAAGAAAACTATGCTATGGGGAAAAAGGATGGTGTTTGGATAACCTATAATGAAGCCGGCGATACCTTAACGGTCTTTACTTATAAATACGACATATTGAACGGCCCATTCAGGAAGTATTTTTCCGGTGTTGTAGAGCAAGGTGATAAAATGAATGGCAAGGACGAAAAATTTGACCCGGCCAAATCAAAGAAAGTTTATGTGCGTGTATTAGACGAATACGGCACTTATGTTGACGGTAAACTCGACGGAGAATTCAAAACAGGTTTATACAACCGCGCCGCCCACGCAGAAGGAACTTATTCTATGGGTATTATGGTTGGTGAATGGAAATACTGGGACGAGAATGACAAGCTGGTACTTCACGAAAAATACAACGAAAACGGTGAACTGATTTATCAGAAACCTAAAATTCAAAGACAAAAGGATGATGATTAATCAGTCTTAATCAGGATTGTTTGAACGTTATAGCCATTACTTCCACTTATAGTAATAAAGTAAAGACCTGCCTGTAAAAAGCTGATATCCGCAATCATCTCACCATTTCCTGATAGCATCAGGGTTTCGCGCATATTTGAATCGTAAAAAATTATTTGATAATTTTCTTCCGAATGTGACGGAGTGATGCTTATTTGAGAATTAGCCGGGTTTGGGTAGATTTTAAAATCAGGACTTGTTTTCGATTCAGGCAGATTTAATGATTCATCTCTATCCTGTGTTTTACTTTTTTCAGATTGAAGATATTCACCTGATTCAGAACTTAAAATCGCAACAGTCGATAATCTGTCTATGTCAGAGATATTGTCTATTGCGGTATTATATAAAAAGACATTGCTGTCACCTGAATTTAATGGCAAGTTGATTAAATTCCCTCCCGTAGCTGTAAGGCTCTTTCTGAAAACAGCAGTATGCAGGTTTTCACCATTGGGAGCGTTGAAAAAAATACTGTCTTCACAAAGTGCCAGATAAAGTTTGCCCGACATCAGGGCAGAACTGTCAACCTTTTTCACAGTCACCCTCAGATATATTTTACTTCCGGTTTTTAATTGATCGATTTTAATTTTAAATGAGGAAACAAGGCTGATATAGTTTGTAAATAAAGACTGACTGCCGTAATTGAGATTGGCAGGTAAAGGATTGCCGTTAATGGCGATTCTCGGTGTACTTCCGAACAAACCGTAATGTTTGCAACGGTCGTCATTTCCATTTTTATCTGCCTGGTTTAAAGTGCAGGCAGGATAGGGTGAAGAGGGATGGTAACGCAGATAAACAGTTTCGGATTGATTGTTGAGATTGGCGATCAATCCCGGGTTTCGCGATGCGCAAACACTGCAATAAGTATTTGTAAAATGTTCCAGCAGTATTTTTTTAGGCACAATAGCCTCGCTGCTGCAGATCTGAAACAGAACTGCAATTAAAAATATGATTCTCATAAATGTGGTCTTATTCTTTTTTTAGTTTGTCTTTAAAGACTTTTTCGAATTTTTCCATTTTAGGCCGGATTACCAGTCTGCAATAGGCATTGTCACTGTTGTTTTTATAATATTCCTGATGCGATATTTCAGCTTTGTAAAAAGCGGTAAAGGCTTCCAGAGTAGTACAGATTTTATTGTTGTATATCTCAGCTTTATTGAGTTCATCTATGATAGATGCAGCCAGTATTTTTTGTTCATTATTCCTGTAAAAAATAGCCGATCGGTATTGGGTGCCAATATCGGCTCCCTGTCGGTTAAGCGTAGTGGGGTCGTGTATCGAAAAAAACGCTTTCAGTATTTCACCCATACTTATTACTGATGGATTGAATACAATTTGCACCACCTCCGCATGACCTGTATTCCCTGAACATACCTCTTCATATGTTGGATTGACTGTATTGCCTCCTGAATATCCCGATTCGACACTTACAACACCTTTTAGTCTTTCAAAAACTGCTTCCACACACCAGAAACAACCGGCACCCAGTGTTAAGGTGTCTGTTACCGGCTTAACATCTTTTGCTTTTACAAATTCGAGGGAAACCGAATTGACACAATATCTTTTCCCGCTTGCGGTCGGACCGTCGTCGAACAGGTGACCGAGATGACCGCCACAACGCGCGCACGTTATTTCTGTTCTGCTCATGCCATGCGAATTATCTGTAGCTGTTTTGACTCTGGCACCCGGAATTTCCTCATCGAAACTGGGCCATCCGCAGTGTGAATCAAATTTGCTGTCAGAGTTGAATAGTTCGTAACCACAGGCAGCACAGGTATAAATTCCTGAATCTTCGTTCATCAGCCACTTGCCGCTATAGGGCTTTTCAGTGCCTTTTTCCCGGAGAATATAGTGCTGTCCAGGACTTAATACTCTTTTCCAGAATGAGTCGGGTTTGTTCAAAAATGTTGTGTCATTAACCTGCGCAGACATGTTTCCTGTTTGTTGTCCGCAGGCTATCGCACTCATCAAAATCATGAATATTATTATCGGAAATAAGGCGGATGATTTCATTTTTTAGATACCTGGTTTAAATAACGGATGGTTGAGGGCGCATAACCGAAATGACTATCGGAAATGGAAATGCCTAGTTCGCTAAGTGCCACTTTAATTAAGGCCTGATGATGAATGCAATGTTCAAAATTGTATACCAGTTCCCGGTAGTAATTTGTGTTTACCACCGGATCATTTCCCATTCCTGTCTGTACCTGCATTTTAAGGTCTTTATCCGGTTTATCAAGAGATTGAATAATGAATTCTATTTCTGAGATAGCTCTTTCGGGTGAATTCTCAATTTCTGCATCTCTTTCGCGTACGTCATAATTAACAGTTCCGCTCTCGTATTGTTTGATCAGGCAGGTATATAATTCTATGATATGCCTGATATGCTTGCCGATACTAGCACCGTCGAGCAGGGTACATGCAGCTGAGTATTCGGACACATCCAGTCGGTTTAACAAAACATTCATATCTTTTAATGATGCAGTGACAGCTTTGATCAATTCCATATATGTTTAAGCGGTTCGCGAAATTTATTTTTATTGATCAGTATAATACCGCAACTGCTCATGAAAGTAAGCAAAGCAAGTACAAACAGCATTCCACCGTCGTTCATAATTTCTATACCAAGTACAAATATATGAGATAAAATTGCTGCTGCCATAATTGCTGTACTAAGTAATGCGCCTATCCACCTGAATGCCGGTATTAATAAGAGGACTGAAGCAAGGAGTTCTGCAATACCGCTCGTGATTCGTCCATATGGTTCGATACCAAGTTTTCCAAAAATATATATTGAATCCGGATGGGCAGAAAATTTGAAGTATAAGGTCTGCAGTAAAATGATGGCAGCAATACAGGCTAAGAGAAATTCGACATTTTTAAATTTATTTTTCATTTCAGTTGGTATTGTATTTTTTCCAGTTATTCTCCGCTTTAGTTTTCAGATTGCTCTCATCCTTATTCCAGTCGTTGAGGGTATTATTGAAGTATGCATTGTAGAACAGATACAACTTACCATCTTTGATTTTAAATGTTTCAGGGTTAATCTCAACTTTTTTTCCGCTGTATGCCATGGCATAGGCGCACCATCCCCCGAATTGCGGTTCGTATGTTTTATATGATTTTAAAAATTTGGCTTTATTGATTTCGGATGAACAGTAATAGAGTATTCCATCAGCAACAACTGAGTATTTTTTCTGACCTTTAACAGCTTTGCTACTGCTGAAGTAAGCCACAGGGTCGTATCCTTGAATGGCAACACCATCATCGAGATTAAAATGTTTCTTTCTCCACTCTGCATCAACGGTATTGAATGAACTGCAAATCAATAACACGCTTATTAATATTTGTTTGAACATAAATTTATCCTGATTAACGATGCAAAGAAAATACAGCATTAACAAACGAAATGTCGCGCAGCAGACAGTTAGTGAAAATTTTTGGAGAGCGATTTAAATTAATCCAATGCAAGCCTTTTTCCGGCTCCGGATTGTATAATATCAATAAAATGCCAAAGACCTCCCGATAACTAATATTACTCCGGTGTAAAACTTTAGTCCCTGTTTCAGATCCTCCTTCGTCGCACGCCGCAGAGAAAGCTCTCCAATCTTCTACTCCTCTATCTTCTACTCTTCTATCTTTAGTCCCTGTAGTAGAGCTCCTTCATCGCACACTACAGGGCAAGCTTTAGTCTCTAGTCCTTCTTACTAAAA
>CAZRKA010000161.1:0-7317 GCA_964600345.1 uncultured Chitinophaga sp. | reverse complement strand
GATACTTTAAAAAGACGCTTATTTCTGATATACAACAGAAGTGATTTGCTTGGCATAGAAAAAAACGAAAAAGTCTTTAAAACAATTCTGAAAATACCACTGCTTAAAACATGAAAATCAAAGCCCTGATTATCGACGACGAACCTCTTGCCAGAAGCCTGATACGCGAATACCTCGACGATTACACCGATATTAATATTGTGGGAGAATGTGACAATGGTTTCGAAGGTATTAAATCTGTAAATGAACTCAGGCCTGATTTGCTTTTCCTGGATATACAAATGCCGAGAATTAATGGTTTTGAAATGCTGGAATTGCTGGACGAACCGCTTCCACAGATTATTTTTACCACGGCTTTCGACGAATTTGCCTTAAAGGCTTTTGAGGCCGGTGCAATTGATTATCTACTGAAACCCTATAACAAGGTTCGTTTTGACAAAGCGGTTCAGAAAACTTTGTTGCTTATTGAAAATAAAACTAATAGTGAGCGCGATTTTTCAGTCTTAAAACAAGGGATTGAAAACAGAATTATTATTAAGTCCGGAGGTGAAATAAAAATCATTCCCTGCGATGAAATTATTTATCTGGAAGCTTATGATGATTATGTTAAAATACACTCACGGGGCGCTTCATATATAAAAAAACAAACTATGCAGTATTACGAAGATAAGCTTGATGGCGCTCATTTCGGAAGAATTCACAGATCGTATATTGTAAACTTTTCTTACTTGGATAAGCTCGGTCAGGGTGATAAAGATAATAAGGTTGCCGTGTTGAAAAACGGGATTGAATTACCTGTAAGCCGCAGTGGTCTTCAAATACTGAAAAACAGGCTTTGAGCAGCCTTAGAATTGTTTCAGAAATCTGATATCGTTTTCAAACATCTGTCTGATGTCTTTGATGCCGTATTTAAGCATGGTTATTCTGTCTATTCCCATACCAAATGCAAATCCGCTGTATTTCTCCGGATCTATCCCGCAATTAATTAAAACATTTGGATCTACCATGCCGCAGCCAAGTATTTCCAGCCAGCCTGTACCCTTTGTTAGTCTTCTGTCCTGTTCGGTTTCTGTACCCAAAAAGATATCCATTTCTGCACTGGGTTCAGTAAATGGAAAATAAGAAGGCCTGAAGCGTATTTCTCTTTCTCCGAAAAATCTTGAAACAAAATAATATAATGTTTGCTTAAGGTCTGCAAAACTCACCTTCTCATCAATATACAGCCCTTCTATCTGATGGAAGAAACAATTGGATCTGGCAGACACCGCCTCATTGCGGTATACCCTTCCCGGCATAAGTGCTCTTATCGGCGGTTTTTCAGTCTCCATTAAGCGGACCTGAACACTGCTGGTGTGTGTCCTTAATGCGAAGTTTCCAAGGGGCTCTTTTTCAACAAAAAAAGTATCCTGCATATCGCGCGCCGGATGATTTTCTGCAAAATTGAGCGCTGTAAAATTATGCCAGTCGTCTTCAATTTCAGGCCCGTATTCTACAGTAAATCCTATGCTTTCGAAAATATCAAGAATTTCGTTTTTTACTAATGAAATGGGGTGTACAGAGCCGGCTTTTCTGGCGTTGACCGGTAATCCGGTATCCACATTATCAATATCCTGCCCGGCTTTGCCGGAAAATTTTTCGCGTGCTTCATTTAATTTTGATTCAACCGACTGCCTGAGAATATTCAGTTGTTTGCCAATCTCTTTTTTTTCTTCGCCGGCTACGTTTTTAAAATGATCGAATAAATCATTGAGCTCCCCTTTTTTGGATAAAAATTTCAAGCGGAAATTTTCGGCATCCTCTTTTGTGTTGATGGCGAATTCTTTTGCTTTATTTTTTAATGACTCAATTTTATCAAGCATGGTACAAAAGTAATCTAAAGTTTTAAAAACGGATTCTGTCCTTTGTCAACGTCTTAATAATAAAATATAATTTTAAATAAAATATATAGTATTGATAGTATTGTGTTGATATCGTGATAAGATTATATTTTTCCGTTTTTTTATCTGCATATAAGTATTTTTCAATCGATTTTCAACGCTTATAACTATATGTGAGCTGTTGTAAATACTATATACTTGTATCATATTTCAACATATAAACATTTGTGTTGATTGAATAAACTGCCTGGTAGCGGAATGATGATAAACATGAAAATTATACTATATATATAAACGTAAATGATGGAAAATTAACATTGGATTTTTGAATCATACAGGATATAAATTTAAGAGCTAATTTTACAGGACAATGTTGTTAATTATGTTGAAAAAAATCACAGTTTTACATCAAGAATTTCTTCCCAGGATGCCTTTAAATACAAGGTTTTTTCGTATATAGGACTTGGGTTTTCTGTCATTGTAAACGGATTAAAAATATAGAGTGAGTTTTTAGGATATATTTTGATCTTATACACACCGGGTTCGAGATATTCATTAAATGAATTAATGCCTGCTAAAAATTTAAATTCTTTTTCTTCTTTATAGATAATAACATCAAATATTCGATTTAAACTATCAGAAATTTTTAACTGCAGAAAACTTAGTTTTTCCATTTCCTCTGTTCTGATATCTTTTAAATAAAAAGTATCAGATAGTTCTTTTCTTAAATCAGTCAATACAATTGAATCCGGCCTGGTTTTAAAACTGAGATATTGTTGACCGCTTGCAGGTTTATAAGTATTGTTTTGATAGTATTGAGGTATATCAAGCGATAGTAAATATTTATCACGGGTTTGTATACCTCTAAAGGAATTCAGAACTATATTATAAGCTTCTTTTCTGCCTTGTATTTCACTTATTGTATCAATTTTATAACCTTTATAGACGTTATTATACTCAACTAAAGCACTGTCTTCCCTTGTGTAGATTATACCGGTATAAAATGCACCTGTATTATATAGCGCATCAGCTCTGTGATCAGAGACGTAATTGTAATATAATTTTATCAGTTTTAAATCGGTAATTGCATGGCTGATCTTAAAAGGAGGCATCCATTTAACAGGCTCTAAATAATACATTGAATCTGTTTTGATATTTTTGATCAATGCTGCAGGTTTATAATGATCAGGTTTATTATTCATATCAGCATCAGTATATAACCATAAATTTCTTTTAGTGTTATTTAAGCCACTGAATTCAAAAGTTTCGTTATTTACCTCATAGATATATTCAGGCACAAAATTTTTAAAACTATCCAAACCATCTGATTCTGTAAGGCAAAGCTTTAAGTTCTTATAGTCTTTATATGTCTTGATGCTGACTTTAACAGATAATGTATCTTTTTTAGAACCGGTTGAGAAAACACTGCGCCATACCAGGGGGTTTGATGCATTTATATCCTGAATGCCATTATTAATAACCAGACTATAAGTAGTATTTTCGTGTAATGCGGTATCAAACTGTATAATCACTTTTTTTCGTGTAATACTGAATTTCATTTTGCTGTGTGCAGGCATCAGATAAATATTCTTTTCAGGGACATTAAGACTGACATATTCGTCAAATTCAAGCACTATACTTTTTGCTTTGAAATTAGTATCGGAGATATTGGTTTTTAGTATAAGGGGCGGCTTTTCATCAGCTGGCCCACCGCTAAGAGTGCCGATATTAGCACACGAATACAGGCAAATAACCGTAAGCAGGAAAATAGTTCTCATCTTCCGAGATGTACTAAGAGAACTGAGATATCAGACGGGGACACTCCGCTTATTCTCGATGCCTGTCCGATATTTTCCGGTTTTATTTTATTGAGTTTTTCTCTGCTTTCAAGGCTTAGAGATTGAAGTTTACTGTAATCAAAGTCGGAGTTTAATTTAAAGTGCTCAAGCTTACCCATTTTATCTACCATTTGTTTTTCTTTTTCTATGTAGCTTTCGTATTTGATAAGAATTTCTGCTTCTTCCAGCACTTCCGAATCGTATTTTGAAAACTCGCTGTAAAGATCTTTAAAATTTTCGATTCCGATTTGAGGCCTTAGTATCAGTTTATCGAGTTTTAATTTCTGATCAACGGGATTGGTTTCATTTTGGATCAGGATAGGATTTACATCATCCGGTTCGCACGAATGATTTTTAATGAAACCGAGCAGAGATTTTATTTCGGATTTCTTTTCATTTAGTTCTATTACTCTCCCTTCTTCCGCTAAACCGATAGAGTGACCCAATTCTGTTAATCTTTCGTCGGCATTATCCTGTCTGAGTAGAATTCTGAATTCTGCCCTGGATGTAAACATCCTGTACGGCTCTTCTGTACCTTTATTGATAAGATCGTCTATCAGTACTCCGATATAAGCGTCAGAGCGCTTTAAAACGAATTCTTCCTTCCCTTTAATCTTAAGATGTGCATTGATGCCTGCCATTAATCCCTGACAAGCCGCCTCTTCGTAACCTGTTGTACCGTTAATTTGTCCGGCAAAGTACAGATTTTCAAGCAATTTGGTTTCCAGGCTGGGTTTTAACTGGGTAGGAGGGAAGTAATCATACTCTATGGCATATCCCGGACGGAATATTTTTGCATTTTCAAAACCGGGTATTAATCTAAGCGCTTTGTATTGAATGTCTTCCGGCAGTGATGTAGAGAATCCATTGATATACATTTCTATGGTTTTCCATCCTTCCGGTTCTACAAATATCTGGTGACGATCTCTTTCGGCAAATCTGTTGATTTTATCTTCTATCGAAGGACAATATCTTGGACCTAGTCCGGATATACTGCCGTTAAACATAGGAGATCTGTCAAATCCTTCCCTTAGTACTTCATGTACATTGCCGTTGGTATAGGTGATATAACACGGCAATTGTCGCTCTAATTTTTTACTTGATTTCAGAAACGAAAACTTACCTGGGTTTTCGTCACCGGCTTGTTCTTCCATTTTACTGTAATCGAGAGAGCGACCATCAACCCTGGGCGGAGTACCTGTTTTCATGCGACCGCTTTCAAATCCGTATTTAATAAGATCGGCAGTAATTCCTATACTATTACTTTCGGCCATTCTGCCGCCTCCAAAATTCTTGCTCCCAATATGAATCAGACCATTTAAAAAGGTGCCGCTTGTTAATACAACAGAGCGACCATTAATATCATATCCCATGCTGGTGCTGACACCTGTGACCTTCTCGCGTTCACAAATCAGACTTATGACATTGTCCTGAAGGAAGTCTATATTTCTGTTAGCCTCAAGAGTCAGGCGCCATTCTTCAGAAAAGCGCATGCGGTCTGACTGTGCACGGGGACTAAACATTGCTGCCCCTTTCGATCTGTTCAACATTCTAAACTGTAACATGGTCTTGTCGGTAATGATACCTGACATTCCTCCCAGTGCATCAATCTCGCGAACTATCTGACCTTTAGCTACACCACCCATGGCAGGATTACAACTCATTTTAGCAATGGTCTCCATGTTCATGGTAATGAGCAATACTTTCGAACCCATTTTAGCTGCCGCATGAGCTGCTTCACAACCGGCATGACCGGCACCAACAACAATTACATCATATATATTTTCCATTCTCATCTGGTTCCACGTGGAACTATAATTTAGCGTACAAATTTAAATAGTGGTTTTCGTATTCTCTCATTTTAGTTTTTTGTATTTGGGTTTTATCTTTATGACCAACCATGTGTAAGACGCCGTGAAAAATTACCCTGAGTAGTTCCACGTGGAACGGGTCATTAAAGTGCACTGCATTTTCTTTCACCCTGTCATAGCTGATATAGATTTCACCTTCAAGTAAATTGCGATTGCTGTAATCGAAAGTGATTATATCGGTATAATAATCGTGATTCAGGGCAGAGCGGTTAATTTCAAGCAATGCCTCGTCGTCAATAAAGATATAATCAATGGAACTTATGGTCTTATTGTGATCGGATGCAATTTTAAGAATTACTTTCTTAATGTTTTTGATGCGCCCTTTGATGAGATCTTTTTTACCGTAGAAATTTATCATGCTTACTTTAACACTGTAATAGTGCCATCAAAATACAGAATCTTGCCATTGATGCCCGATAGGCATAAACATCACTTGCTACATATTCATTGTTAAATGTACCAAACCACCCTTTTCTGATATCACTGGTTTCATATATTATTTCCCCCCATCGGTTATAGATCTGGAAAGAACTTTTTTCGTAATCAATGAATACACCTTTGGGGAAGAAACTGGTATTATACCCATTTATCTGGATGGCATTAGGGAAATAGACTATAGGATCGGCGGTAACACATTCTATGTTGCTGTAACTGCTGTCTTGTCTGTTGTATGGTGAATAGGGGGTGTTTTCGATAGCCCTGATGCAGTAACAAATCTTTTCCTGATTCAATCCAAAGGTGGTTTGATCGTTACCGTTGTTCTCAGAATTGTTAAAACTCCCCAGGACGTTCCACGGGGAACTTCTGTTAAAGTTGGAATTATCGCTTAAAAGTAATTCTTGCTTTTGGGTTGATTTAATAAAATCATCATATAAGGTCCAGCTGAGAATTTGATCTCCCGGAGCAATCATTGTCACGTTAAGCAAAATAGTTTTTGCCATTTGTGAAGTATCAAAAATCAGATTACACGGACCTTCAGTTGTGAAGTAATATTTATATGATTTGGTGTGGACGTTTACGTTATTATCAGTAATCTCTATTGTTCCACCTGTCGTGTTTAAGGATTGCCAGAAATTGACAGGACCATTATTCTCGCCTTTGTATAGATTTATTTTTTCAATGGAAGTTCCGGTTTCACAAACAAGGCTTAGATCTACCGCCTCATTTTGAACAGATGCTTTGGCGATATACGAATTTCTCGACTCAATTATACCATTGGTAGATACACATACCGTGTTGGATGAGGAACTAACTCCTCCACCTGTTTTAATCGCCCTGACATAAAAGCAATAGGTGTCTCCAAAAGTATTGAAATTGTAAGTAAACTGGTTGATATTGGCGATAAGCGTGGCTACAAGCTGATAAGGACCGGAGTTGAGTTTTCTGTATATCTGAAAGGTTTCGCTGCTCCAGCCGACGTAGTTGCTCCAGCTTAAACTTATAGACTTATCACATTGATTGTAAGTTGTTTGAAGAAAAATTGTACTGTGCGCCTGGCTGATCAGGGAGGCATTGTCGCAACTGTCAAAAGCTGCAACACTATAATTTACAGGAGCCTGGGCCGGATTTCTTGAACCAAGATCGTGATAAAATGTTCCGGATGTATTGGCTATTATAGCGTTGGTGCCGGTAACATGATATACAATATACCCTTTAACATCCGGACTCGAATTAGCCTTCCAGCCAATCAGGGTTTTTTGAGTCAGCAGGTCTACACTAACAGAGTCCAGA
>CAZRKA010000160.1:0-7377 GCA_964600345.1 uncultured Chitinophaga sp. | reverse complement strand
TGGAATTGGTAAATGGAGTTTAATTTACAGATTTTTACCGATGCTTATCGGAATTCTGATGATATTGAGAGGTTCTGATCTGGGCATACCTTATCTTAGTCCGGAATTATCGGCAGATAATCATAAAACTGAAATAAAAAATTGTTGTAAGCACTGACGAGATATATTTATGGAAGAATTCAAACACAATGAGATACTTGAGGGCATGTTTACCGATGCCACCGAAGGAATTATAGTCAGTAACCGTGAAGGGCGTATAGTCTTGTCCAATCCAAAAGCTAATCAGATGTTCGGATATGACGATGCTCAAATGCGCGAATTGAAAATAGAAGATCTGATGCCTTCACGTTTTTTACCTGCACATAAAGAACACCGCGCAAATTACTTTCATTCGCCAGCGCCAAGATCTATGGGTATTGGCCGTGATTTATGGGCTAAAAGGAAAGACGGCAGTGAATTTCCCATCGAAATCAGCCTGAGTTATGTCAAGTCCGATTCTGCAATGCTGGTGGTTTCTTTCATCATCGATATTACTGAACGGAAGAAAAAGGATATGGAACTTCGGCAGGCCAACGAATTGTTGAAAAAAACCAGTTTTCAGTTGTCAATGCTAAATCAGGAACTCGAGCAAAAAGTGCAGGAAAGAACACTTGAACTTGCAGAGATGATCAGGAAACTGACTGAATCAAAAAAGGAAGTGGATACCGCACTGGAGAAGGAACGCGAACTGAACCATCTCAAATCAAGATTTATAAGCACAGCTTCACACGAATTCAGGACACCGCTGGCCACTATTATGTCATCCGTCTCTCTAAGCGGGAAATACGCAGAGAGCATGGATAAAGTCAATATGATGAAACATATAGACAGAGTTAAAAATTCTGTTAATCATCTTACTGATATACTCAATGATTTTTTGTCACTCGACAAACTGGAAGAAGGTGTTGTAATGGCTAATCCGGAGTACATCGTTCTTAATGCATTTATCATCAGTATTATCGACGAAATCAAACCTATTGCCAAGGCAGGTCAGAAAATAAATTACACAGGTCTCGCCGATAATGATCAGATTTATATCGATAGAAGGATATTCCGGAATATCATGATCAATCTGATCAGCAACGCTATTAAGTACTCGAACGAAAATACGCTTATAGATATCAGAGCCGGTCGTTCGGCAGGCACACTGACTGTGGAAATTAAAGATCAGGGTATTGGTATACCGATTGAAGACCAGCCCCATATCTTTGAACGCTTTTACAGGGCAAATAACAGCGGAAATATGCAGGGTACAGGACTTGGACTTAACATCGTTAAAAAATACATTGAAATACTGAAAGGGGAAATCAGTTTTAAAAGCATTCCCGAAAAAGGAACAAAATTCACTTTAAAATTTCCATTATAAAACAACAACAATATGGCACATATATTATTAATTGAAGACAATGAGAACATGAGAGAGAATACTCAGGAAATACTCTCTCTGGCGGGACATCAGGTTGAAACAGCCAGCAACGGCAAGGAAGGCGTTATCAAAGTACAGCTGAATAAACCTGAGCTTATTATATGCGATATCATGATGCCGGAACTCGATGGCTATGGTGTTTTGCACATGTTGAACAGGGATCCGAGTACCAATCACATCCCATTTATATTCCTGACAGCAAAAGCCGACAGATCAGACGTGCGCAAGGGTATGGAACTGGGTGCAGACGATTATGTCACCAAACCATTCGACGACGTGGAGTTACTCGCAGCAGTTGATACAAGACTCAAGAAATCCAGTCTGATGCAGATGCAGCAGTTTGCCAATAATCCTGAGGGCTTCGACCATTTCATAAGACAGGTAAAATCTATGGAGGAATTTGCAAGAGTAGATGTCAATACCCGTCATAAGTTATTTAAGAAAAAGGATATCATTTATTCGGAAAGCAACACACCTTTATACCTTTATTTCATAGAAAAAGGAAAGGTTAAGACTATAAAGAACAACAAACAGGATAAGGAACTGATTACCGGTCTGTATAATGAAGGCGATTTTTTTGGTTATATAGCATTACTCGAAAGTAATGTATACGAGGATGAAGCTATTGCCATGGAAGAAACCAGATTAAAGCTTATACCTAAAGAGGATTTCTTTAAATTGATTTATCAGAACCGTGATGTTGCCAATGCTTTCATGAAATTACTCAGTAAGGAAGTCAAGGAAAAAGAAGAAAGATTGTTAAAAATTGCCTACGACAGCGTCAGAAAGAAGGTGTCAGAGAGCTTGCTGATGCTTCGCGACCGTTATGGCAAACAGGATTCTGATACATTCAGTTTCCCGATAAGCAGGGAAGACTTAGCCCATATAGCCGGAACAGCCACAGAAACACTGATAAGAACACTAACGGATTTCAAGGAAGAAGGGATTATCGAAATTAAAGGAAGTACTATCAGTATAGTGGATGTCGGCAAACTCAAACAGATGAAAAATTGATTAGGAAATTATATTCCACAAACAGACAGTTCTATAAAAAAAAATTGGAAACAGTATTTACCGTTTCCAATTTTTTTACAATATAAATTTTATTTCCTGAGAGCAAAGGTATTTAAGTGAATCTTAAGTAAAAGTAGAATTCGATTACTTTTGCTCATTTTTCGGGAAAGGTTATTATTTCATAGATAAACGGAATATAACTTCATTAGAGCAAGTTAAGTCGTTTGTATACAGCCTCTCTGTATGTTTTACCTATTGGAATAAACTTGTCGAAGTAGGCGATACAATTGTCTTCAATATTGGTAATTTTATCGATTCGAATGATAAATGAACGGTGAACTCTAATGAATTCGTTAGAGGCGAATTTCTGCTCTATTGCATGCATGGTGGAATGTACGATGAATTTCTCCTTTTCCGTATTCAATGTGACATAATCGCCTAATCCTTCAATCCACAATACGTCCGATTTGTTTACCTTGACTATCAGATTGCCCTTTTTGATGAAGATAATATCATTCTCAATTTTGTCAATATTGTGTTTTTCAAAAACTGCCTGGGCTTTGGCAACAGCGTTGAGGAAACGGGGAAGCCCGATCGGCTTTACAAGATAATCAATGACATTGTGTTCGAAGGCTTCCAGTGCAAATTCGGGATGAGCAGTTGTCAGAATGACCATGGGATGCGGATGTTTCATTGCTTTAATAAATTCCATTCCGTTCAGTTCCGGCATTTCAATATCAAGAAAAATCAGGTCAACCTGATTGCTTGCCAAATAAGAAAGCGCTTGCAGGGAGTTGTTGAAAGTCTTTAGCAAAGTTAACTGGTCGGCCTTTGATACGCACTGCTGGGTTGCCAGTAAAGCGATGTCATTGTCGTCGATTATGATACATTTCATGTGTTTGTGTTGATTATATTTTTATTTTGGTGTTGTGTTAATTGGTTTTCTAAAATTGGGTAAAAACGTTTTAATTCATTTTCGTATTCGGCCAGCATTTCTGTTACTTCGACTATTCTGCTTGTATCTGCACTTGCTTCTGAAATTTTAGCGAGTTTATCCGACAGATCCTGTCTTCCGAATATTTCCAGCGACGATTTAAGTTTGTGGCATATTTCACGAACAGCCTTATTGTTGTTATCTTCAAAAAGAGCGTTGCGCAAATTGGCGGTCTCGGCCGGTACCTGTTTTAAGAATAAAACTATCATCTCTTGTTCAAAATTGCTGTTGCCGCCCGAAAGTTCATGCAGGTAACTCATGTTCAGGTCGGGCTTTATTTCAATTTTGACATCTGTTTTAGACTCGGTGTTATTGAAAAAATTATGACTTAATTTACTTGCAATTTTATTGTACAATTCCTCCGGATTAAATGGCTTTGAAATAAAATCATTCATGCCGGCTGCAATGCATTTTTCTTTTTCTCCTACTATCGAATGCGCTGTCATGGCAATGATCGGTGTATTCAGTTTCATCATATTCCTGATAATGCGTGTGGTTTGATAGCCATCCAGTTCAGGCATCTGCAAATCCATAAGAATCAAATCGAATTCGTGGTGTTTTAACATCTCGAGACCTATTTGCCCGTTAACTGCAAGTTCTATATCAAAACCAAAATTGTGCAGGACATTACGAGCCAGTTTTTGATTGAGGAGATTGTCTTCTATAATTAATATTTTAGGTCTTCTCAGATTGGAACTGTTTTTAAGATCGCTGAATTCTTCCTTGATTACCTTTTCCTTATGACCAGTTTCAAGCCACAGATAAAAGAGAAACTCCGAACCTACGCCTTCCTGAGAATGCATTTCGAGTTTTCCGTTCAGCAATTCAATCAGATTTTTGGAAATACTGAGTCCCAGACCGGTGCCTTCATATTTTCTGTTAATCTCATTATTTACCTGCGTGAACCTTTCGAATATCTTTTCTTTTTTCTCGTCCTGTATGCCAATTCCTGTGTCTTTGACACTGAAGCGGATATGATGCAAATTGTCTTTGGATTCAATGAGAGTAGCCGAAAATTGAACACTGCCATTTTCTGTGAATTTTATCGCATTGCCAACAAGATTAATCAAAATCTGATTCAGTCTCAATGCGTCGCACATAAGTGTTTCCGGAATAGCTTCATCAAAAGTAAAACTGAAATCCAGTTCCTTTTGCCTGGCGCCAATTTTTAAGAGATCATAAACATTCTTCATGATCTGATGTAGATCCGAAGGTATTGATTCTATTGATAAAACGCCCGATTCTATTTTGGAGAAATCCAGTATGTCGTTGATGATGGAAAGCAGGTTTTCGCCTGCAACTTTTACAGAGCCGGCGTATTCTTTTTGCTGATCGTTAAGTTTTGTCTTGGAGAGTAATTCGTTAAAACCGATGATGGCATTCATCGGCGTTCTGATCTCGTGACTCATGTTGGCAAGGAACTGGTCTTTGGAAATAACTGATTCCTCTGCCTGTTTTTTTGCTTTTAAGAGTTCTTCTTCTGCAATTTTACGTTCAATAAACGCACCAATCTGAAGGCCGGTACTTTCAAACATCTGTATGATATTGATGTCAGGTTTTTTATGTCTGGCGCTCAGAAACTCCATGACACCGGTGACGCCGTTGTTGAAGGTTACAGGAAACAAAAGTGAAGATCTCAGGTTGAATCTGTTTGAAAGCGCCCTTTCATTGTTATGAGGTTCGTAATCCAGGTCGTAAATCCAGGCAGGTTTTTTCTTTTCCCAGATTCTGCCCGGAAGTCCTTCACCTTTTTTCATCCGGCTCTCCAGAATATATTTTTTGAGCTGATCATTGTGGGGATAGGTAAACTGATAATACATAACAGGCAGAAGATTACCCGTTGCAGTGTCAACAGACCAGTATATACCAATATCCCATTCCAGACGGTAGCAGATTTGTTCGGCAATATGCTGGACGGAAATATCTATCGAATCATTTTCAGAGAGAATAGATATCAGCCTGGTTTCCAGTGTCATCCTTTCCTGTGCCGACTTCTTTTCGGTAATATCCTGTTGTATGGACATGAACTGGTAAGGTTTGCCTTTCTTGTCGAGGAATGGGATGATGCTGCAATCAACCCAGAAAAAATTGCCCTGTTTATCCTTATTTCTTATTTCTCCATGCCATAGTTCACCGTGGAGTATGGTTTCCCACATCTCTTTAAAGAACCTGGTATTGTGGTGTTTCGAATTAAAAATATTGTATGATTGTCCGAGTAATTCTTCCTTGATATATCCTGATGAACGGCAGAATTTATCATTCACGAATTTGATGAAGCCATTGCGGTCTGCAATTGCAACACCCGACGACTGGTCGAGGGCAAATTTATAGGCGGCAAGGTCAATTTCGGTCTGATTTATTCTTTCGTTGAGCAACTGATTGAGCTCTGATTGCAGGTTTTTGTTTTGTTTCCTTAATTCAAGCAAGTGTGTGAATTGCAAAGCGAGATTCTTAAGTCCCGCAATTTGTTCTTTGCTTAAATGCCCCGATTTTGTATCCACGACGCAAATGGAACCAAGATTATATCCCTGCTTGGTGCTGATGGGAACTCCGGCAAAAAACTTAAAATTCGGATGCCCGATAACCATAGGAGATTTCATTAGTTCGGGATGTAGGGCGGCATCGGAAATTTCATAAAAATCGTTCTTTTTGATGATTTCGTAGCAAAAATCAAAATCGTTGCGGAGGTCGTAAATATTCAGGCCGATGCTTGATTTGATGTGGTGTTTTTCGCCTTCAAAAAAAGAAATAAGGGCTACAGGTGTCTGACAAAGTTGTGCGGCTGTCTGCGCAATGATATCGAGTTCAACTTCCGGCATTTTTTCCAGAATAGTGAAATTGATAAGCGCCTCGAGACGCTCTTTTTCATTTTCAGGCAAAGGCAGGTTTTTACTCATTATTTAATCGGTTCACACAGCCTGAAATCAGGCTTTTACTTTTTGTTCAAATATACTATGAGCCTCATAAGTGAGAGAATTTCAGGATGAATTAATTATTAACAGGACCGGAATTAATCCAAATCCTTTGCAAACAGGGGATATAAAAAATTCAGCGTGAGCGCAGGCTTTCCATTTTACACAAAATTAATCATTTTGTATATATTTAGAAAGGAATTGTTGAATGATGCGGTTTGCAGTGGCATAAGGCTGATTTATAAACGCATAATCAACATTTCATTTCTATTTCGTTTGTCTAAAGAAATCAACCATTTTCCGAAACCATTAATTATGTAATCGAAAACTTTAAAGACAACAAAGCCCATTAAGTATTTTCGAATTATTAATTTTAAGCATTATGAATAAATTTTACCAATCCAAAAACAAATTAAAGACGGCACTATCGGTCTTGCTGTTCTGTTTGTTGACGCCTGCCTTTGCGCAGTTGTCAGGAACTTACACAATCGACAACGGCAATGCAACCGGCGGTATGAACTTTGCAAATTGGGCTGATTTCAGAAGCGCTATTGTAACCAATGGCGTCAGTGGCGCTGTGACTGTTGATGTAATCACAGATGTTACAGAAACCGCACAAATCAGTTTTCCTGCTATTTCCGGCGCATCATCCACCAACACCATCACCATTAACGGTAACAACAAGTTTGTCCAGTTTGGGATAAACGATGCAGTTATTCTGATGGATGGTGCCGATTACATGACCTTTGATGCACTGATAGTCAGAAACACCAATAACAATGCCAACGTCAAAGGTTTCAGAATTCAGAACGGAACAGATTACTTAACCATTAAGAACTGTACCATTGAGTTTTCTGCGCTTACCTCTACCTCTACAAGTTCAAGCGCTTACATTTCCTACTCTACTTCAGCTACAAGTTCTACAACTACAAGTGCTACCAATCACGGTTCTTACAATCTGATTGAAAAAAACCTGATGAGGACTACTAATT
>CAZRKA010000159.1:0-7390 GCA_964600345.1 uncultured Chitinophaga sp. | reverse complement strand
TCTGACTCATAATCAGAGGGTACTTGGTTCAATCCCAAGAGGGCCCACTTACAAAAACTTAGAACCCGCTTTAGGCGGGTTTTTAGTTTTTGTTATCCCGTACCGTTCCCGCAACGGAGTGCGGGATCTGGTACCGGGACAAAAATGAGAGTGAGAATGAGAGCGAAAGCGGACATTCGATCTCTTATTTTTTTCTTCGCTCTCTCACTCATTCTCACATACACATTCAATATATTTTAACTACTTTAAGTAATTAAAATTATGCAATTCCCAGATTTTCCAAACTTCCAACAGCCCCTTAAATGAGAGTGAGAATGAGAGCGAAAGCGGACATTCGATCTCTCATTTTTTTTCTTCGCTCTCATTCTCACATCTACATTTGCTCTTGTTTTCCCGGAATATTGAATTTCTCACTTACTCCATATTCTGTTTGGGTTTCACGATACAGTTTTAGACACTTACCGTGTTT
The DNA here is from genome assembly GCA_964600345.1 of uncultured Chitinophaga sp. Classification (GTDB taxonomy): domain Bacteria; phylum Bacteroidota; class Bacteroidia; order NS11-12g; family UBA955; genus JABMMZ01. The sequence goes on along the minus strand of CAZRKA010000159.1, from coordinate 6,921 downwards.
ATAGCTTAGTTGAGAACTCAGTTACTACGCCACCCAATTTAAAATTGACCTTGATACTAAGTTCGACAATTAGTCAATTGACTCCCACCAATAGCAGAAAAAAGTGAATTACCTTTGTTATTAATGCCTCTAACTTTAAGTTATTTAAAACTAAGCATCATCTTCGTCGCTGCCGAATATCCTCTCCAGAATATTCAGCTTTTTAAGAACTCCATCTATATATTTCTCTTTGTAGTCGAATTTGCCGTCGGGCTTATAATATTTCCATGTGCCTGTTTTTAAACCATTGCGATAGCGTCCCTTCACTTTGATAACAGCGTTTTCATAATATTCCATATATGCACCATCCATAGTCGTGCCATCCATTTCAGCCCTGGTTTTCGGATTGCCATTTTCGTAATATACAGTGTTCATATTACCCTGAAAATTGCTGATCAGGAATAAGTCGAGAGCAGTAAGTGTGTCAGTTTCACTATCTCCTGTATCAGGAATAATTTCTTTCTCTTTCCAGGGCAGATACTGTGTGGCAATAACCGTGCGCATGCGGTCGCCATCTCCTGATAAACTCATTCCGCAGTGCTCAAAACAGCGCACATGAACCTGATGCTTCTGAGTGCTTTTCCAGCTTTCCGCATTCAGCAATCCCTTGAAATTGGCGAAGTGATGATTTGGGCTCAAATAGGCCATAACACTTGTCTGATCGGCGAACCTGGACCTGAACTCCCTGAATTCACTCCTATTGAAAAGTGTTTTCTGAGCAATAAAATCATCTATCGTCAGAAGTAAAGTGCGCGGATCATCGCTGAAAACCACAAAATCATCAATAACGGTGTAGTATGGCTTTTCTATCTTTGAAAATAATTTTCCCAGTACGGCTTTGAACAGTCCTTTGACTTCAAGGTACTTAATGTCGTAGCCTTTGTATATAACATCGGTAAATCTGACCGGTGAGCGCTTTCGTATCTGTTTCTCGATGAATGCCAGATTTTCTTTTGCCGAATTGATATCCCTGGCTTTGATAGCCATTATATTCCTGACTTTATTTCCAATCAACACATCTGTTTCATACTGAGCTATAGCTACCTCGCTGCCTATCCAATCGAAAAAATGTTTCTGCATATTGATTCCCAGCATACGCTCCAGCTTCCTGAGCGCTGTCTGCTGTTCGCGGTAATCTTCAGAATGATTGACAATTAATTTCTGAAGATTGGAATAAAATGTATTGAAATCGGAAAAACCCATGCTGAAAAAGAATGATGCTTTTTCGGAAAAAACTTTTTCTGCATCCGTAGCCGACTTCCCCGACACTGCCAAAGCCTGAAGATAGGTGCTCATGCTGTCGTCGACCAGCGTATATCCGTCTGCAAGAAGTAAATCTTCTTCAAGGCTGCAGTCGAGACCGGTGTAATGTAAACCTGAAAACAAAGACCTTAATCCGGTAACATCATCCATATAAACCCCAAGGTATTGATGAAAAGTATTATAATTAATGAACAACCTGCACATACCGTCGGCAGAGGTGAGTCGGTTTACTTCAGTAAAATGAGGATTAAGACCGCTTTGCCTCTCCGGTTGTGCACTGGTACTGATAACTTTGTCCATCAGCAACTTGTTATAAGTACAAACCAGGTAATTATTCACGAAGGCGATGGAAAGCACATCGCGGCTTTTTGGATCCAGAAATTCGTTGATTTCAACACCATTAAATTCCCTTACTGTATTCACATAGTCAAATTGCCTGATAATGCTTGTCAGTGAAGCTTTAATCACATCAGATTTTGAAGCTTCCTTCATGTCGGCATAATAAACAAAATCGTAATCTTTTGCCTTGGTCATGTGTATGGAAATCAGCAGATGTTTCTGTCCCAGAACTGCGAATACCTGCTGATTGGATTTAATCAACTCATCCAGCATGTCTGCATTTTTGGTTATTTTCGCAAACGCCGGAAAAGATTTAACACCTTGCCACATACCGCTTGCACTGAAGTTTTGCCAGTGAGCAACCGGATCTTCTGTTTCGATTACCATAACCGCGTCATCCGGCACCAGATAATATCCGTCTATAAATTTATCAGGCGACCATTTCAGCCAGAGCAGATAAGCACCTGCAAGAGCAGTTATAATCAGCAGAACTACAAGTACTTTTTTCATGTAAATTCTATTTTTTCAATCTTTGCAATTCATCCCATACAAATTTGAACAATTCGCCGACATAAGCTGCCGAAAAATCAAACTTAATCCTTCCCGCCACATATAAGTCGGGGATACTTCTGGTATAACCCAGACTCAGCATTTCCTTATAGGCATCAAGTCCCTGTTTTTTATTCTTAAGCACATTTCTCCACACTGCAATTGCACCAAGCTGAGCGAATCCGTATTCGATGTAATAAAATGGCACTTCAAACAAGTGAAGTTGCTTCTGCCAGCTGTTTTCGAGATATTGCCTGTACTTGCTCATATCAGTTATTCCGGTATCAAATCGCATGGCAATTTCTACCCATGAGGCAGTTCTCTCTTCTGCCGTGTGTTCCGGATGCGTGTAGAGCCAGTGTTGAAAGGCGTCAATTGTGGCTATCCACGGCAAAGTTGCTATAACTCCCTCCAACTGTTCAATTTTGGCCCTTTTTAAATCCTCTTTGTTATTGAAAAAAACATCCCAGGCTTCCATACTGATCAGCTCCATTGACATGCTGGCCACTTCGGCTACTTCCATGGGAACATTCTTAAAAGCATTCAGTTCGAGTTTTTCACTGAGGAATGAATGCATGGCATGTCCGCCTTCATGCACCATTGTTTCCACATCTCTCAGGCTGCCTGCAGCATTCATAAAAATGAAAGGAATTCCGCTTTCCGCAAGAGGGTAATTGTAACCTCCCGGTGCTTTTCCCAGTCTGCTGTCCAGATCCAGAAATCCTTTGTCTGCCATAATCCTCAAATTATCTGCAAATGACGGATCCAGCCGTTCAAAACACTTAATCGTTTTATCGAGCAACTCCCTTCCGTCAGAAAATGGATGCAAAGGTTCTCGGTTTAAAGGGTCCACTGCAAGGTCGTATGGCATTAGTTCCTCATACCCGAGTTTTGCTTTTCGCTCTGTTTCAATTTCACGGCAATAAGGCACGACTATTTTTTCAACTGCCTCATGAAACCGGAAACAGTCTTCTATACTGTAATCAAATCTTCCCAGGGCACGGTGCATATAATCGCGAAAATTGGCAAATCCGCAATTCAATGCCAGGCGGTGGCGAAGTTCAATCAGTTTATTAAAAAGCTCGTCAAGCTCCTGTTTGCTCTTCAGCCTTCTGTCATTTATACTTTCGTATGCTGTTTTACGCATGTTGCGGTCAACAGATTTGAGATGATTTGAAGCCTGTTGAAGTGTGAGTGTTTCACCGTTGATTTCAACTGACATGGCACCCGTAATACTGCCGTATTTCTGAGAAAGCGTTTGCAGTTCTGCATTGATTGGAATATTTTCCTCCCTGAACAATTCTATGGCATTCTGTATTGATCTGAAATATATGAAGTAAGGCTTTTCCTCCGACAGATCTTTTCTGAAAGGCGATTGCTGAACCTTTTGATTGAGCTTGTCTTCGTATGGTGCAATATTGGGTTGAATATCGTTTACAAAATTGATATACGACTCTTCCAGGGATTTATTTTCGGTATCACAGGTCATGCGTATGTAACGCCATGCAAGGTCTTCACTGACAATACTTTCAAGTTCACTCAGATCTTTTAGGAATCTTTCGAAATCATGACTGCTTTCAACCTGCCTTTCAAGAAGGCCCGAAAAATAAGGTTCAAGCGCAGACCAGGTGCTGATGTTAAAGTCGTTTGGCAGATAGCGGCGTGATGATGACATTTCAGTGTTTCAGTATTATAAAGATTTAATAAATAGAGTTCAAACTTAATAATATTGAGTACTTATAGCAAACGGATGTATTCACATTGTATCCATAAACCGGAATTACGACGACTTGTATTGCTTTCGAAGTATATAAGCGGTATTAAAAGAATTTAAAACTATGAACAGGGAGCCAAGAATTAATGCAGTCATATAAACAGGAAAATGAATATATCCGGCCAGCTCAAATCCTTTTTCAGATGCAAAATTACAGAGACAGGAATTCAGAAAATAGAGAGAAATCAATGACAACAAGGCTGTCAAAATCATGACCGAAGTGTAGAACAACATGTAAATTTTCAGTAGTTGAAGGGGGTGATATCCTATTTCCATCAGGGTTTTGATTTCGTATGAAGAATGACTTACCATCAACTGTGCATACTGAATAAATCCAAGTAATGCCAGCATGACAATAACCATCCCTATAAGCAAAACAATACTCAGTATCATCTTCATTAAGTTGTTGAGTTTTCCACTCTTCAGCAATTCCGAATTGCTTTCATAACCTTTGTTTTGAAGGTATTCGCTTAAGCTGCTGTCTGAAATATCTTCACACAATAAAACCAATCTTGAAGGACCTGTTAATTCGGCGAATCCATATTTCATATTGGCATGTTCCAGAAACTGCATGGGCACCAGTACCGAATTTATCCGGTCCGTAAAACCGGCTATCCTTCCACTTACCTCTATTTCATTATCTCTGTTACCTATGATTATTTTCAATCCCGCCAGCTTTGCAGTTGAGCGTGAAATCTGCGGCAGTCCCTGCACAGGAGCAAAACCAAAATTGTAAAGATTGATGTAATCAGCAGGTAATATAATGGGGATTGGGTCGCCCTCCTTCCATTGCCAGTCAGCCATATTAATATCGAGAAAGCTGTCCGGTACTGATTCGAAAAAAATATCGGTCAGCATTTCATTGCCACCGAATTCAAATCCGGCCCTTGCCTTGAAACGGTTCGAAACAAATCTTCCGATTTTTGATACGGCATCCAGCGACTGTAGCTGTTTAATTTCTTCCTCGCTGAAAGTATTTTTCCTGCCGCTTATGGTATTCATCAGACCAACCGGCTTGTTAATCACCAGAAACTGGGCACTTAAAAGATCCTTGCGTTCAGTGACAAGAGAATTCAGACTGAAATACAGCTGAACGGAAATCAGTAACATCAACATGCCGAAAAAACTACCGAATACAACCGGAATCAGCTGTTTATAATTTTGTCCCGAAAGCAGTAAACGTCCTGTCATGCGCCTATTATTCCATCAAAACTAAATTGTAAATCTTCTCCGAGAGAAGTTAATATCATGCCGGCATTCCGCTTTCTGCATTCGGTTTCAATCAGAGCCATGCACTTTTCCGTATTTCCCTTATCAAGATGACTAAAGGGCTCGTCGAGCAACAACCAGTCAAAAGGCTGGCACAAAGCCCTTATAATTGCTATACGCTGCTGCTGGCCCATGGATAAGGTTTTGATTTTCCTTTCCAATAGTTCGGCCACACCCAAACTGACAGCCATTTCTTGAATTTCAGTATCTGTTTTGAATGACGTCAGATTATTTTTTAACCTTATATTATCAATCGCCGTCAGATTACCAAAAAGCCTGAGGTCCTGAAATACTATTGCAAAATGACGTTGCCTGAATAAAGTCCATTCTTTTATAGTCTTGTTTTGTAAGACAGAATTACCGTACAAAATACTACCCTTATAATCGCTTCGCAATCCGTAAAGGTAACTCAAAAGTGTAGACTTTCCTTTACCTGAGGGTGCTGCAAATACATAGCTGCAGGATTGTTTTAAAACAATACTGCCGAATTTGAAAAGTGAATCACTTATATTTTCCTCTAAAGGCCGGGGAATGATATTTTGTATGCAAATATCCACTGCCCTTATTAATCGAAAATTTTCAGCTTGTCCATCTGTTTGAACAACCTGAAAAGACTGTTGCCCTGTCCCGGTTTCATATTGACAGAAAGTCCGGCACTAATTCCGCTGCCACCCAGCTTTAAATCTGTAAACATGGACATATAATCTTCAAATTGCTTGTATGTGGGACCCAGTTCCTCGCTCATATATGATACAAATTCAGGTGACAAGCGGGACGGGTCCAATTTAATCTTCATGTAAAAAGACTGAGAAATACTTTCAGCTTTTAATTTGCTTTTCATGGAAATGCCGCCGGCATTCAATTGCTGTGCGAGTTTAAGATCGTTACAGACATAAACCCCTTTTTCTTTTTCGAGAATATACAGGCTGCTTCCTTCAGAACCCGGCAGAACAATTGTATGGAATTCGGAGGAAGAATCTTTGGGAAACTTTGACATAAAATTCCTGTAAACGGCTTTGTCTTTTATTCCCAGATAAAATGCAAGAACAGGATACGGACCGGGTTCTGTTATACTTTTTGTTTGCAGACCCCCGCTGGCTTCATCATAATAATACTGAGATTTTTTAAGTTCTCTGATTTCAACATCACTTACAGCCAGAAAGCCCTCTCCGCTTAGTGCTTTAAGGACTTCATCGTATTGAAGCTCATTTCCCATTTCTGTAAGTCCTTTAAATTTATCCAGTAATTTTTTAATTTTATCGGTATCCAGATTGATGCTGAGAAACGCAAAGGGATCCGCAAAGGCTTTATAATTCAGCAGGTCCGGATTGATTCCTTTAGCCTTTAGATAATTCATCTCTTCAAGTTTCTTTTTATCACCGCTGTAATGAATTCTGAATACTATACTGTCATTCATAAAGTTCAGACCTGCATTCATATAAACACCTTTCATCGTTTCAGATATAGTAGCGGTAACTTTATCCGAAGAACCGCCCATTGTATTGATTACAGATTCATAATTTGCAAACATACTTAAGTCATTTTCCAGTTCAGCAAAATCTTCAAATTCCTTAAGCGAACCAATGCTTGAGTCTTTGCTCTGAAGCATGAGGTCGTTGGCAATCACTTCCACATTCTCTTTATCGTCATCATCATATAAGCTGAATCCTACCTCTGTCAGCATAAGG
>CAZRKA010000158.1:0-7484 GCA_964600345.1 uncultured Chitinophaga sp. | reverse complement strand
AATATAATCTTATTATATCCTAAATCTTCAATGAAGATTTTCGTTAAAAGCTTTTAGGGAATCAGGTGATTTATAATGAATAAGGGCTGCTTTTTTGAATAAATGCCTGATTATAAACTTGTCACAAGCATTGAAAGTATTTCGTTTACCGGCAATCGGGCTTCACATTGTTTTATTTTATTTTTTCAATTAAAGCCCTTGTACGTGTGAAAAACAATTTTATATTTGCAGCCCTATGGCAATGAGTAAAAAGTCGCTGTTTGAACAGTCTGAAATAGACCTGAGTACAGTTTGCAAGGCCCTTGGCCATCCTGCTAGAATCAAGATTATCAAAATTTTATTGGCTAAAAACGATCAAACATGCCAGGAAATAGTAGATAAATTACCATTAAGCCAGTCTACTGTTTCACAGCATTTGAGTGAACTTAGAAATGCACAGCTAATTAAAGGTAAAAACCACAAGACCAGTGTGATATATAGCGTTGATAAGGATTACCTGTCAAAATCACAGAAGATGCTGAGCGAACTTTTCTATGCGCATATATTCAATGTCAAGCAAACAACTCTTTTCTGAGTCTTGCCGCACCACGCATTAACTACATTTCATCATTAATATAGGCTTGCAGCTCATCGGTCAGCGATCGCAGCCGGGTTTCTGCTGCATTGATTTGCTGCAATCTGTCTTTTAGTATTAATTTTAGCTTTTCATTGTCCTTTTTCATTTCGGAGCGAAGCATTTCACCATTGCCGAGCAATAACCAATCAGCGCTGATATCCTGAAAATGGGTAAGGATATTCAATATCAATTCGGTTCCGGCCTTATTTCTGCCTGAACTGATATGAGACATTACCGCATTCGAAACACCCAGCTTGTTAGCAAAGTCAATTCGGTTTAAGCCGGAGTACTTAAATACCTCTAATACTCTCATTTCTAATGTATTATTCATTGTGTTCAGGGATGTTTACATGTGTAAAGACTGTCGTTTACAAATGTAAAAACCTTCCTTTACAATTGTAAAACAACATATTAACATTTGTAAAATCAAATTTTAGGTATTGATATTCAAGCACATACGTGCCTTAAAATACATTTTTATGACTTACATTAGCCCTAATAATCGATTTTTCAGAGTATTTCAACCGGGATTCACTTAGATTTACCACTGAAAAATTCCTAAATAATATATTTATATTAATCTTATATGCAATTGATAATATGTATCTTATGTAAATTGTTTAAATGCGATTTTAAGCCATACGGAAGCATTTAATTCACTTCGAAAAACATATTTACACCATATTCTGAGATATATTAAAATAATACCAGGCATTAAAGATCCTGAATTAATTAAATTATTTTTATGGCAATAAAATATCAGGACTATTAAATAGCCGGGGCAGAATTTAAGAGAGTTGTTTTTTAAACGTTAAAGTATTTGTTTAGCAAATCTTCTATCGTCGGCAAGAGTTTATGAAGAAATGAATTTGAATCTTCGCTGTTCTGAAATTCAATCTTATGTTTGTCGATAAGATAATTAATGACACTTTTCAGTTCCTTTTTGAATTCGAGGTAATGTTCGCCTGTCACGGCTGCTTTCGCCCCTCCCTGGTTCTGATTAAGTTTGTGCAGCCTTTCAATAGTAAGATCCATTTTAGAGAATAATTCGGTTTTAATTACTTCTATTTCCATATTCTTAATAATTGCATCAACGTTAAGTATTTAAAGGCAATTCACAAAAGACTTTTTTGTTTTTTTTAAGTACCGGCCTATTTTCGGAAGATACTCAGGTGCCTGATAGCAAGTTTTCTGTTTGTTTTCTTTTCTTATAATTTGTATTCAGATTCATTAAGTTTCAGATGGATTAACATTTCAGCCTTTCTCGGCCCTATGCTAGATATAAGTCCGCCGGCTGCCCTAAGTGGCTCTGTAGGTTTGAAGGTGCAAAGCTATATCTGCGATTTATTCTTTATCAGTCTGCAGCATCAGTTGTTTTTAAAAACGAAATCAAATTCAGAAGAGTCTCTTCAGCACTGCCCCATTCACGCCGGCACGAACAGTTAAATACAGTCAAACCAACAGTTTTACTCTAAGCGGGATCAATTTTGCTTATTATTTTTACGGATGGGGAGACGAACCATCAAATGCCTATCTGCAAACCGGATTTAATTACATGACTGCCGGAAATGAACTGGATGCAGAAGATTTTGACAGGTCTTCATCCGAGTCTTTACCGGAAGAAGGCAAAAAGAACATTTCCCTGTTTACATGGTCGCTCGGCATTGGTCACAATGCTTTATTGGGTAAACACTTCGGGATTTTACAGGAATTTCAGTTGAATTTGGGTATGAACAAAAACAATCAGATATTTCAGGAATACAAAGAACCGCAAGGCCATTACTTTTCACTAATGTTCGGTTTCAGATATTTTATATTTTCTCAGGAATATTATTGATTAGAAATCAATTTTGAAGCCATATTTAATCCTTTTACCGGCCATTAATTTACCCGGAACTCAGAAATAAATCAAAGGGATGTGTTCATTTAATTTGTTTTATTCGATAATAATACAATAATTCTTAATTTATTTGCTTTATTTACACAGAACCCTTAAATTTGCATCGAAACTGAAGACTAAAAAAATCAACTAAATGAAAACAATTCACGCAACTCTATTATTCTTTCAATCAGAGACCTGATTAAACCAGTCAATTATCTATAGAGACTTTTCGTTTAAATGAAAAAAATTTTAGGCATTAATTTTTACGATAATGATGTCAGGAGTTTGTTTGACAAACTGAATGATAACGGTGGTTTGCTTACTGTACCTGCTGCACCTGCACTTGTCAATATTCCAAAAGATAAGGATTATTATGAATCTCTTTTAAATTCTGATTATGTAATTGCTGACAGTGGATATATGGTATTAATCTGGAATACCTTCTTTAAATCAAAAGTAAAAAGAATTTCCGGTTTAGAATTCATCAATTGTTTTATTGCTAATCCTTTAGAAATAAAAGGCAATGTCTTTACCATCAATCCATCAGAAGTTGACAGCACAGAAAACACAAACTATCTTATTAATTCCCAAATACCTTCTTCACCTTCACTTTCTTATACTGCACCTTATTACAAGGGTAAGATTTCAGACGATTTTTTGTTGTCGAAACTTGAGGAAATAAAGCCGAATTGGATTCTTATCAATATCGGTGGAGGTACTCAGGAGAAGCTCGGGCTCTATCTTAAGGAAAATCTTTCATATAAACCTGCGATTGTATGTACCGGGGCTGCACTTGCTTTCAAAACAGGAAGACAAGTACAGGTCAAAAACTGGATGGATAAAATCTACATAGGTTGGCTTGCAAGATGCATTTCTAACCCAAAACTTTATGTACCAAGATACTTTAAAGCTTTTAAACTAATAGGACTTTTACTCAAATATAAAAATACACAATTTAAATTCAATTAAGAAACATGAAACAAAAAAAAGCTCTTGTATGCGGTGCCGGAGGATTTATCGGCGGACATCTCGTAAATCGCCTTAAATCTGAAGGATATTACGTGGTGGGGGCCGACCTCAAAGAAAATGAATACGGCAATATGAATGCAGATGAATTTTCTATCGGCGATTTACGCGATCCAATATTTTGCAACAATCTGATACTGGAAAGTTCATTTGACGAAATTTACCAGCTTGCAGCAGATATGGGAGGTGCAGGCTATATTTTTACCGGTAATCACGATGCTGATGTTATGCATAATTCGGCACTTTGTAACCTGAATGTACTTGAATCTGCCAAGAATGCAGGTGTAGGTAAAATATTCTATTCATCTTCAGCTTGTATGTATCCTGAATATAACCAGATGGATCCCAACAATCCGAAATGTTCTGAAGAATCTGCCTATCCTGCTGCTCCGGACAGCGAATACGGCTGGGAAAAACTTTTCAGTGAAAGACTCTACTTTGCATATAACAGAAACTACGGAATTGATGTAAAAGTAGCACGTTTTCATAACATTTTTGGGCCACAAGGTACATGGACCGGAGGTAAGGAAAAAGCACCTGCAGCCATGTGCAGAAAAGCTGCTGAGGCTGAAGATGGAACCTCTATTGAGGTTTGGGGAGATGGTAAACAGACAAGATCATTTCTCTTTATTGATGAATGTGTAGAAGGTGTCAGAAGATTGATGGAATCCAATTTTGCCGGACCCGTTAATATTGGCTCCGAAGAAATGATTTCCATTAATGATTTTGCAAAAATGGCAATAGAAATTTCCGGAAAAAATTTAAGCATCAATAATATTCCTGGACCAACAGGTGTAAGAGGAAGAAATTCAGATAATGATCTTCTAAGGGAAAAACTGGGTTGGTCGCCGAGCCTTCCGTTAAAAACCGGTATGGAAAGAACATTTCAATGGATTTCTGCAAAAGTTGCGGAATCAATGAAGACACAAACTGTTGGATAATCTCATTAAAAGCATTTCTGAAATTACTGAAGTTCCTTGTTCTCATTTAGCGGGCAGTAAAAAAGTAATATTCAATTCTTTAGATTCCGTATTTGGCCTGAAGCAGCTGGCTTATGGCAAATTATTGCCGGGCGAAAAGATTGAATCACATGTTCACCCTGACATGGAAGAATATTTTATTTTTGTGTCAGGAGAAGGATTTTACATAATAGAAAATGACACCTACCCGATATCAGAGAATAAAGTTCTAAAAATTCCTGCCAACCATTTTCATTCACTCGAGTGTACCGGTACAGATTCGCTTGAGTTTTACTATTTTGGAATAAGCGGAAGCTAAACGAATTGCAAACCCGGATTCTTTGAATCTAGATTTTATATGTTATAAATAATTGTCTTATCCTTGGGATAATGATGAAAAGAGGAAACAATGCAAACAAGGCAGATACTATGAAAGCCGGCGCAAAGTTTTCGGAACGGTTGTTATAAAGTAACCCTGTAAAGGCAGACCCAATAATGATACCTATTTCCATAAAAATAAACAGGGTCCCAACGGCTTTACCTTTATATCCCGGAAGTGAGAGGTCTACAGCCCAGGCAAACAGCGAAGGCGAAATCAAACCAAATCCAATACCGAAACAAACTGATGAAAACGAATACATCCATATCTCATTTGTAAATGCCAGAATAAACATACTGATGGATAAAACGGCGGAACCTATTAATGCTATTACTTTTCGGCCATATATATCGCTCCATCTGCCGGCCATAAACCTCACAACCAGAGACGAAATGATATAAATCCCCATGTACATTCCCTTGTTTCTGATACCGATGTAATTTGTAAAATCTGCAATCAGTGCGAGTATGGCACCTGATGAGAAAGCAGTGAGCATGAGTATAAGTCCGGGAATCAGCACGCGTTTCTCAATCAACTCATGTCGGTTTAACCTGAACATTCTGAAATTGAATTTCTTTTTATTTTTAACCGTTTCTTCAAGGCTGATAAACATAAAGAATGAGACAAAACCAAGAACAGAGGCTATTCCAAACATGGTACTAAGGCCGAACATATTGGTACACTTGCTGCCGATAACCCAGCCCAGAGCATTTCCGACATTATTGCAGATGCCGACAATTCCCATCGCTTCTCCTCTTTTTTCGAGCGGAACAACATCATCTGCGTAAGCGGTAAATCCTGTAGGCGTAAATCCTGCGCAGAAACCGTGGAAGGCCCTATTGGCAAAAAACAGAAACACGACTGGTATAAAAATATAAAAACTGCAGGCTAATGCTGTAACCAGGGCGCCCAAACCCATAACAAACACTCTTCCTGCAGTATCTGATATCTTGCCGCTGAATGGTCTTGACACAAGTGCCACAGCTGCAAAAACGGGTATAATCAGCCAGTTATATTGCTTACCGCCAATCTCACCAAGCATTACCGGCAAATCGGGTAAGACCATGGTAAAACTGCTGAAAAAAATTAGACAGGCCGCGCAAAGCTTCCAAAATTTCAGCGGATAAGATTTAAAATAATTCAATAATTATCAGTCATCGAGTTTTAAAACGGCCATGAAGGCAGATTGTGGAATTTCCACATTCCCTACCTGACGCATCCGTTTCTTTCCTTCTTTTTGTTTTTCAAGCAATTTCCGCTTCCTGCTTATATCCCCACCATAGCATTTTGCGGTTACATCTTTTCTCAGAGCACTTAGCGATTCTCTGGCTATGATTTTCGCTCCTACAGACGCCTGAATTGCGATTTCAAATTGCTGTCTGGGAATTAACTCCTTTAGCTTTTTGCAGATTTTCTTTCCAAGGTCATAAGCTCTGTCGCGGTGAATTATGGATGATAAGGCATCGATGATGTCCTTGTTTAACATGATATCCATTTTAACAAGGTGCGACAATTTATATTCGCTTGGGTGATAATCAAATGAAGCATATCCCCTGCTTATAGACTTAAGTCTATCGTAAAAATCAAATACAACTTCTGCCAGAGGCATTTCGAACTTAAGTTCTACCCTGTTTGTTGTCAGATAAATCTGGTCTTTGATGGTACCTCTCTTATCCATACACAAAGCGATGACCGGTCCTATATAATCTGTAGAAGTGATAATTGTGGCCACGATATAAGGTTCTTCCACATATTCGATGAAATTCGGATCGGGCAGGTCGCTGGGGTTGTTTACCTCTATCATTTCGCCTTTTTTGGTATAGGCTTTATAGCTAACGTTTGGTACAGTAGTAATTACTGTCATGCCAAACTCCCTTTCCAGCCTTTCCTGAATGATCTCCATGTGCAGCATGCCGAGAAAACCGCATCTGAAACCAAAACCCAGTGCTGCAGAACTTTCCGGTTCAAACACGAGTGAAGCATCATTAAGCTGCAGCTTGAACATACTTTCCCTCAGTTCTTCGTAATCTTCAGTATCAACAGGGTAAATGCCGGCGAAAACCATTGGTTTTACATCTTCAAATCCTTTGATAGCCTCTGAAGTTGGGTTTTCAATACTGGTAAGGGTATCACCAACTTTTACTTCTTTAGCCTGTTTAATCCCTGTAATGATATAACCCACATCGCCAGCAAGCACTTCCTGTCTGGGTTCCATCTCCAGTTTAAGCGAACCTACTTCATCGGCGTAATATTCATTACCGGTGTTCATAAATTTAACCCTTTCGCCTTTGCGGATTCGGCCATCTATCACTTTATAATAGGCAATAATTCCCCTGAAAGAATTAAAGACCGAATCAAAAATCAAAGCCTTTAATGGTGCATCGAGCTTTCCTTTAGGATGAGGTATACGGTCTACTATGGCCCTGAGAATATCGTGTACGCCCATTCCGGTTTTTCCGCTGGCGGGAATAATACTTTCGCGCGAACAGCCAATGAGATCAACAATCTGGTCTTTAACCTCATCAGGCATTGCTCCGGGCAAATCCATTTTATTCAGAATGGGTATGATTTCAAGGTTGTGTTCAATGGCCAGATAGAGATTGCTGATTGTCTGAGCCTGAA
>CAZRKA010000157.1:0-7676 GCA_964600345.1 uncultured Chitinophaga sp. | reverse complement strand
TAGATATCCTTCCAAATATGTCTTATAACTGTTTATTGGTTCTTCTAAGCTATTAATTTCATAAGACCATCGTTCACCAATTTTACGAATTTTCTTTCGATTATCTAACCACTCATATCCTCTTGTGAGAAAAAATCCTAGAATAAGAGTTAAAAAAGGTAATATATCCTTGAAAGTATTAGATTCATTAATTTCCTTATGAATAATAAATTTAGTATCTTTAATATTTAATGTATCGTGAAATATTAGAGTATCATGCTTAACAATAGTATTAATATTTTCTTGTGCAATTTTTTTTCCTTTGCAGCTAACATTAAATGATGATAGTATAAATAAAGTTATTAGTAAGATAATTTTATTCATATTTAAGTTTTTTGTTTTCAAAATAGAAACAAATTTAGTAAAATAACAGTAAACGCACACTTTTTTATTCCAACCGCACAATTCTAATGTGCGTCTTAGTTTATAATGTTTACTAGACTTTCAAGCTACCCAGCACACATTTTTTGAAATTTTGACCCTTATTTTATATTGTAGTTTCAAAACGATGCGAAACATCCTCTGCTGGCTCTTGTAAATATTGATCTATATATGCTTGAAACGCAGATAAAGTCTTATGCCCGGTAATTTTCATAATGTTTCTGATGTTCTCACCGTTTTTAAACAACTCAACTGCCATTGTATGACGAAGACCATACATAGTATAATTCTCCGGCAGATTAAAATGGTGCTTTACTTTCTTAAATTTATCGGTGAAATAATCTCTGGTAGTGGCTCTTTCATCCGGTTTGCCTTTTGCAGAAAATAAATAATAATTTGATGGGTATTGATCAAGATTCATACCTTCTATATCTGGAATAAAAGTAGCAAGGATATTACGGTATTTTGTTTCTCCTGTCTTTTCTTCACTAGCTCTGATGGTGATAAGCCTATTTCTAAGGTTCACATCAGATACTTTCAGCTTCACAATTTCAATAGGTCTAAACCCCATCCAAATAAATCGACAGTATAGCTGAAGATATGGATTTTTTTCTTTCATGTACTCAGCTACTTTCTTCAAAAGTTCCTTTTCATACACCAAGTGTCTATTGCTATTGGTTTGTTTTAGCGCAATACCTACCGTTGGATTCACCATGATATATTGCAATTCTATCATCATAGTATAACAGCTCTTAATATCAATCAGATAATTATTGATTGTTCTATTGGTGAGTTTCTTTTTCCCTTGTATGGAGTACAAGAACTCTACAATATGATGTCTTTGAATGTCCCCAACTTTCAGATAAGAAAGACTATTAGCCAGTAGCCACGTCTGAAACCCTTTAATATGACTTTTAAAAGAAGAATAACCAGTAGCAGCCATTGAACTTTGCTTATATTCAATAGCATTGTTCAAAGCTTGGTCAATAGACATATACTCTGTATTCAATTTCCTTGAATACCCTTTTCCAAATGGTGACCATCCGTTTGAAAGCTGATTGTTAATGTGAGTTGCGAGTTTAGTAAAGTATCTGAGCTTCTCTGTGTAGTCAGTAATCTTATTACCTTTTCTAAGACCAATGCTTAGTTCTTCATAAACTTTAAACCTCATGTAACCAGGTTCCGGTTTTTTTGTCTCATCCCAATAGGAATAATAAACATACCATTTTTCGTTTGCATTCCCTTTTGCCTGATAAATTGTGGCAGGGATAAATAGAATTTTCTTGATTGTTGTCATTGTCGTTTATTTATAATTGAGTCCAATAAACTGAACAATGCCCCTTTTGGCCCCGAAATGTGAGTCTTCGAAAATAGCGAAGACCCTTGTGTTTCCTTAGTTGCGGGGACAGGACTCGAACCTGCGACCTTTGGGTTATGAGCCCAACGAGCTACCACTGCTCCACCCCGCGATATATTATCTTTTAGAACTTCTGATTTCCATTTTTGAACCTGCGTCCGCCTCAGGCGGATATGAGCCCAACGATGCGCCTGTGGCGTATCCACCCCGCGATGCATTATCTTTCAGAACTTCTGTTTTTCCTCTTCTATCCTGCATCAGCTTTTGGCTGATTTGGGGCCAAAACATCTGCTTTAGAAATATCTTCGGCATGATTTTTTGGGACTGCAAATATAGTATTTATTTCAAAATTAGCAACCTTGAGATGAAAATAAACTTCTGCATGAATTTCATCGCATATTATGGAATACAAAAAAAGCCCCCGTTTCCGGAGGCTCCTTTTATAGCGCGTTTGATTTGTTCGTTTTTATCGGCTCAGTTCAGCTGCAATATTATCTGAATTGACAAGCTGCGGAAAGGAAGCCAGTTTGTTGATCAGCTCGCTTAACTCTGAGCGGTTTTTAAGTTTGAATGCCAGCAAATATAAGAGAGCGCCGGTACTCATCAAAGTACTTTTTTTGATGTCGGTGTTCCAGTTGATATAGGATATAAATATCTGGGCTGCCGGTTCAAAATTATTGCTGATCAGTATGTACCCCACTTTTTTGTATCCCTCGTCTTTCAGGCGCTTGCAGTTGTCGTTGATGTATTCTTTGATTAATCTGCGGTCGGTTCCCCTTAAGAATTCTTCGCCCGAAGGTGCAGCATCCACTATAAACGCCACATCATCTTCTCTGAATCGCAATATAGCCGTAGCATCCTTTTCCCTGCTCTGATCCAGGATATCGGTTTTAAATCCCAACTGTGAACAGGCTTCAGCTACCAGTTGCTCGAAGCGATTGCCCGGCTTGGCCTCTTCCTGTTTGAAATCACTGTCGAGCAACCTGCTCAGTCTCGGCATCAGGTACTCGCGAAGATCCAGATCCTGAACTATTGCAGCTTTAGCAGTACCTGAACTAATCTGTGTTTCAGGCAAAGGCTGTGGTATCGTCTTCTTCTCTTCAGAAAACACCGGTGTTGTATTGACACTGACAGGTGCAATCTGCGGCTTTGGTTTATAATTCCAGAAAGCGTGTTCAAGTTCCCAGTAACTTACCTTGCGACCGGCCGATTCTTCTACTATTTTTTTAATTTCATTGTAGACATTGTAATAGTACTCGTATGTTTCCTTCTGGGTTTTCTGTTCTTCCCACAAGCCCAGTTCTCTGAACGAATTGATAAGGGTGCCATACAGTATCGGCCACTTCTGGTGATTGTATATCTGCCAGAAATACGAAAGGAAAAAACCAACTGCACCGGGATAAGGCGCATTGTGCTTGTCTTTCGCTTTGGTGTATATGCCTAGTGTGTGTTTCTCAAGGGTCTCTATTCTGCTCAGCGCATCTCTCAGATTCTTGGGTTCTGTTATCAGGTCTTTCAGCATGTTGCTGAGTTTGTCGAGATGACCTTCATTCGACTTTATGATCTGGTTGAAATACATCTGCCCAAGTTTAGCAGTGAATCCCCAGAGATTATTGTGCTTGTTATAACTGTCGAGTGCAGTTTTGAAATCGTTGATATCAAAATCGTCCTTCAGATAATTGTGAATGATGATTTTCAATACCTCAATCGCATACAGCCGACTGTCATCGATGTTGTTGATGACATGCCCCTCTCCGTCAACTTCCTTCCGTACAGACGAGATATGGGTGTTCCAGACCTCTAGTATCTGTTCCTTTGAATGTACTTCTGACATTGTATTCCTTTTTTAGCCGGTGATCAATGTTGGTTCAATCTAAAATCGGCTTACGCCAGATCTGCAATTTGGACTTGAACGATAAAGAAGTTACTGATCTGATTCTTAGCTTTAGCTTCGGCACTCTGATAGCCGACCGGATAAAAAACGGTTTTTGCGTGTGATTTCATAATTATGTGCATTTGTGTGTTGTTTGTTTGCGAATCTCATATCCCTTGCGGATTGAAAAAGTAAAATCAGTTTAAACTGCCCTCCGCCTTGTTGTCCCAAGTTTATCACTTTGAACCTCAAAGTTTTGAACTGACAGAATCTTTTGCTTTTGACATCTGAAACTGCAGTTTTTACTTTTTCTTCCCTGCAAATATGCTGATTTTTTTAGGTATATAATACTAAATCACTGATTTTTTTACACTTTTTTTTTGTCGATTTCTCTCATTTTCACCTAAGTACTTGATTTAATGAATGTTAACAAAGTGTTAATAAGTGCCCTGTCGGGCTGCCTTGTCGCAAATTATTTAAATCTCTGCGTTTTTCTACTTAAATAATTAAGTGTTAATACTTAATATAAGAGTGTAAATAGGTATAAATCTGCTATCTGCCTATAAAACTGAAGAATTTTCTCAAATTCTTCCAATAGT
Source organism: uncultured Chitinophaga sp. (assembly GCA_964600345.1). Lineage (GTDB taxonomy): Bacteria > Bacteroidota > Bacteroidia > NS11-12g > UBA955 > JABMMZ01. Next base: position 3,427 of record CAZRKA010000157.1, on the reverse strand, counting down.
TCTCAAATTGAATAAAATCATAGAGGCTTGAATTTCTGATAATTACAAAATCAAGCGTGCGTATAAAATACCAGACAGACTTTTCCGGGTATTAATACCCTTTTCCACATACAAATAAACGGTATCCTCAGCTTAGCCTGTATCAATTCAGTAATACAAAGGCGAAAAGCTGATACCTCCTCCCCTTATGTATTGAATTGCGGGAAAAGGTATCTTTAAACTGTTGAGTTGAGATAATAGTGAACGCATGAAACGACTGCGGGTTTTGATCTTGCTCAGATCGATGTCCAGTGATAAGAGATATTGCCTGCTTCGTTCGAAATAAGGTACCGGTCGCCTGTTTACAAATGCCGGATTGCTGAACTCACCCAGCATGCCATTGGCGCTGTATCCGAAAGCCAGACTTAAATACGGCGGTATCCGGCTTTTTGGAAACAAATCTCCCGCGTTGAGCGAAAGCCAGTAAGTATGACCGTTGTAGTCCATAAAGAATCTTTCTATCTGTGTTTCGCCCAGTTTGTAAGGATTGTATTTGGCATAAGGGGAAGGCGAATACGAAAACTTCATCTTGATGAATTGCCTGTCCCATATACCCTGCTGAACGGCAAACAACACAGAACCGGCCGCATTGGCTATCATATCGCCATTGGAGAATCCGTAATCCTCGTATATGCCATCAAAAATTTCAATGGGCGTTTGTAAAATCAATCCGAGCGGCGCCCCGTATATCAGCGACTTCTTTTTTGAAACGCCTGCCCATCTCAAAGCTTCGTATCCTTTGCGGCTGTATTGGTAGGCGCCGAAAGCATGTCCCCATTTATCCATCTGCAAATACCCCTTGTTGTCATTGTAAAACTGAAACGGTATCCGTGCATGGTCTTTATACCAAACCCATTGTAAAAACGCATTGCCGCTGAGATAAAAAACAGACTCGGTAATGACTACTGTCCTTAAACGCTTTCTATTGATGCTGTCTGCCGGCTCTGCCGAGATGCAGCCTATACCGCAAGAAAAAATCAAAAACAAAATCAGAATTTTCATTCAATGGCAGTTTTAATTCTTCATATCATTCCCCTCGATTTGATTTCAAGGTATTTGTTGATGGTATTCAGACTCAGATCCTCGGGCTTGCTGAGTATGGTCTGAATGCCAAAATTATTGAGTTCCTGGGAGATGGCCGCTTTGTCATTCAGTGCCTGTTCGGCCAGAATCCGGGTGTATACCCCTTTTAAATCACCGGCATCTTTGCTGCTCAATGCCTCCATTTCGCTGTTTTCAAAAAAGACAACTATCAGCAAATGCTGCAGATTGATTTTGCGCAAAATGGGCAATACTCTTCTCAAACCGTACATGCTTTCGAAATTCGTATAGAGAAAAATAAGACTGCGGGTCTTAATCATATTGCGTATTCCAAAATACAGCAATTCATAATTAGCTTCCAGATCCCTCTCTTTTTGTTTATACAATGCCTCCAGAATTTTCTGAAGCTGGGCCTGCTTTTTATCTGCCTTTACAACCGCACCGATTCTGTCTGAGAAAGTCACCAGTCCTGCGTTGTCATTTTTTTTCAATGCCACATTGCTTATTACCAGTGAGGTGTTGATGGCGTAATCCATCAGACTTAGTCCATGGAAAGGCAAGAGCATAATACGGCTCTTGTCAATGATGTTGTAAATGGGTTGCGATTTTTCATCTTCAAACTGGTTAATCATCAGTTGCTGATTGCGCGCCGTCGATTTCCAGTTGATCTGCCTCACATCATCGCCCCTCACATAAGTCTTTATCTGCTCAAATTCATAACTCAAACCCATGCGCCTCATCTTTTTTATCCCGTGTACCCGGGCGATTTTGGAGAGCGTGTACAATTCAAATTTTTTCATCTGAATGATACTCGGGTATACGGCAATTTCTTCTTCGAGTGGCAGTCTTATCTGCCGGCCTGCAAGTTTCAGATTACTCATAATAATCACATTGAGTTTACCGAAGGCATATACACCCCTGCTCAGTGGCTTTAAATGGTAAATCATCTCGGCATTTCCCAGTGCTTCTATTTTACCCTTAATAGAAAAATCGCGGATCTGAACCTGTTCCGGCAGTTCGTCTATGAGTTCGAAATACCAGGATCTTCGCCCGTGATTGCGCAATAACAAGACTATCCTGTTTTCGTCGGACAAGGACAATCTGGCTGCCATTTGTCTTGCACCGCTTATCATCACCGGCCTGGCAAACAACCAGAACAAATCGCTGATGAACAAAGCGGCAAATGCAATAGAAATTGCTATACCCGCATTGTAAATCGCGGGCACGAAAAATGCAATGCAAAACCAGATGATGATGCCGCTTAAGAGGAAGAAAAACCTCCGGGTAAGATATATGCCTGCGTGGATTTTCACCTCGGCACTTCTATTTTTTTGAGAATATCGTCGAGCACATCTTTGATCTCGGCGCCTTCCATTTCCTTTTCGGGCGATAAAATCACACGGTGATTGAGAACAGGATATAGTGCATAGCGAATGTCATCGGGTGTCACAAAATCCCTGCCCTGCATGGCCGCCAGCGCTTTGGACGTTTTGACAATAGCAAGCGAGGCCCTTGGCGAGGCCCCCAGAAAAAGATCGCCGGTATGCCTGGTGTGATCAATGATTGCCGCAATATATTCTATCAGTTCCTGCTTGATATATACTTTCTGAACAAGCTGTTTGCAGGCTGCAATTTCGTGAATATTCATCACCGGTTTTACCTGTTCGCTTGCAGACTGACTGAAATCGCTTTCGAAGCGTTTGATGATCTCTATTTCATCGCGCAAATCGGGATAGTTAATTTTTACTCTGAACTGAAAACGATCCTGTTGCGCTTCAGGCAATTTGTATGTCCCCTCGTGTTCAATCGGATTTTGTGTGGCCATCACCATAAACGGCCGGGGCATCTGGTGAGTGCGACCGTCTATACTGACCTGTTGCTCTTCCATGACTTCAAACAATGCCGCCTGGGTTTTGGCAGGCGAACGGTTTATTTCGTCTATAAGAACAAAATTGGCAAAAATTGGCCCCGACTTAAATTCAAACTCGGATGTTTTGGCATTGAAAACACTGGTTCCTGTGACGTCGGCTGGCATCAGATCGGGTGTAAACTGTATGCGCTTAAAATCGAGATCCAGTGCTTTGGCCAGCAAATTGACCGTCAGAGTTTTTGCAATTCCGGGAACACCTTCAATCAGAACATGCCCTCCTGTGAATAAGCCCGCAATCAGCAGATTGATCATCTCATCCTGCCCTACAACGACCTTGTGAATTTCGTTTCTGATTTTTTCAACACCTGCTCTCAGCGGTTCGAGATCGAGCTTCTCACGTCCGTGTTCCGCGTTGCTGTTGTCGTTTAATATTTCTTCCATATCGTTTATTTTTTTGCTTTGTAATATTTATAAAAT
>CAZRKA010000156.1:0-7756 GCA_964600345.1 uncultured Chitinophaga sp. | reverse complement strand
AATCTCTGAGACTATTACTTGTGAATAAGGGTCATATTTGTTAAAGATGTTTTCTTTTTTTGTTAGACACTCATTTCTTGAAAACGTCTTTCCATAAAACACTAATTCTTCTGGGAATAACTCTCTCAGTTTTTCTATGTCCTTGGTGCTGTTGGCAATGTTCCATTGGTTGGTAAGGTCGATGATAGTTCTTTCTTCTTTTTTACTTGCAAAAGCAAATTGACCAATTAAAAATAGAATGGATAGTAAATAAGCGTGTTTTAGTTTCATTTCACTGTTTCTGTAAATTATTTTATTTTGTGGTTTGTCTTTGCCCCCTGATGCCCTGGACAAAATTAAAAGATTAATACATACAGAGTACCCAATAAAACTACTATTGTAAATATTTTCACAATTAATTTTCTACGGCATTCCCGTAATTACGGATTCCTACTAATGATTTATCAGTACCCGCTCTAATGATTTATCAGTATTTTTTGAAAATTAACAGGCAAATTTTAGTTTTTGAAATTTATATATTTTTAATTGCTGCAGTAAAGTTATAATTTTAATTCAACAGTATAATTTTAAGTCGGATTGTTCTGCACTTTGAGAATGATCTTAAAATATAAACTAACAAGTAAAGCAAAAGTCTGATACCCCATAGATGCTAAACACAAAAACTAACTTATGAAATATCTAAGAGATCTTCAAAGGGTCGTAAGACCACTGCGGATACACTTTATTGTTTTACTGCTGGCATTGCTGGCTCTGGCATTTAATGCACAAGGTCATGATATTATTTACTGCATCATTGAAGACAACATTAACCACCAGACTTTCCCAATGATCAGTCTCTTCGTGGCGCTTGTCTTCCTCAGTTTCAGTACGTCTTTAACCATGCGTATAAAACTCTGGGTTTCGGATATCTCCAGCGACGGACTCAGTACCGACCGCAGTGAAAAGAGAAGATACTATGCCAGAGTCTTGCCTCAGCTTGGGATGTATCTGCCTGTTTACATTGTGCATCTGGCCTTTATGTGTGCTTATGCTGTTAAAGAAATGAGTGACAGTTATATTTTGATGTCGGGTGTGGTGGTTATGAAAGTCATATTACTCATCACTACACTTAAGCTCAAACGAAACAGGAGTCAGTTGCTTTTTACAACGCCATGGTTTACCGCCATTACATTTTTCTCCTGTCTGTATTTCTCCGGTATATTTTTCTATCTCCTGATTTTTGACGGTTTGAATGAGCACCTGATTTTCTTCATCAACCTGACACTTCTGTCAGTAGCAAGCATTGCGGTCTTGCGTTACATACACAGCGAATGGATAGTGGCGTATATCATCCGTAAGGTTAAAGAAATCAATCCGAATTACAGTTTAACGCCGCTTAAACCCGTCATCAACAATATACACGACAGAAAAGAGGTGAGGGCCATCATACGCATGAACGCCTTCATTGTCAAACCATTTGTGTTGTATGTACTTACAGCCTTACTCTTAATTACCGGGATGAACATACTGCCAATACACTGGTTCGAGATTATTGGCGGTGCGGCTATTATCCTGCTCTCACTTACCTGCTGGCTGCTCGTCTATGGATTTGTTTCCGCCTACTCGCGAACCATAGCGGCATCTTTTGCCATAGGAATAAAAACAATATTGCTCGGACTTCTGATCTATGCGTCATTTCTGAACAACGATCATCCAATACGAATCAGACCGCCGGGAGAAACAGATGCATTAAAAAATACACGGGAGAATGCTCCCGGACTGGTAGAATATTTCGATCGCTGGTTCGAAGAAAAGTATGGCAACACCGACTCAGGTAAATTACCCGTGGTATTTATCGCTGCAGAAGGAGGTGCCTTTCGCACTGGTTGTTATTCGGCATTTATGCTGAATCAGATCAGCAGGCAGGTCAATGGTTTTTCGGATAAGATATTTTGTTACAGCACCGTTTCGGGCGGGAGCTTCGGCTGTAACTTATATAACAGTCTTAAGCTCGAAAAGTTGAGTACAGACAGTGTCGATAAGGTATTGCAGGCTTTTTTCAGCAGGGATTATTTATCGCCCCTTGGCGCAAAGCTGATGTTTGGAGAAATACTTGGTTATTTCTGGAGAGGTTATGTGAGTTCTTTCGACCGTGCGGCAGCGCTCGAGTTGTCGTGGGAATACGGATTGAAGCACGCAGGGGGTAACGGTTACTTTGAATCCGATTTTGCTACGTTGAATTCGAAACCCGGAAATGCACTGATGCTGATCAATACCACCGAAGTCAATACGGGCAGGCGCTATATCATCAGCAATATAGCCATACATGATTCGGTTTACCACACAGCCGGTGATTTCATGAAACTACTGAACTCAACTTCGCATAGCATAGCCTACAGCACAGCCATTGGTTTAAGTGCCAGGTTTCCGCTACTGTCGCCGGCCGGTACAATAAAAGACGGGAACAATAACAAATATCAGTTTGTGGATGGAGGTTATTACGAAAACAAGGGTGCAAGTACACTCGACGAAACCATTGCAGAGATAATGCGCCACAGTAAGTACAGGCACAGGATAAAACCCATTGTGATACAGTTCAGCTTTGGCGACACGGATGATCCGAACAAAAAACAGGGCATCAGCAAATTCAACGAACTGAGCGAAATACTGGCAGGTATTTACAACGTTAGGGGAGGACACGCGCAGCACGCATACAGGAATCTGATATTAACGACCAATGCATTCCACGGCAAATTTGTTGAGTTCAGTCCCATGCAACTCAGCAAAAACCAGTTGCCCATGAACTGGGTATTGTCGTACAAGGCGGTGAATCATGTGCGCCGTGAAACAAGAAGCAATGACAATACAATAAAAATTGAACAAAATATAAAACCTTATTTCAAATAATACATTATGAAAACAATTCTCTGTCTTCACGGCGTAGGTTACAAAGACGATACATTTGATAAATGGTCACCCGAATGGACCAAACTGATACAGGACAACTGCGGTTTAAATGAAACGCCGGATGTCAAATACCTGAAATTCGATTACCTGTTCAAGGAAAACCGGAAGGAAATGGGTATTCGTTACGGACAGGCTATATTCAGGTTTGTGCGAAGCTGGATCAGCACTGTTGTCAAAGAAAAAGACAAGAGCCGCGGCTTCTTCGACAAGGTGGCTTCCAGCGCCGGTATGGCTGCTCAGTTTGAATCGGAAAAACAGCTGCGCAACGACCTCAGGGCACTATTAGCAGATGCAATCGCCGAACATCAACCAGATATCATCTTTGCCCACAGTCTGGGTTCGCTGATGGCTTACGATTTCTTCCGTCAGGAAAAAGTGGCGGGACGCAAACACAATATCGTATTGCTGACAGCCGGTTCTCAGATCATGCACCCTGCCTTGCGCCAGCTGTTTTGCAGTGTTATTCTACCCCTGGATATCACTTACTGGATCAATCTGTGCAACCCGCACGACAAAGTTTTTGCCTCACTGCCTATTCAGGTTTCAGCAGATAATTTCACCCCTTTGATTTCTGAATTTGACGAAGCCTGGTCTATCAATCACGATGGCGCGCTTTACCTCGGCCACGATACTACCATCAATACAGCTTGGCCATTGCTGAAAGACATACTTGAACAAAGGGGACTTTCTCGCGCCTTGTCCAACAGCGGTATCAGCCGTTCGTTTAAAGCGCGGCCATCCGAGAGAAAACCCAAGCGAAAAGCAGTACTCATCGGCATCAACGATTATCCCGATAAGGAGAGTAGGCTGGAAGGCTGTGTCAACGACGTGTTTCGCATGAGTGAGGTATTGCAGGAATTCGGATTCGCACCCGAGGAAATCAGAGTGGCTCTGGATAAAAATGCCAAAGCCGATGACATTCGCGAGCGATTGGACTGGTTGTTGCACGATGCCCGTCCCGGCGACCTGCGTTTCTTCTTTTACAGTGGTCACGGCGCCCAGCTCGGTACCTCGCATTCGGATTACGAACTCGACGAAAGCGACGAATGTCTGGTGCCATACGATTTCGACTGGACACTAGAAACGGCCTATTCAGACAAGGAGTTTTTACAGTTATACGCGCAATTGTCGCTCGATGTGAATTTCATTTCCGTATTCGACTGCTGCCATTCGGGCGGTATGACCAGAGGCAACGGCAGTCGTCCGAAAGGATTGACACCACCCGACGATATTCGTCACCGCGAATTGAAATGGCAGGAAGACATCGGCATGTGGATTCCTCGCAACCTCAACCTGAACGACAAACTGTTCAAGAGCAAGAGCGAAAATAAATCACTATATACCGGCAGCAACGGACGGACCAACAGACTTGGACGTGCCATTCCGCTATGGAACGAAATAGGTGCTTACGAAAAAGCCAAGAAAACATACGGTGCCAAAGGTCCCTATATGCCTGTTATACTCCAGGCGTGCAGCGAAAACGAATATGCCTACGAATACCGCCATGGCGTAACGTCTTACGGTGCTTTTACCTACAGTCTTACCAATTTGTTGCGCAACAAACGCCGGGCAGGACAGCCACTTACATTCGACAATCTGGTAAAGGAAAGCAAGAAACTGCTGAAGGCACTCGAGTATGATCAGACTCCTGTATTGGTAGGGCCAAAAATTCGTACACAAAGTGCATTGCCTTTTCCTGTAAGCAAATAAAGTAAAGTAATTATGGCGTATTCATCCAGATTCATTAAAGGCGCTACCGTGCCGCTTCCTGTTCTTGGCAGACAACTCAAAAAAGAAACTGCCGGAAGGCTGAGCAATGCCCGCAAACAGGTGCTCGACTATGATCATCACAGTGTGCTGATGAGCGCCATGCGAAAACTGGCCATCTATTCCGCCTGTAACATCGACGGTCAAAACGTACCTGCCGTTGTGCCAAAGCGAAAAGACAACTGGCGACCGGAAGCAGATATAGATCCCGGCCATCAGTTAGACCAGACATTTTACAACACCTGCGGTTCGCTGATAGACCGCGGGCATCTCACCAAATACGAAGACGTTATCTGGGGAAAGCAACTGGACAAGGATAAAATGAAATCCCTAGGCGATTCCACCTTTTATTTCAGCAATTGCGTGCCTCAGCACCGCACACTTAACAGAGGTAAATGGAGCAGCCTCGAGTTGTATATACTCGATACCGAAACAGATGCCGACAACAGAAAAATATGCATGTTTACCGGTCCGCTGTTTAAACTCAACGACCCGGTGTACAAAAAGAAAATCGGCGGAAATAATGTACAGATTCCCGAAATATTCTGGAAGGTGGTTTACTTCATGCACAATAAAAAATTGTATGCGGTAGGCTTCATCATGAGTCAGGAAACTTTGCTTAAAAAATCGAAACTGATTAAGTCCAAACCACCTGCACGGACATTTGCAGCAAAACTTCCCTTCATGGATTACAAACACAGCACACCTTATCAGGTAAAAGTGGAAACACTTGAAAAATTGAGCGGACTCGATTTTTCCTGCAAGGGGAAATGTAATTATCCTTATCAGAAAGCCAAAGACACAGAGCTGCTGTTTAAAGATGTGGATGTTCCGCCTGCAAGAGGCTTTATTGGTGCAGGCAATACCTTTAACCCGATGAAAGCACTGGCTTTTCAATGTAAAAATTTAATTACCCGCTAAAATGGAAGACGTCAAAAAAATAAAACCGCTGGAAGAAAACCTGTACAAACCCGACTTTGAAATCGCGGGCAAGTACATCGACTTTTCATCCGAGATACTGCGACTGGCCTTACTGGCCATTACAGGGGTAAGCACATTTGTTATCCTTACCATGACCGAAGATTACAAGATCAAGCTCAGCCCGCTACAACTTAAATTTTTCTTTAATTCCATACTCGGATTTTCGCTTACGGCAGCTGCCACCCTCTTTCATAAATATTTCGCCTACGACTCGCTTGGCTGGCAAATCGATTTCCTGCGCAAGGAAACCAAAGAAGTTAGAACTTCCTGGATTAGCTGTCTGCGCAAGGCGGGATATTCTCTCATAGTGGCCGAATTGCTGTTCGGTTATTCGGTTATCGCATTGCTCATCGCCTTTTATCACCTGATGCTTTAAAATACAAATTATGCCAGACAAAAAAATAATTGACCTGCATGTGCATACCACACTGAAGCCATACGGCCAGAGCTTCAGACATGGCACAGATCCGGACCGGCTGGGCGACAAAGCCTGCCTATGGACCATGGACCGAAATACCGGATGGGACGACTTCAAGGAGAATGCAGCCGGCATAACGCGTTACCGCCAGTCCGATTTCAGCAGCATGAGCAAAGGAAGGGTGATGATTGCCGGTGTTTCACTGTATCCGACCGAGATAGGTTTTCTGGATTTGAAAGGCGATGCTTCGCCTGAAGCAGAAAGACTGGCAATACATATTGCCAGCATGTTTGGTGATGCACGTATTGCATTTATGCGCAACGAATCGGATGGCGACGATGTGTATTATTATTTTCCGGACCTCGAAAAGGAATACGCTTTTCTGGAGCGCATGCACGATAAAATGATTGACGGCATTGCCAGGCCGGTCAACATTTTGAACAATATAGGCGAAATTAAGGAAGATGCCCTGAACATCATGGTTAACATAGAGGGTGCGCATGTATTCTGCGATGGCAGACATGTAGATAAGGAAGCCAACTGGCTCAATGTGCTCGACAATATCAAAACCGTGAAAGCATGGAAATTTCCACCCTTATACGTCAGCATAGGGCATCATTTCTACAATGCGAATTGCACTCACGGCATGAGTCTGGAAGATATTCCGGGCAAATATCTGAATCAGAAAGACGGCATGCGCGAACAAGGTCATACACATACGGATGCCTATCATCCAATCTCGGTACTGGGTTATAAAGTAATAGATGCCTTGCTGGATAAGAGCAACGGCAGGCGAATACTGATAGATATCAAGCACATGTCTCTGGAAGCACGCAAAGCCTACTACAAAGTACTTGAAACCAAATACCCCGGGGATCAGATACCTGTCATCTGCAGCCACGGTGCCAGCGACAAGCACCACGGCTTACAGATCAACGTGAATGAGAACGATGTGGACTTGATATATAAGACCAAGGGTTTGATGGGCATAGAGCTGGATCAGCGCATACTGGATTACGAAAAACCATCCGGAATGTCATGGGCAAAATATAAATTCAGCAGATCGTACCGCGAGTGGTACGATGCGGGTCAGGTATGGAAACAGATAGAGACCATTGCCAAAGACGCCTACAAGCTGGGTTATACCGACAATCCCTTTGCCTGTCTTTGTCTGGGCAGTGATTTTGACGGCATCATCAACCCCATCAACGCCTTCAGAACTGCCGAAGACCTGCCTGCTCTTTACGATAATCTCATTGAACATTGTACAGATTTTTTCGAGAACAGCGAACATCCAATTGCAACTTTAAATCCCTCAGGTCAAACTCCGGAGCAGATTGTGGATAGCATCATGTGTGAGAATGCGTATGGGTTTTTGAAGAAGCATTTTGTAAAGTAGGAATGAGTACAAAAATGAAAGTAAATAACCATTCAATTCAAGGTACCTTTATTTAACTACTTGTTATGCTGATTATAGAATGACAGACTATAGAATGATGAAACTTTAATTGATGAAATTAATGAGAAGGAAAATAGGAAGAAAAGTCGGTTTAGTTCCAAGGAAAATACGAAACATTAAATGAAGATCTTTAATTATTCAATAAACTAAAATCAAATTTATAAAATGAAACATATAAACAAAAC
>CAZRKA010000155.1:0-7819 GCA_964600345.1 uncultured Chitinophaga sp. | reverse complement strand
ATTTTATTGCCGAATCTCGCAAAATTGAGCGTACCCGAATCTACTACCTGATTTCTGAATACAGCAGTGGCATCCAATCCAGGGCTAAGCGAATATACTGTCTGCAGATCTTTATTCCATCCTGCATTCCAGTCTTTCGGACTCACTAAAATCCTGTTGCCGACTGCAGTTGGCATGGGCCGCACCCATGGAGATTGAAATGAATCAATGCAAATACCATTGCGCATTCTTTTTATTTGTTGTGCTTCTGCTATTATAATGTCACTGCCCTGCATAGTCATGCCATAAATCATTTTATATGATGCACTTTTGTATAATCTTGACCAGTTTGAGCCTATATATGACCAGATTTCAGTAGATGAATTAATATACAGAGAATCGTTTCTTGACACAAAGGTGGGTCCCCAAAAATACATGCCCGGGTTATTCAGTTTGGTAAAATTACTGCCATCGTAAGACATGATGCCCGGATTCGGAACTCCGTTAAGAGAATCCATATGCCCGGCTATTATAATCCTGTTGTTCAGTTTATGAGAAATCAGATCTCCCCATTCGGTCTGATACCAGCCATGACTCACCCTGGCTATCTGTGTCCAGCTCGCATTCGAGTTCCTGTATCTTAATATATAAGAGTGGTCGGGCGCCGAAATTCTTATACCTGTAATAATCAGGTCGCCATATAAAAAATGACAGCTCGCCTTATTGCCTTCAAATGGCCTGAACGTTCCGAACATTGTTGCAAATCTTGACCATTTTCTGTTACTATTATCCCATTTGTATACCCTGATACTGTCCTGCAACTCGCCCGTTACGGCATAAAAATTTCCGAGAGAATCAAAGGTGCTGCACCTTACCTTGTACGGTAGTCCGTTGTCCATCGGAATTAAAACCTGAGCATCTGCTTTCCCTGCCATCATGCAGGCCATTAAGCATAAGAATATTATCCTTTTCATCATGTTGTTGAATTGTTAATTTGCTGATTTTTGTTTCTAAAACTTATATCTGATATTGAGATTGATGTTATAGGCCCTCAATCTGCTTTTTAAAATTCCGTAATCCATATCGTAATTCAGGTGGTTGTTTTGCATCTGAATTTCAGTACCCAGCCAAATCTGCCGGTAGATGTTACGGCTGTACATCAGTCCGCCGGTATACCCCATATCGAATATATTGCTGATCATCTCGCCTACCGGTCTTACACCCGCTTCGTTGAGCGAAAATGTATTACCGCTGGAACCCGCCAGCAGCGAGAAATTTAATCCCGCGCTCAGTCTGAATTCATTGCGAACACCTTGCATAAACGAATAGTTTAGACAAAGTGGTATGTTGACAAACCTGAAGGACGTATTATTCCTGACACTGATGGTAGGAGGATTCAAAGTATCGTGTATCGGCACATAGAAACTGATATTGCCTTCCATGTCTCTGAACGGTATCTGATTAAGTTTGTAATCGATATCCATTCTGTTGCTTACCGAACGATACTGTATTCCCGAATGAATACCGAGTGTAAAAGCTTTGAAAGGCATCCATTCAAAAATTACATTTGCAAACATAGAATTCTGATTGCGGGTACTTTGCTCAAAAAGGCTGCGTGTGTCTTTGTGCAATTTCTTTTCATTTGTAAGGGCTGTGACTTCTGTATTGACAATTGAGAAACCGCTGGCAAAGCCAATTGCAAATCTTTTGGCAGGTGGATCAATGTGCGGCTTGTCTTTTCCTGCCAGTGTTTTCCTCAGTAATTCATTGCTTTCTCTGGTATCTGCATTTACCTTCTGCAGTTGTTCGGTTTCTATTATTACGGCCTTTAATCCGGGTTGGCTGATAGCGCTGTATACGCCCGGATACAAATCCGGTACACCTGCCATTGGATCTGCAACTTCAGGTGAATTTGCATTATTTGGCTCTTCTTCTGCGTCGTTAAGATTGCCACTTTTGAATTTATCTTGACCTGACTCTTCATTTGCTGCAAAATCAGGTTCCGGCTCTGAACCGCTTTTGCTGTCCGCAGTTTCATTTGAACCGGGCTTGTTTCCGGGAGTTTTATCTGCCTGAATCGCAGGATTCAATTTTCCGTCGGCGATGTTCAACTCCTGTTCGGGATTTCCGTTTTTAGTTTCGCGTCCTGTTTTGTCTGAGGTATTGGATTGTATAAGTTGTTCCGGCGAATTTGAATTTCCCTGAACAGAGCCCACTTCTTCTCTGCCTTTGTTCAAACCACTGTAGTACGCAATGCCCAATGCCATAAGCATTGGAACCAGCAGCAGCAGCCAGAAACCAAAAGGCTTCCTGCGTTTACCGCTCAATTCACTCTCAATCCTCGCCCACTGCGATTCGTTAAGTGGCGCCGGATTTCCATCAAGGGCATCTTTTAATGCTTTATTAAGCTTATTGCCTGATTTCATTTTTCACTCTTTTTTTTTCTATCATTTCTGCAAGGGCTCTCTTCGCTCTGCTGTACTGGGCTCTTGAAGCCTCTTCACTTATATTCAGTTGATGTGCAATCTCGCGGTGACTCATATCGTCTATGACATACATGTTTATGATGATCTGCTGATTTAAATTCAGTTTGCCCATCATAGCCATGGCAGCTTCTGCCTCCAGACTCACCTCCTGTTCCACATCCGTATCACTTATTTCAAGAACGTTATCCGAAATATGCTCCAGCATCAGTGCGCTTTTTTTCTTTCTCAGAAAATCCAGGGCAGTATTGACTCCTATCCGGTTGATCCATGTTTTAAGACTGCTCTCTCCTTTAAATGTGCTGATATGTTTAAACACCTTCATCATGGCATCGTGAAATATCTCTTCCCCGTCTTCTCTTTTGCCTGCATATCGCATACAGAGTCCCATCAACTGCGGTCCGAAATGGTCGTACAAATAGCGCTGAGCCTTTGCATCACCTCTGGAACATGCTTTTATGAGATCTGTGTCTTTCAATGCTGTTTGATTCTATAGACGCGGTAACTTGAATTTATGTGACAGTCTTGTCAAAATTATCCATTTTTATTCTATTACACCCTATTTTCCTGTAATTTGCGTTATGCCATTAATGAAAGCACTGCTCTTTACTGCAATTCTGCTTTTCTACTGCACTGACCGTCGGCTTTCAGCCCAAAACGTCCGTATAGCAGGGGATACATGTGCATCTAACTATACCACCTATACTAAATTGAACGATTCCACCTACGCTGTTTCTTATATAAAAGGAGACGTAATATTCTATGAAGGTCAGGTCATCTATCCAAAAACCTTTGTACATTTAGGCGATATGATGTCTGACGGCAAAGTAGATACCGATCGCCTGGGATGGAAACAGGATGGTATTTGTATCAAAAGAAATGCACTCGGATCGACAATTGAATGGGCTCAATATCAGAATGGCAAGATCAATGAGCTTAAAAGATTTGATCACGACACCCTCTTCTTTCATATTTATAAAAAATCCGGCATCGAATACCGCAAAACCTATGCCCGGGGAAAAACAACTTCTTTAGAAAAATTCTACCCCGATAAACATTTACTTATTAGCAAAACCGGAAAATCGGTCACCAAGTTCGCTACTGGAAAAGACAGAAATCAGTTACTCTACATTTACGGCAATAAATCCATTTCTACAGAAAGATTGTATCCGGGTAAAACCATCACCTACTATCACGACAAGACATTTATCGTTAAAAAAAATGAAACTTACAGAAATGGGAAACTTACCTACGTTGAAGAATACGATATAAGACAAAGGCCGCTTTCAAAATCTTACTTTGATGCCAAAGGTAAAATGTATGAGAAAAAAACATTTTATTATGAAGAGGATTCTAATTCAAACAAGAGCGGTTCTGTCTTCATATCCAATATATATCCTCATCAAAACGAAAATGAAATCTATACCATATATAAAAAACAGTCGATTGTAGAATACCGCAGCAACAATCAATTCTACAAGATTAGTTTTACAGGGGATACAATAAACTTAAACTTTACGGACAAAGATCCTCTCAGTCAAACCAATTCACTTTCGGTTAAAATTATTTCTAACCCAAACTTACAAACCGGTTTCGAAGAAATCAGTATTAAAACCAAAGCGATATCTGTACAAAAAATAGATGACTATGAGATAAGAAGCCTCATTACAGGATTTGAACTTAACCAGTATTTTCACAATATCTTATATGATCCGGGGACATATTATCTGATACTTAATTTGAGCGGCAATTTCAGCTACGATCGGGAGGAACTCAGGGATATCCGTCAAATTTTTAATTTAAGTTACCGCAGTCCTCACAGGACAGATAGCATTTTTAAAAACGGGCATTTAAAATATATCGCGTACAAAAATAAAGATACAAGCATATTATATGAAATAGAAGAGGGTAAACCAAAGCTCAGTTACCACAGTCAACTTTTTTATATAGCCAAAGACCAGGAACTCTGCAACCTTGGACTTAAGACAAACGAAGGTAAGTGGTTAAATGAAAGACGTTATGAACAAATGGATAAACTCGATCTGGGTTTTAGGCATCAGTATTATGTCGGATACTCTTCTGGTTATTTGAGTGTTTATAATTGGCAGGGGCAACTTTTATTTGGTCCTATGTACGGTGTCAGATACGGTGATTTTGATCCTGAATATTCCACATATAAATACTATTTGACTTACAAGACACAAAATGATACATCCGAAGAACTGAGGCTGCGTTTTCAATTCGACAACAAGCGCGATTCCATCTTTGGATTTGCAGACATCAACGGCAAAATGATACATCATTCGAAATACAGAATAATTGACATTGATTTTAATAATTCGAACTACATTGACTATGGATGGGAGATTGAAAATGGCAATAAACGCGGTTATGCCGATTTGAATGGAATCATTATACCTCCTGTCTTCCAATCTGTTTATAAGACTCCCGGGAATTATTTCATTGTATCCGACTCCCTGGGTTATTTTCTTTTAGACAGCCTTGGAAAGAGTGTATTCAACGAAAGGTTTCGCAACATCGAAATTAACAGAGACTCCAATACTGTTGTATTCAAAGGTCCAAAAATCTTGATTTATAAACTTAATCAATTCCTTAAAGTGTTCGAGGGCAGTAACATCGAACTGGAATATTTCAATAGTCATTTCTACAAGATAAAAGATAAATCGAGTGGCAAAATGGGATTGGCCAGCAAGGGATTTCATTCAAAAACCGAAATCCTCTACGACGAAATCCTGGTTTATACAAAATCCATCATTTGTAAAAACGGCAAATACCATGTGTTCTATGATTATAATTTAAAAACGCTAAATACGGTCATTGCCGATACCATCTATTTTAAGACTCTGGGTTTTGCGGGCTGGAATCACAGCGAAATTTATTATCACGATGCAGGCAATTCATTCTCCGTTCGCCGCATCCGTTTCGGTTTAAATAAAAAAATCGGTTTGCTTAATATGACCGGTGAAATTATCATTCTGGCGCAATATGAAATAATCGGCCTCGATGATCATCACAATTGCTATGGGATAATCGGCGACCGGCTGGACTGCTATGGCAGTGGCAATAAGCTGTTAAGCAAAAAAGAAACCTTTCCGAGAGAATCCTTCACGCAGATATTCGAATGGAGCCGGCATTCACTTCTTAAAGTACTTGACTGGATGGGTAATGAAATCAATAGTCCTGTCGGGCAAATTAAATACCTCAACCCTAATTTATACAGTGTGAGTAATGGCGGCAATGTAATCGGTTTTATGAATTACAGGGGACAATTAATGTTCAGTACAGACTCTATTCATTCGATCGAGTATCAGGATGGCAGGTATTTTTATAAAAACAAAAGTCGTAAAGCAGGCTTGATGAATTGCAGGTTTGTTCCCCTTATCAAACCCGAATACCTCTATATTTCGGATGTATATCAAAACAGGTATATCTGGCTAAGTAATTCAGATAATACCACTTATCCGTACACTTACATTCCGACCGGCAACTGGCGATTGTATGACATAAAAACCGGCCGTATGCATGAGGACAGTTTTTATTATCCAAGCCAGCTTAATACCACATACACAATCGTAAAGAACAATGACGGATTATTAGGCATACTCGACTCCAGTCTCAATTTCTACAGAAAATGCATGTATACACGCTATCTTGACCTTTACACCGAAAATAAACTCATTTTCGTGAAAGCCGACAGCAGCATGGATGTTTTTGAACAGGATTTCAGATACCTGAAAACAATCAGTTTCGATTATATCAGACAAAGTGATAATGCTTACCTGGCTTTTAAGAATGGCAGCACCTATTATTTAAACAAGGATTTTATCACAATTGATTCGAGCAAGTGTATGTTTGCAGACAGAAATATCAGCCTCTCTGATATTGACAGTAATGTGTTTGAGTATATCTATGGCATGAAGCTTAACAGTTATTCCGAAAATATATTCAGCGAAGAACAAATCGAAACATGGAGAAAAAACCTGCCTGCTCAAGCCTACAACTTTTATCAGTGTATCTCTTCGCTGCAAATTGATAATTTCAGCAATCAGCTAAGTACAGGCAGCATACATTTTTTCACACCGAATACTGATAATAGCTACCCCCAGAATCCGCATTATTCGGATTGGCTGCACGTCGACAATTTTTTATGGAAAATTTTTGCCGAATCTACCATTGCCAATTACTATGAGTTTGTCGGAGGCGGGTCGGAGTATAACATAGAAGGCTACAAGGGCAAACTTTGCACTTTCAGCAAGAGTCATTTAAATTATTCAGCCGAAACTGAATTTATCAATTATTGTTTCTCTGAAAAGGGCGCCTTCGAATTTAATTTGATTAGCATGATTGATACCCTCAAAACCGAAGCGTTCGAAAAATTATTGCTCAAAAAAGTTATCATGCTTGACGACCCTGAAGCGCCGTGCCTGAAAAAAGACGATTTATTAAACACTTATTTCAACAGTTTTATTTTCGGCATAGATAGCCTGATGATATATATCAACAACGAATATTCATTGACAATAAGCTATGAGGAAATGAAAGATTTTCTGAATAAAGACTATTTGAAATACTGGTAAATATTTTCCCGGACGTCAGGATATGAATTATCTCTGTTTCAAAAGTGCAGCAATGTATTTTCCGACTATATCGAATTCCAGGTTGACAAAGTCGCCAATCTGCATATCGCCGAAAACAGTGTGTTCCATTGTGTATGGAATGATAGCTACACTGAATTCGTTTGCTTTGCTGTCAACTACCGTCAGGCTGGTGCCGTTGACACAAACAGACCCTTTTTCAACAGTTATACCTTCGTTTCCATGGCGAAACGTGAACCTCCAGCTGCCGTTTTCGTCTAACCTGCCTATACATTCTGCAACTCCGTCCACATGCCCCTGGACTATATGTCCGTCGAATCGGCCATCGGCTTTCAGGCACCTTTCCAGATTTACTTTGACGCCGGCCTTCCAATTGCTAAGATTGGTCTTATCTATGGTTTCTTTTATGGCAGTAACAGTATGGGTATTGCCTTCGACAGATGTAACGGTCAGACAAACCCCGTTATGAGAAAGGCTTTGGTCTATCTTGAGTTCATGACTGACAGGCGAGGCAATCCTGTAATGCACATTATCCATTTCGCGTTCTGCGGAAATAATTTCACCTGTGCATTCTATTATACCGGTAAACATGGGAGGCAAAGATATGGCAGAGAGATGAAATTATTGAATACAGAGCTAAGAATGTAAAATGAAGCGTTTCAATATCAGGCGTGAATTCTTTTATTGTGAAATTATCTTGTCACATATAAATCTTTACTGCGTCTATCATTATAACTGATA
>CAZRKA010000154.1:0-8037 GCA_964600345.1 uncultured Chitinophaga sp. | reverse complement strand
TTTGCACATGACCATTCAGACTGCCGTGCTTATTGAAACACTTAAAGAACTTGGTGCTGAAGTAACCTGGTCTTCCTGCAATATCTTTTCAACTCAGGATCACGCTGCTGCAGCCATAGCCGCTGCCGGTATTTCAGTTTACGCCTGGAAAGGCATGACTGCAGAAGAATTTGACTGGTGTATTGAACAGACATTATTTTTCGGAGAAGAGAAAAAACCGCTCAATATGATACTTGACGACGGCGGCGATCTTACAAACATGGTGTTTGATGTTTATCCGGAACTGGCTGCTGGCATCAAGGGCCTTAGTGAAGAAACCACTACCGGAGTTCACAGACTATACGAAAGAATGAAAAAAGGCACTTTGATGATGCCTGCTATCAACGTAAACGACAGCGTAACTAAATCTAAATTTGATAATAAATACGGTTGTAAGGAAAGTCTGGTAGATGCTATCAGAAGGGCAACCGATATCATGATGGCCGGTAAAGTGGCCGTTGTGGCAGGTTACGGTGATGTAGGAAAAGGTTCGGCAGAATCACTGAGAGGCGCAGGCTGCCGCGTATTGGTTACCGAAATAGATCCTATCTGTGCGCTTCAGGCTGCTATGGATGGTTTTGAATTTTTTCCGATGGATGAGGCTTGTTTGAGAGCCGGTATATTTGTTACTGCTACTGGCAATGTCAATATCATCAAAGACAGGCATTTCAAGGCTATGAGAGACAAGGCTATCGTTTGCAATATTGGCCATTTCGATAATGAAATTGATATGAACTGGCTGAATACCAATTACGGAAACAGCAAATACACCATCAAACCTCAGGTTGATGTATATAACATCGAAGGCAAGGAAGTGATAGTGCTGGCCGAAGGCAGACTTGTAAATCTGGGATGTGCCATGGGTCACCCTTCTTTTGTTATGAGTAACTCATTCTCCAATCAGACACTTGCGCAAATCGAGCTCTGGAATAACAGCCAGAATTACGAAAAGAAAGTATATGTGCTTCCAAAACATCTCGACGAAAAAGTGGCAGCTCTTCACCTTTCTCATATTGGCGCTAAGCTCGAAAAACTGGATAAAGAACAGGCAGATTATATCGGCGTTGAGATAAACGGACCGTTCAAAAAAGACACTTACAGATACTGATTCCAACTTGAAGTTTCAAACCGGAACCGTTTTCCTGATTTTTCTGCTGCTCTTTTTGACGGGTATGCAAATGAAAAAAAAGGTAAACGGTTCTTCTTTTTCTGTTAACAGCAGTATTAAGAATGACCCTGCTGTTTGCGACTCCCTGATTCAGTTTGCACGCATATATCTTAAAAAACCATACTGTTATGGCAGTAATGTGCCTAAATGTTTTGATTGCAGTGGTTTTGTCAAATTTGTCTTTTCAAAATTCGCTGTTGATTTACCAAATTCGTCGGGTAGTATAGCCCTAAAAGGTAAATTCATTAGTTTTAAGAATGCAGCAGCCGGTGACCTGGTTTTCTTCAATGGCCGCAGTTATAATAATGAAACAATTGGACACGTAGGTATCGTTACTTCTGCTGTAAATGACACAATTAGTTTTATTCATGCATCGGTGCAGGCAGGGGTAATTGTATCACATACCGGGGAAGATTATTACAAAAAACGACTGTTATTTGTAAAGAGAGTGGCAATCAAAAACTGATTTTTACTTAATACCGGGCGGCCGCTTATTATAGAATAAAACACTAATTTTGCGGGGAATGAAGCAACTACCCGGCACCGAAGAAAATTCAAATTTTCCGGGTCTCTCAGACCTGAGTATAGAAGAAATAACCGAGGCAATAAACTCTGAAGACTCGGTTGTTGCGTCTGCCGTGAAAAAAGAGCTGCCAGCTGTATCGGCACTCATACACTGTGTAAGCGGAAAGCTCAGGGCCGGAGGGCGTTTGTTTTATATAGGGGCAGGAACCAGCGGTCGTCTGGGAATACTCGATGCCAGCGAATGTCCGCCAACCTACGGTGTGGAGCATGGCCTTGTAGTGGGTATAATTGCCGGTGGCGATTCGGCTATCAGGAAAGCGGTTGAATTTGCTGAAGATGATACCGAACAGGCGATAATTGACCTTAAAGCACATAATATCAATGCAGGAGATATCGTCATCGGTCTCTCAGCATCGGGGCGGACTCCTTATGTAGCAGGTGGACTGAAAGCCTGTCAAAGTCTTGGTATCAGTACAGGATGTGTATGCTGCAGCAAGGGTTCTGAGATAGCTAAGAGCTCAGATTTTCCGGTTGAAATAGCGGTAGGCCCCGAAATAATAACGGGCAGCACAAGGATGAAAGCGGGAACCGCTCAGAAAATGGTGCTTAATATGATCACAACGACTGCAATGGTTAAACTCGGAAAAGTTGAAGGTAGCAAAATGGTGAATATGCAGTTGTCGAATAATAAACTTATAGACCGGGGGGCCCGTATGGTCGCCGAACTGACGGGTTTGAACTACGAAGATTCAAAAGCTATTTTGCTGGAATCAGGCAGTGTAAAAAAAGCAGTCGATTCGTTCAAAAAAAGACAGTAGACTTTGCAATATTTTGTAAAGTAAAGCGTTACATATACACTTAGCGCTTGTTTGATCAAATATTTTTTTTTGTAAAATCATTATTTTTCATTTAGGTTTGTACGTTTACAAAGCAGAAAGTATCAATAAACACATGAATAAATTTACCTTTTTTTTCTGTACAGGTTTACTAGCCTTAACCGTATTGTTCACAGGCTGTGCCGGTTCAAGCCTATCAAAGGCTGACGAAGCCAAGAGCAGAATGCATTACAAAATTGCAGGTGATTTATATACCATACTCGGTCCGAAAGTAAAAGGGCCGAATGCCAAGGAAGAACAGGCCCGTGCAAGAGAAGAGGCTGCCTATTGCTACCGCATGGCGAATGAGTATGAAAAAGCAATCAAGGCTTACGAAAAAGTACTCAAAAAAGATCCGAAAAATACCGAAGCGCTTTATCAACTGGGGGTTCTCAGTATGAAAGTTTCGGGAGACAAAAATGCAGACGCAAGACGCGAAGCCCGTGATTATTTCAAGCGTTACCTCGAAGAAGTACCAAACGACGAAAGGGTTATTCAGAAAGTTGCGGCATTGGATAGTGCAGAAAACTGGGAAAAAGAGGCACCTAACAGCCGCTTCAAAGTTACGAATCTGAAAGTTGTCAATACCAAGGCAATGGAATACAGCCCAATGATTGCCAGTAAAAAAGACGATGTTTTGTACTTCAGTACCGACCGCGAGGGTGGTGTTGCTAAAAAGAGAATTTACGGACAAACCGGGAATGGTTTTTCCGACCTTTGGTTCATAAAAGCCAAAAAAGGCAGTAAACGCAATGCAGCAAAAACCTGGGAAAAACCTGTAATTGCTCTCGGAACTGTCAATACAAAGTTCAACGATGGTTCATGTGTTTTCGACAGGAAATACAGCACAATTTATTATACCCAGTGTAATGGTGCCGACGGTAAGTCTACTTCATGTAAGTTGTTTCAGGCCAAAATGAGCGGAACCGAATGGATAGAAGAACAAATGCTCGGTTTTTGTGTCGACGATACATTTGACTACGGACATCCTGCCCTAAGTGAAGATGGTAAAACGATGTATTTCTCCAGTAACCGAGACGGTGGTGAAGGTGGATATGACATCTGGTGCGTTACCTACAATCAAAGAGCCAAATCATGGGGAGAGCCTTTCAACCTCGGGCCAACTATCAATACAGATAAAGATGAGATGTTCCCATATATAAACATACATAACGGGATGTTGTATTTCTCATCCAATGGTCATTTGGGTATGGGAGGCCTCGACGTGTTTATGGTTGAAGGAAGCGGAACAGAATGGACCATTCCTGAAAACCTCAGAGCACCATTGAACAGCGGAGGAGATGATTTCGGAATGACTTTCGACAACACTAACCCGGACCATGGATTCTTCACATCTAACAGAAATGGCGGAAAAGGCAATTTTGATATCTGGGAATTCAATATCTCCCCACTTATCATAGAGATAGAAGGTTATGTCTATGAGTGTATGCCTGAGCCAAACGACAAGGATCACAATCTTTCAAAGCCTCTGGTAAATTCGATTATAACCATTACCAACGACAAAGATTCAAGTAAAATTATTGTAAAAACTAACGACAAAGGTTATTATGGTAAGATCAGACTGAAAGAAAAAACCAATTACGAAATCAATTGCGATAACAGGGAATTGTATTATTTTGACGCTATGCCTGTTCAAAGAACAACCAAAGGCATTAAGATTTCTACTACCCTGAAGCAGGATTTCTGTCTGAAATCACAGATTATTATCATGACGGTTCCTATCTATTACGACCTTGATAAAGCCAATATCAGACCGGATGCCGCTGCTATTCTGGATGAGAAAATACTGCCACTGATGCTCAAGTATCCTAAACTTCGCATGGAGTTAGGTTCGCACACGGACTGCCGTTCATCATACGATTATAACATTGACCTCTCTCAGAGAAGGGCTGACAGTGCTGTTGCCTACCTCGTGAGAAAAGGTGTTGATGCCAGACGACTCCTGGCTAAAGGATACGGTGAGTCTCAGCTTGTCAATGATTGCAAATGCGAAGGAAAGGTAATTGTGCCTTGTGCAGAAACTCAGCACCAGGAAAACAGAAGAACTACCATTAAAACGCTGGATGTTAACTTTGATCCAAAAGTTAAAGTTGCCGACGGACCGGATAAAAACAATGTCGATGTCAAACCGATTATAGTAAAACTTACCAAGAAAGACGCCAACTATATGGTAGCTACTGCAGCCAATGGCATAGAAAGCAGCGGTCCTTCACTTGTGGTGCCCGGAAAAGACATCAGCATCGGCCTGGTGGAACTCAAAAGTCTGATTGCAAAAGGTGTCATCAAACCTGAACATCTTGTTGGAATTACTATAGCAGATATCAATGCCGGCAGGCTTAAACCAAATGCAACTGTTAAAATATCAACTCTGAGATTTGGTCCTAAAGACAGGGCAAATACTTTTACTGACATCACAGTTAAAATTGTAGCCGGAAATACGCCTTTCACATTTGGAGTAGACGCATTAAGTGCTCTGAATGGTACCCTCAATCCTGATGAAAGTGAGATCACCTTCAAAAACGTAAATACTCAGGCACTTAAAGACGGTCCGGTTGAGAGCAATGCCACTAAAGGAACCGGAACCGGAACAGGCGCCGGTACAAGCGGTACAACAACAGCCCCGGCCGCAGCCGATACGGTTAATCTTGAAGATTACAAACGAGTTGCACTAATTAAGGAGAATGGCAACCTTTACATTCCTACTATGGTTAATGATAAAGAAAATGTCAATTGGGTCTACGATCCAAAGAGCCGTAAGATTGAAATAACAGAAGATATGGTAATTCAAATGCTGGAAAGCGGTGCAATTTCAAAAGATGATTTCGATCCGGATGGTGAAAGCATCAAGTTAAAAAATGGCAAGAAATTGCCAAGTAATGTTCTTATCATCAAAACCCTTCAGATTGGTGACGTAACCCTTGAGAATGTCAAAGTAACCGTGAACAGTAAAATTGAAGAACCGGTTATGGGCGGTTTGAACACTGTACTTAAAAAAATAAGTGCTATTGTTAAAAATGCCTTCCTCTTTATGAAGCCAAAAGAGAAGAAAGGCGCCAAGCCAAACGACGACTGATAAAATCAGAAATTATAGAAGACGCATCTGCTACGGCAGATGCGTCTTTTTTTGTTTCAGAATTATAAGCATCTTTGTGGTATGATAGAGCTGAGCATCGATAACAGAATTGCGTACCTGACGCTCAACAGACCTGAAAAGCGCAATGCATTGAATGATGAAATGGCCGCAGCTATACTCGGACATCTTAAAGCTCTGAGAACTGACGACAATTGCAAGGTTCTTGTCATAAAGGCGAAGGGAGAGGCATTTTGCGCCGGTGCTGATTTATCCTATCTGCAGAAACTTCAATCAAATTCGTATGAGGAAAATCTGGCAGATTCAATGGCTTTGATGGAGATGTTCAGGGAGTTGTATACCTTTCCCAAGATAAGCATTTCTCAGGTTGAAGGTCCGGCTTTTGCAGGTGGATGCGGCTTGGCAGGATTATGTGATTTCAGTTTTGCAACTGATGCAGCAAAGTTTGCTTATACCGAACTCAGAATTGGTTTCATTCCGGCGATAGTGTCAGTTTTTCTGGGGCCGAAAATAGGAGAAAATGCAGCAAGGCAAATGCTCCTGAGTGCAGACGTATTTGATGCAGCAGCAGCACTTAAATTGGGCCTTATTAATGGCATATTCAGTGCCGAAACTATTGACGCTGAAGTCAGCTCATTTGCTTCAAGGCTGTGTTCAACTGTTTCTGCTCAGTCTGTTGCATCTACCAAAAAGCTCTTACTCGATATAAAGGGATTGCCACTTGACAGACAGCTACAGCTGGCTGCGGAAGCAAATGCTGCAACACGAAGCAGCGAAGATTGTAAAAAAGGCATCAGTTCTTTCCTGAATAAAGAGAAACTGAACTGGTAATCCGATGGAATTCATAGATACACATACACATCTTTTCACCGAAGAGTTTGATGCCGACTTTGAAGCGGTAATCAACAGAGCGGTACAAAGTAGAGTTAACACACTATTGTTACCTAATATAGATACTTCTACAATACAGGCTTTAAAGAAAAGCGTTGAAATTTCGGAACAGCATTGTCTTCCAATGATGGGGCTACACCCTGGTTCGGTTGGGATAAACTTTGTGGAAGACCTCGAAATTATCAGACGTGAGTTATTCGAAGCGCCGGCATGTTATAAAGGAGTAGGTGAGATCGGAATCGACCTGTATTGGGATAAAACATTTGCAGAAGAACAAAAGCAGGTGTTTATTAAGCAGTGTGAATGGGCAGTGGAACTGGGATTAGCTGTATCAGTGCATACCAGAAGTGCTGCTTACGAGACAATAGCTTGCCTAAAAACAATGAAAAAACTGCCAAATGGTGTATTTCACTGTTTCACAGGTTCAATAGAAGAAGCCCGCGAAATGCTGAAACTGGGATTCAAACTTGGTATCGGAGGTGTTTTAACATATAAAAACACAAATTTACCTGAGGTATTAAAGCAAATAGATCTTGAGAATATAGTACTCGAAACGGATTCTCCTTATCTGCCACCAGTGCCTTTTCGCGGTAAGCGGAATGAAAGTTCATATATCCCGATTATTGCCGAGAAACTCAGTGAAGTGTATGGTGTCAGCACGCAAACTATTGCTGATACAACTACAAATACAGCACGACATGTATTTGGTCTTTAGTTTCCGGCTCACGATATCAATATTTTTAACTAAAAATCTGAACTAAACAGAACAAAATCGTTTGCCTGAATAGTATATACTCATCCTTAGTAGGTTTTCGGAAGAAAACATTGCTTAGGATTAGGTATTCCATACTGTGAGCTTTGAGTGATAACGAAAAGCTTTCTAGTTTAGGTATATCAGGAATGATTCAAAAATCTTATTCATAAAAAAACCCCGTCTTTTCAGACGGGGTTTTTAAGGAGCTATTTTAATTATTTAGTAATTGTGATCTTTTTAGTGGTGACCTGATTTTCGGCCATTACTTTCACAACGTAAACACCTGAAGCAAACTCAGTCATATCAAGGTTGGCAGTATTGCTGTCAACAGTGATGGTTTTAACCAGTTCGCCAAGGGTATTGTAAACATTTACAGTCATTGAACCACTGATCTCTGCGGCAAGCAGTACATTGAATATACCACTGTTAGGATTAGGGTAAACGCTCACAGCATTGCTCATGCTTTCGGCATCAGGGATACCAACAGACATGGTCACGCATTTTGTAGTTGAGCACTCGCATCCTGCAGAGTTAGAAGCTATCATGGTTACACAGTATTTACCCGGACCGCTATAGGTGTATGTAGTTCCTGTACCGATTGAGTTAATTGAGTTACCATCGCCTGTAATCCAGGTGTACTCTATACCTGTGGTAGCACCACCTGTTGGAGTGA
>CAZRKA010000153.1:0-8091 GCA_964600345.1 uncultured Chitinophaga sp. | reverse complement strand
CAAAATGAAATTTAAAGAATTGGATGACTGTTTAAGCCTTAAAGATGTAGCAAGGTTCTATATTAAATGCAGGGGTGAAGATTCCCTTGTTGTGTCGCAATTCACTGAGTCGAACAAAATTTTCAATTATAAAATAAGCAAGCAGGGATTTCTCGATATCATGCGCCGTTTCGAAAACATACGGGATTCCTTGCCCGATAAATCTTGCGGGGGCTATCCCGGAAACGGAACCGGTGTAATGATGACTTTAGAATTGGAAAACGGTAAGCAATATACTTATTCGTATTGCAAGAAATACTGGGATGGTTTAAGATTTATAAATACTCAGCTGAAGTCAAAGAACGAAAAGAATTAAAAATTCTTAATCTTCCAACCTTATATACCACTGTTTCTCGCCTATACCATCATCCTTGAAAATCTTTCTGAATTGTTTTCTTGTTGTTCTGAATTTGTGTGGTGGCAGTGAATCATAATGCTCACTGATGGTTTTAATGGTTTCAATATCTTCTTTCGACTCTATGGTGCTTATCTGCAGGCGTTTTTTGTCTGTTCTAATCTGAACAACCTCCCAGCCCATACCTCCTCTGAAGGTGTTCATAAAATAACGCTGCCTGAATTTTCTGAGTACTTCGTTGTCCCGCATCTGAAACATGGTGTCGATAAAAACAACGGTTTTTAAGACGCTGTCTCCTTTTTCGGAGACAGTTATTTCGCTCAAAGGGAATTTTCTGACAAATGTGTTATTACCAATGAGAATAAAGCTGCTGTCTTCGGGGCAAAACCAGCTGCCTCTCAGTTTTTCGGGAAATTCTGCAAGGTTGTCTGAACCCGGAGGCTGGGCTTCGCTGAAAGTAACAGCAGGCTGACAGGCATAAAAGGCAATGATGGCGATTATATAAACTGAAGTTTTCATATCTGGCTTAACGATAGATTTAATGCGAAATTAGCGGGTTTCGATTAACAGTTGCATATAACGATGAAATCAAATGAGAGGTCAAAACATACATTCATAATTCCGCAATGGTTAAAATTAAAAATTGTATGATATATCAGATTTAATCATATTTGTATCAGCCTATGCAGAAAATCATACTATTGAGCAGCTTTTTGTTTTTGACTTGTTTCCTGTCTGCCCAAACCCAGGTTATCCGGGGGCAGGTAACAGAAAAAGAAACGCGTCAGCCACTGAGGGGGGCACTGGTAAGCATTGTCTCCGGATCAGACAGCGGTAAAAGTGCTTACACTGATTCTTTGGGGGAATTTGTACTCAGAGACATTGGTGTAGGCAGGCAGAATCTGTCTGTGAAACTGCAGAATTATCTCGATGTCAGTTTACAGAATATCATTGTGAGTTCGGCAAAGGAAGTCATACTCAACATCGAAATGCAGGAAGATTACCTGATGCTGAAAGGAAGTTCGGTGTCATCGGTCAAGAAGCGTTCTCCTATTAACCAGAGTGCACTGGTAAGTGCCCGTTTGTTTACAGTGGATGAAACAGACCGTTTTGCCGGCAGCAGGGGAGACCCCGCCCGTATGGCCAGCAATTTTGCAGGTGTTCAGGGTGCCGACGATTCGCGTAACGACATTGTAGTGCGTGGCAACAGCCCTCAGGGCGTTTTGTGGCGTTTGGAAGGCATAGACATTCCCAACCCCAATCACTTTTCGATACCCGGAACAACCGGTGGACCTGTTTCCATCATCAACAACAAGATACTGGCCAACAGCGATTTTTTTACCGGTGCTTTTCCGGCCGAATACGGCAATTCGACAGCCGGGGTATTCGACCTGCGTTTGCGCAACGGCAATAACCGCAAAACCGAATTCAGCACTCAGTTTGGATTTCTGGGCTGGGACCTAATGGCAGAAGGCCCTTTTTCCAAAAAGAGCAAGGCATCATTCCTGCTCACATACAGGTATTCGACCCTGGCGATGTTTGAAGCGTTTAATTTTAAAATTGGCACCGATGCCGTTCCGCGCTATCAGGATGCTTCGTTTAAATTCAATTTTCCACTTGGTAAAAAAGGCAATCTATCCTTTTTCGGTATTGGCGGCAACAGCAAAATCAATATCATGATCAGCGACCAGAAAGAAAGCAGCAGTGAATTGTACGGCGACGACGACCGCGATCAGCATTTCGGATCTGCTATGGCTGTTATTGGTTCTGCATTTACCTGGAATCTCGACAAGAAAAGTTATATTAAAATTGTTGTGGCCAAGAGTCACCAGAAAGTGTCAGCCGTTCACGATTTTGTCTTCAGGCATGCCATCGATTCGTCGGTAAAAGACGGCGAAAAAGTATATGTATGGAAACTCGATTCGCTGATCAAGGGACTGGATTACTATTTCCGAATCAATACTACGGGAGCACATATTTTTTACAACCGCAAACTGAAAAATAACGCTAACATTCGTCTGGGTCTTAATTTTACTGCCTACGATTATAAGTTCAGGGATTCGGCACGCAATTTTGATTTCCTGAATGTGTCTCAATACTGGAAATGGTCGACACGCTGGAACTCTGATGCACTGGGATATCAGATTCTGCCTTATGCACAGATCAAATGGCAGCTCACAAAAAATGTATTGTTTTCGGGCGGATTGACCGGACATATTTTCAATGTCAACGACAAAACCGTAGGACTTAGCAGCACCAGCATGTATCTGATACAACCCCGGCTTGGAATGAGATTTAAACTGAACGCCAGGCAGGTTCTTAACTTAGGGTATGGCATACATACACAAGCTCAGCCTGCCTATACTTATTTCTTTATTCTGCCCGGCAATCAGAGACCGCATAACATGGGTATGGGTTTAACAGAAAGCAGGCATCTGATTTTAGGTTATGAACTCAGTATCGGCAACGATAAACGATTCAAGACCGAAGTGTATTATCAGACCTTGTTCGGCATACCGGTCGAGAAAAAACCATCTTCATTCAGTCTGGCAAATACCGGTACCGGCTTCAGCAGATTTTTTCCCGACAGTTTGCAGAATTCGGGCAGCGGATATAATTACGGCATAGAGTTTACTTTCGAAAAATCCTTTACCAAAGGCTATTATTACCTCGCTTCACTGAGCCTGTTCGAAGCCAAATACAAAGGCAGCGACAATGTTACCCGCAATTCGGATTTCAATACCAACTACGCCGCCAATGCCTTGTTTGCCAAAGAGTGGAAGGCAGGTAAGCGCAGTGTAATAAGTGTCGGGGGTAAATTTACCATGGCGGGAGCAAGGAGATATTCGCCAATGGATACGCTGGCCAGCAGGCGAGAGCGCGAATACATCGAACAGGATTCGTTAAAGAACACACTTCGTTTCGGCAGCGCATATATGCGTGTTGATTTCAGACTTTCGTATAAAATCAATGCCAAAAAACTGACCCACGAGTTTGCAATCGATATCATCAATGTTTTGAACCGTCAGAATATACTCAAGTATTCCTATACCAGTGAATCGCCGTATTACCGCCCTGAAAACCAGCTGGGCTTTTTACCGCTGTTTTATTACAAGCTCGATTTTTGAAGAAGCTAAGGTATCAAAGCTTAACAGATTTAAGAAACTCGCAGAGACGGTCGATGTCATTTGCCGATTGATCGAGGTGAAATACGAAACGTATTTTGTCTTTACCCATTGACACGGCCTTCATTTGATGTGAATCCAGTTGATTGATCAGGCTGCGGGTTTTTTCGGCACTTCTCAGTTTAAAAATAAGAATATTGGTTTCGACTGGCAAAATGCTTTCAACCCATGGCAGTTCTTTCAAAACTTTTTCTACCTGC
Organism: uncultured Chitinophaga sp.; assembly: GCA_964600345.1. Taxonomy (GTDB): domain Bacteria; phylum Bacteroidota; class Bacteroidia; order NS11-12g; family UBA955; genus JABMMZ01. The sequence continues at coordinate 4,312 of CAZRKA010000153.1, read as the reverse complement.
CTAGCCTTTGCGTGGTCTTCGCTCAGTCGTTCAACATTGTTTTTAAGCGCATACAAGCCGGCGGAAGCCAGTATACCGGCCTGACGCATGCCGCCACCCATTACCTTGCGGACACGGCGCGCCTTGTAAATATGCTCGTGACTCCCGATCAGCAGCGACCCGACAGGGGCACCGAGTCCCTTGCTTAAACAGATGGAGATAGTATCGAATATGCTGCCGTAATCTCCCGGGTTTTGATTTCCGGCAATCATGGCATTAAACAATCGGGCGCCGTCAAGATGGTAGGCAAGCTGACGTTCTGTACACAGATTTCTGATTTTTTCGAGTTCCTTCATATCCCAGCAGGCTCCCCCGCCTTTGTTGACGGTATTCTCAATGCACACCAGTTTGCTGGACGGAAAATGCACATTGTCTTCGTTGATATTTTCCATGACATCTCCGGCTGTAAACAGGCCGCGATCACTGTGCAACAGCCTGGTCGACGCACCACTGTTAAAGGCGATTCCACCGCCTTCATACAGGTAGACATGTGAAAGAGCATCACAAATTACCTCATCGCCCGGACGGGTGTGAATATTGATGGCTATCTGATTGGTTTGTGTGCCGCTGCTGCAAAACAGTGCTGCCTGCATACCGAACAAATCGGCCGCATAAGTTTGCAGGGCATTGACCGATGGATCTTCGCCAAACACATCATCACCAAGTTCGGCGTGTAACATGGCATCCAGCATTGCTTCTGATGGTTTGGTAACAGTGTCGCTTCTTAAATCTATTATTTGATTTTTTATCATTTAATTAATTTTAATCTAAAATGTCGATTGGTATTATGTTTAAGTTTATTGAATTGATCTTTGAGATTAGTATTTATTAAAACTTGTAGTTTTTTATATCATTGGTAGTAGTATTTATATGCAAATTTCATAAAACTAAATTGACAACGATATTCAATCAATAATCCATTTTTTGAATATTTATACTCTTCGTGTTCAATTATTTTCCCATTACTGATGAGTTTATATTCAATAATTTGACCAAATGAATTGTATGACCAATGGTATAATTCTTTAATTTTATCCTTTCCGGTACTAATTTGTACCAATCTTCCGTTCTCATAAATATTCACAAATTTTTCCATGCATGTTTCCTGATTGCAATTAATATGATACCGTGAAATTAACGAACCGTAACTATCAAATTCCATTAGAAAAGTATCATAGGAACAAATACCAAAGCAATCTGCATTCTTAGAAATGTTAATTAATTTGATTGATTTCAGGGAATCGTCCGTGTATGAGTATTTAAATATTTTTGTTCTGAAATAATTTGTATCTTCCTTTTGTATCAATTTGCCATCTTCGTTATACATATAATGTGAAACGAATACAGGGGTATTTTCGTAATAATAAGATTTATAAAGTTGATGTCTGATTTTATTTCCAAGATCATTGTAATTTATTCTTTCTATTTGCTCCAATAGAATATTCACATTATAAGCCGAAGCCTTATATACATGTATTTTTCGTCCGTTACTATCGTATACATAATGAGTTTTAAAACTGTCAGTCTTGATCCAAAGTTTGCCCGGGAAAACACGTGATGGGTAAGTTGTATCAAAATTATATTCCCAGGTAAAAATGGTTTTTATGCTGTCATTTGTGAAATAACTATATCTGTTTATTTTATTGGAATATTTATAGGAAAAAGGTTTGTTTTTTCTATATCCATAATATTCAGTTGAATTTTTATGCATCATTTTTTTTCCGCTACTATCAAAAAAAATGGTATCACGTGAAATATCTTTTAATCGGTTTTTATCTCCTTTTGCATTTTGATAATAATTTAACTTAACACCGGTCATTGTTTTGCTAAGAGTGTCAATCGTTAATTCAAAATTTAAAGTACTATCCTTTGATAAGTTCCCATTTTCTTTCAACTTGAATCTGAACATTTTTACATTTTTTAAATGATTAGAATTTAAATCATTATATTCAAAGTGATTATATAACTTATAATTAAAGTTTAAAGATGTTTGAGCATACCCTGCGAGACTAGAAATTAAACAATAAAAGAATAATATGCATCTTGTAGTTTTCACTTGACTTCAACAAATTTACATTTTTAGGCAGATATTAAACTAGAATTATAAGCCTGCGTTTTAAGAAATAGAATTTTTCAACGCCCTAACCAGAGTTGCATTACTTATTTGCTCAAAGTCTTTAATCATTGCATTCGGATAGGATGCTTCATCGCTTAGCACGCTTTTACAAGTCGCATGAATCTCACGGCATTCTGTATAGCTAACAATTTGTCTGGCGTTAGCCGCTGTTACCCCGGCACCGGGCATGATTAAAATCTCGTTTCCAAATGTGCTTTGCATGTTTTTCAAAACGTCTATCCCTTCATATGCATTGCTTGCTCCGCCACTGCTGAGTATGCGCTCAAATCCCAGATCGCAGATATCCGCACAGGCTTTCATGATATCACTGCTTCTGTCTATGGCTCTGTGAAATGTTGCCGGTCCATTGTCCCAGGCTTGCATCAAAAGTTTATTAAGTTCTAAGTCTACTTGTCCTTCTTTTGTCAGACATCCGAATACGATGCCTTCGACGCCGAGTTTTATGCACATTTCAATATCCCTTAACATGATTTCAATTTCATCATTGTCATATGTAAAGTTGCCGCCCCTCGGGCGAATCATGACATAGACCGGAACCGGTAATGAAAGCGCTTTCTCTATCATTCCGAAAGATGGCGTGCAACCGCCGTCGTCCAGATTCTCGAACAATTCTATCCTGTCGGCACCGCCTTCTATGGCATTCAGGCAAGAGCGGTAACTGTTGCAGGCAATTTCAAGTTTTGTCATTTTTGTATGAGGAATTTGGCCTGATGTTTTTCGGCAGGTGAATCGCTGTTGCTTACACCAAAATCAAAACCATCCTGCATGGCATAGCCGCCGAATTTACCCTGTTTGTTGATGGCGATAAAACCCACCTGTATATTTTTAACTTCCCGCGGCGTGATTTTTTGTATTCTTTGAACTGCTTTTTTGCAGGCTTCTTCCGGACTATAACCTTTACGCATGTATTCAACCACCATAAAACTGCCGCATGATCTGATCACCTCTTCTCCGTGCCCCGTTGCCGTTGCCGCACCTACCTCATTATCGACATAAAGACCGGCACCTATGATGGGCGAATCTCCAACCCTGCCGTGCATCTTGAAAGCCATACCGCTGGTTGTACAGGCCCCGCTTAAATTGCCTTCGGCATCCATTGCTATCATGCCTATGGTATCGTGATTGAAGCGGTTGCTTTCTGTATTTTCCGGATCTATACTGCCTTCACCGTTTTCGATATTGATGCGCGGCTTATACTCGCTTTTGTTTAACCAATCTTTATAAGCTTTTTCTGCATGATCACTCAGCTCATTTTTTTCGAGAACTGCTCCCTGAGATATTGCAAATTCCTGAGCACCTTTACCCACCAGCATGACATGAGGTGTTTTTTCCATTACGAGTCTTGCAATGTGCACAGGACTCTTGATTCTCTCCAGTGCTGCAACGGCTCCTATTCCGAAATTGTGGTTCATGATGCAGGCATCGAGTGTGACAATGCCTTCGCGATCGGGATTGGCTCCAAGTCCTACGCAACAATTACTGATGTCATTTTCACAAACCTGCACACCTGCTTCAACAGCATCAAGGGCAGTTCCTTTTGCCTGCAGGATTTTCCAGGCAGCGGCATTTGCGATTACAGACTGATTGTACCAGGTGCTTAATACCATCGCTGTTCCGGTTTTGCGCGATCCTGCCTTAAGCAGTGTTGGATTTGCAGCGATGACAAAGCTGCCAAGACCTAAGTATTTGATTAATTCTCTGCGTTTCATGTTTTAAAAAGATAAACTTATGATTGAAATTCTTCCGACTTCCTGATTTATTAAGCTATACAATATTACTATTAAAAATTGAAATGCGAATTTTCCCTGGCATGAAGCAGCACTATGATTTCAGAGAGAATTTTGTTAATATTGAATTAGCAAAATAAATACTAATCCATGTCACTTATTTTTTTTGATGCGGGAATTTCACTCGACGGGTATCTTGCCGGTGAAAACAGAGGACCTGAGAATCCGCTTGGCGACAACGGCACAGAGATTCACCACTGGATGTACAAGGAAAAGGCATTCTGGAAATCACTGGGTCTCGAAGGTGGAGAGGAAGATTCTGATGACGGGAAAAAAATTGAAGATGTTTTTGCCCGTACCGGAGCTTATATCATGGGAAAGCGCATGTTCGAGGAGGGGGAGGTACACT
>CAZRKA010000152.1:0-8145 GCA_964600345.1 uncultured Chitinophaga sp. | reverse complement strand
CTGAATGCAAAATACTTGCTTTTGACTTAAAATCCTATTTTTGAGACCAGTTGTAATAAATTTCAGAATTCCTTCAACCAGGATTTTGCATCCTCCAGCTTAGTGAATGCCTTGCAAGGATATGCATCCTTAATAAATTTTAGATAAAAGTTTGTAATCATACGCTGGGTAAGACTGCGCACAACCAGCGCTTCTGCTATCACATTCTCTTTTAATCTTACATTTTCCGCCTGACCGTATTGTCTGGCTTCTTTGCTTATATCAGTATTATGACCACAGATAACCAAACGTTTCAGACGCTTGCCCTGCGTGAATTCTTCTGTTTCCTTATATGAGCGCTTTATTGAATCCAGATCAAATTTAAAATCATCGTGGAAAGTGATCTCAACTGTATCAGTTTCAATCATGCGAATTTGTTTCTGAACTTTTACTTCATCTGAGGACATAGGATATGTAGCTTTTTCAGGCAAAACTTCTGCTTTATTTTGCGGCCCCAAATTTACTTAAATTATTACAAATAAATAAAATATAAACGCTTATTCTCTCTTATAACAAACATTTGTGAAACGGCACTATTTCTTTGCCTGTGCATCCAGCACTGCCACTGCAACCATATTGACAATTTCTCTTACAGTACTGCCTAGTTGCAGAAAATGTACTGATTTATTGAATCCCAGCAATACCGGCCCCATGCTTTCTGCACCGGCAAAAGTCTGAGCAAATTTATAGGCTATATTTCCTGCAGCGAGGTTTGGAAAAATAAATGTATTGACGTCTTTATCGATCAGATGGCTGAATGGAAAATTTTCCTTCAGCATTTCGTTATTCATGGCAAAATTTGCCTGGATATCACCATCAACTATTATTTCAGGATGATTTTTATGCAGGTAATCAACGGCTTTTGCAGTCTTTTCAGGTATCTCGCCTTTTGCACTTCCGAAATTACTGTAGCTCAGCATGGCAATAACAGGTTTAACACCCAGTTTAAGTACTTCCGCATGAGTCATCTTGGCTATTTCTACCAGCTCTTCTGCACTTGGATCAATATTTACGGTAGTGTCCGAAAAAAAGTAAGGCCCTTTTTTGGTCATAATGATATACATCCCTGCAATTTTCGTGATTCCTTTTTCAAGTCCGATAATCTGCATTGCCGGCTTCAATGATTTGGGATAGTTTTTTGTGAGTCCCGAAATAAATGCATCGCATTCTCCTTCGTTCACCATCATGCAACCGTAGTAATTGCGGTCGCGCATCAATTTTATTGATTCATAGATATTAACCCCTTTTCTCTGTCTTTTGGCGAAAAATTTATTGCCGTATTCTTCTCTTTTATCATCCTCTGTCAGAGGATCAATGATTCGAACATCGTCCAGTTCAATACCATTTTCTTCCATCAGATCCTTTATTTTCTCCTTGTTCCCGAGCAGTACTGGAATGGCAATACCTTCCTCTTTAGCAATCATTGCAGCCTTGAGTATTTTGATATTATCAGCTTCGGCAAAAACCACCTGTTTAGGATTCTGACGCGACTGTGTCATCATGCGCCTGATGAATTTATTGTCCAATCCAAGTCTGTTTCTGAGTTCCAGTTTATAGGCATCCCAGTCTGTAATATGTTTCATTGCGACGCCGCTGTCCATGGCGGCTTTTGCAACAGCCGGACTTACAGTCTCAATCAGTCGGGGATCTATTGGTTTGGGAATAATGTAATGTCTGCCAAATTCAAGTCCGGGCTCATTGTATGCCATGATGACCGACTCGGGCACAGCTTCCTTGGCCAGACCTGCAATGGCTTTTACAGCTGCAAGTTTCATCTCTTCGTTGATGGTTGTAGCCCTGACATCAAGCGCTCCTCTGAAAATAAATGGAAAGCCGAGTACGTTATTAACCTGATTGGGATGATCGCTTCTTCCGGTTGCCATAATGATGTCTTTGCGCGAAGCAATCGCAAGGTCGTATGCAATTTCAGGATCGGGGTTGGCCATGGCAAACACAATGGCATCCTTTGCCATGCTTCTGATCATATCCTGAGTCAAAATGTTGGCTTTCGAAAGTCCGACAAAAACATCAGCACCTTTCATTGCTTCCTCGAGTGTCCTGGCCTTTGTGTCGTTAATGAAATACCTTTTATATTCGTCGAGGTCGTCCCTGTCGCGATGCAGGGTCCCCTTGCTATCGAGCATAGTGATATTTTCCTTCCTGACACCGAGAGCGATAAACAGCTTGCTGCAACTCATTGCACTTGCACCGGCGCCATTAACAACCATTTTAATTTTGCCTATCGATTTGCCAACAACTTCGAGTGCGTTCAGGAGTGCAGCCCCGCTTATGATGGCAGTACCGTGCTGATCGTCGTGCATAATCGGTATGCGGAGTTCTTCACGCAAACGTCTTTCAATTTCGAAACACTCAGGTGCTTTGATATCTTCCAGATTAATGCCTCCGAAAGTAGGTTCCATTGCCTTGACACAATTAATGAAACTGTCTACATCCTTGGTGTTGAGTTCTATGTCAAAAACATCAATATCAGCAAATATCTTGAACAATACCCCCTTGCCTTCCATAACCGGTTTAGAGGCTTCGGGACCAATATCTCCCAGACCAAGAACAGCAGTACCGTTACTAATTACTGCAACAAGATTTCCTTTAGCTGTGTATTTATAGACATCGCTTTGATTTTTTGCAATCATCAGGCATGGTTCTGCTACACCCGGTGAGTAAGCCAGACTAAGATCTCTCTTTGTCTGGGTCGGTTTGGTGGATACCACTTCTATCTTTCCGGGTCTGCCCGAACTATGATAATCCAGTGCGTCATTCTGAAGTTTGGAAACTGACATATTAATCCTGCGAAGTAACAATTAATTTTTAGAAATTCAACCTGTAGTTTAACCCGCTTACCCATGACAGAAAACACTTTGTCGAGTTTAGTGTATTCGGGTCAGATTGTGGAAATAGTTTGAAAAAAAAAGCCGTATTTAGCAGTTTAATTAGCAATTTTATGCTGTGCAGATTTATTTTGGCTTTAATCCTGATTCCGGTTTGTCAGGAGCTTAGTGCCCAATCCTTTAAAATTAAACTTACCGACCACAGTGCCAATATCGAAACAGTCAGTATTTCTCCTGATGGCAAACTGATGGCAAGCGGTGGATGGGATGGAAATATTAATCTCTATTCATTCGACAGTATGGGTAACCCTGTTTTTAAAACCAGTTATAAAGGACATCTCGGCGCTGTCATTTCATTGTGTTTTTCGGCAAACAACAAGTATCTGGTTAGTGGCAGCAAAGATTATTCATCGAGAATCTGGAACATCGATACACCATCAAAACACAAGGTTTTCAATCTTCATCTGGAACCCGTTACAGCATCATTTCTCGATCCATCCTATAAATTTCTGATCTCCGCCAGCCTGGATGGCACCATCAGAACGACTAACGTAAACGATGCGCTTAAATCTAAAGTTATTAAAACCGGCGGTCCGGTAAACGACCTCCAGCTCAGCCGCGACAGGAAACACTACTATATTGCCTTAAAAGGCGGAATAATTAAAAAACTTGAAACCGCAGGTTCAAACAACGAAATAATGGTTTTCAAAGGCCATACGGATGAAATCAACGCCATTGAACTTTCTCCTGACGGCAACTCTATAGCATCGGCCTCCAGCGACAAAACCATACAGATATGGGATATAAACAGCGGCAAAAGCATAAAAACACTCAACGGTTTTGAATGGAAAGTTACTTCGCTCAAATACACTGTGGACGGTAAATATATCATCGGAGGTTGTAACAATGGTATCAGTAAATTATATGAAGTAGCCACCGGAAAAAATTTATCCGACTTCAATCAGTTTGGAAAAAATGTCAGAGATGTCACTTTCAGTAAAGACGGAAAACAAATTTTTATAGCCACACTGATGGACAGTGATAAGTTCGGAGCCGTTATTTACAACAGCGGAATTACTTCAGACGCAGCTCCGGTTCAGGCAAACGGCAATGGGAGCAAAACAAAAGTAAAACCAAGTGCTGTAAACAACAAAAGACCCAATGGATCAAAATAGTATAGAATCAGGCAAAGCACCCGAACCGGTAGGTCTCTACCCCCATGCCAGGAAAGTTGGAAATCTGCTTTTTTTAAGCGGCGTAGGTCCAAGAGAAAAAGGAAGTAAAAACATACCCGGAGTAACTCTGGATGAAAACCGGAACATTATAAGCTACGATATTGCCGAACAATGTCACAGTGTCTTCAGGAATATCCGTTATATACTTGAAGATGCAGGCAGCAGCTGGGATAAAATAATCGATGTCACTGTTTTCCTGACAAACATGAAAGACGATTTCCCGATTTATAACAAAATCTGGGCTGAGTACTTTTCTGAAAATCCTCCTTGCAGAACTACCATAGAAATTAATTGTCTGCCAACGCCAATTGGTATAGAACTTAAAGTAATAGCAACAGTTTAATCAGAATCTAAGCCGGCTCAGGCAGTATAATAAATGAGTAAGTAAACAAGGCTGGTAAAAGGAAGAGACAAAAGCAGGGCATCAAACCTGTCGAGTACACCACCGTGTCCCGGTAAAATATTTCCTGAATCTTTGATTTTGTATTCCCTCTTCATCATACTTTCAACCAGATCGCCAAGTGTGCCAAAAACTATGGTCAATAAGGCGATTAAAAGGTTATAGATTACAGGAATATTGAACCATTTTGCGAGAAAAACGGATAATACAAAAGTGAGGATAGCAGCTCCGCCAAGACCTTCCCAGGTTTTACCGGGAGAAACCGCTTCGAACAATTTGGTTTTACCAAAAGCTTTACCTGAAATATAAGCGAATGTATCACTGCTCCAGATCAGAATAAACAAATTAAGCGCCAGATATTCCGGTTTGGGGAGGTTTGTGCCCGGTATATAATAATCTGTTTGTATGCCATTGCTGAATGTTGTGTATGAGTATACCAGCATCATCAGAGGTAAAGGAATGTACAATAATGAAACATTCAGCAAACCGATTTTTTGCCATGAGCGATCTGCCGACATTAAGATTGTCACCGATGATAAGGCAAATACAGGTGCAAACAAAACAAGATACTGCATTCCAAGTAGAGGGATAAGGACCATCAATGCGCCAAATAGAATGAATAAATAATGAAGGATTTTAAGACTGCCTTTGTTTACAATTTTGAAGAATTCCAACATGCCAAGGCATGAGATCAGAAGCATAAGGGCAATAAAGGTAATCTTGTTAAAAAGTAACATGAAAACAACAAAGACTACGAAGAACAAACCTGTTAACGCTCTCTGCAGGAAATTACTCATGTTTGGGTTGTAATTTGTGCTGTTGAATTATAAAAACAAAGATGGTTACCAGAACGATGGTGAAGACGATAAACTGCCAGATTTCAGGAGCAAATTCATCTTCTACCACTTTTTTAGCGAATTCGGAACTGTTCTGATAATAATAGGCCATAACTGCAAGCGCATTGTTCATAAAATGCAATGCAATCGATGGAAAGATACTTCCTGTATAATGAAAGAGATATCCAAGTACAAGAGCCAGAAACATCATTGGGATTACCTGGCTGATATTAAGATGTATCAGTGCAAAAATCAGGCTGCCAAACCAGATACCGATATGGTGGTTGCCAAACAGACCATTCAGCATTCCCTGCAAAGTACCTCTGAAAAAAATCTCCTCAAACAGTGCAGGCAGTAAAGCTATGGTCAGCAAATTTATAAAAAGGTCGGTGCTGTTTTGCATAAACAGCATTCTCTTAAGCAATTCTCCGGTATTGAAAGAATCAAAAGCAGATTTTAAGCCCTCGGGGATAGGAAATCTTTGATTGATATCAAGCAAGTAGGCTGAAATATATGCTGCGCTGATAAAAAGCACGGGCAAAAGAAACCAGATAAATCGAACCGGAGGCGCATTGAAATGCCACATGGAATTCAGATTGAAAGACCTGATTCTAGAAAAAAGAAAACCTGAAACCACCCAGGCGCCCAGGGTCGAAAACGCATTGTACATTTTAAGAAATCCTGTATTTGCTCCGGATGAGGTATCAGTCAGGACAGTTGTAAAACGGCTGTAATCAATGCCATACACAAGCGAAGCCAGCAATGCTCCAAGAACTCCGAATATCAAAGCACAAAGCAATACCAGTCCGGTAAGCCATAAAATATCGGCAAAGTATTGTATTCTGTTTTGTTCGGCGTAATTTTGCAAATTGTATCTTACTTAAAGTCTGCAAATTTGGTAAAAATCGGCGATATATCATTGGGAAATTTTCCCTTATTGCTTGCTCCCATGGAAGATGTCAGCGATCCTCCTTTCAGATATCTGTGTAAAAAACACGGTGCCGACCTGATGTATACTGAATTTATCAGTTCCGAAGGACTGATTCGCGATGCGGTTAAATCGCGTCAGAAGCTTGATATTTTTGACCACGAACGCCCTATAGGGATTCAGATCTTTGGAGGAGATGAAGAGGCAATGGCCATGGCTACAAGGATAGTCGACGCCACACAGCCCGATTTAGTAGATATCAACTTTGGCTGTCCCGTTAAAAAAGTTGTTTGCAAAGGTGCAGGTGCCGCAGTTTTAAAGGATATACCACTTATGGTGCGACTGACAAGTGCTGTAGTAAGATCAACCAGTCTGCCCGTTACCGTTAAAACAAGGCTTGGTTGGGACGAGAGCAGCAAGAATATAGAAGAAGTAGCCGAACGTATGCAGGATATTGGCGTAAAGGCACTTTCAATACACGGAAGAACCCGCACTCAGTTGTATAAGGGTGAGGCCGACTGGACTCTGATTGCTAAAGTAAAAAACAATCCCAGGATACAGATACCGATTTTCGGCAACGGCGACATAGATACACCCGAAAAAGCACTCGAATACAAAGAGCGTTATGGTGTCGACGGCATTATGATCGGGCGGGCAAGTATTGGCCATCCCTGGATTTTCAGAGAAATAAAACACTATATCAGAACCGGTGAAAAACTGCAGGCCCCCAGCTTCGAAGAAAGGGTTGAAGCCTGTTTAACACATCTAAAGAAATCTGTAGAATGGAAAAGTGAAATACAGGCCATCAATGAAATGAAAAGACATTATGCCAATTATTTCAAAGGCGTGCCGAATTTCAAGTCATACAGAACTTCGCTGGTCTGCAGCAACAACCTTGAGGAAATATATTCAATTCTCGATGAAATCAGACATAAAGATTTCGCAGAAACAGTATAAGTCCTGATTGTAATTATTTTTTTCTGATCATCATGATACCGTCGCGGATCGGAAGAAGCAGGCACTCCACTCTTGAATCCTCTCTCACCATTTGATTAAATGCGTGTAAAGTGGCTGTATCCTTGTCTTTCAGCTTTTCCTTTTCGTCGAGCACTTTGCCACTCCACAATACGTTATCAGCCATTATCAATCCGCCCGGTTTCAGTTTATCAATGCACATTTCGTAATAACGCATGTAATCCGACTTATCGGCGTCCATCCATACAATATCCCAGAACGGGACTTTTTCATTAAGTTTTGAAATCTCGACAATTGCATCACCTGTAACTGTAGTGATACGTTCTTCATATCCTGCCTCTTTGATGAAACGCCCTGCTATTGTCATTGTTTCTTCGTTATTGTCTATTGTATAAAGTTGACCATTGGTTTTTAAACCTTCGGCAAGACACAGAGCAGAATATCCCGTGTAGGTACCAATGTCCAGAATGTATTCTGCCTGCACAAGTTTGCTTATCATGCTTAAAAAGCGGCCCTGCAAATGCCCGCTGAGCATTCTCGGTCTTAATACATTGCCATGGGTATAGCGGTTCAGTTTATACAAAACTTCCGGTTCAGAACTGCTGTGATTCTCGGCGTATTCCTGAATGGCCTGGTCAATAAATTCCATTGTGCAAATAACGCATATTTTGTTTCTTAAGTTAATAATGCCATTTATTACCTAAAGGAAAATTAAATCCCGGGCTTGCCGAAAAGTACAACTGGTCTCAGAAATAGGATTTTAAGTCAAAAGCAAGTATTTTGCATTCAGACGAGGCGAATTCAGCAGGGCATATCCGGAGGTCATCTGCCCAAGGAATTCAACAAAGTATACTCATCCTTAATAGCTTTTCGGAGTAAAGCTTTT
>CAZRKA010000151.1:0-8170 GCA_964600345.1 uncultured Chitinophaga sp. | reverse complement strand
AACCTCAGAAATCATCCTCAACACCATCAGTAAATCGCATAAAAATGTCCTCACCCTTTACCAGCGAGGTAAAATCATCATGGCAGATATTAAGGACTTTAAAATTGAGGAAACGCGACTTGATCTGGATCTTGAACACAAACTGCCATTCGAAAGCGTGACATCCAATACCAGCCTGTCTCAAAAGATGAATCACTTCGAAAAAAAAATACTCTATTTTGATGTAATTCAAAAAGATTTGTTGAACTTTGTAGATTGTATCTGCAACCGCGTATCACCGCTGGTTTCCCTTGATGAAGCGATTAATGTGGTAAGCGTCATGCAGCATTTTACTTATAGTCAACATGAATCATTTGTTTAAACCATTTACTGCACTTTTTGTTTTTTCATTTCTCTTATTGTCCTGCGACCGCGAAAAAGAACAGATTCCGTCTTATATTCACATCTCGAAATTTGAATTCACGACAAATCCCAATAATTCGGAAGGACTGGCCACCTCAGACATCATCAGTGCCAAAGTTTTTATCAATGGTGCCGAAATTGGTAACTTTGAATTACCCGGTACTTTCCCTGTCATAGCCGCGGGTAAATGCAAGATTGAAATTTTCCCCAATGTCAAGGAAAATGCCTCGTCTAACAGCCAGAAGTACTATAAAGTTTACACCTCTTATATAGATACTCTAGACCTAAAACCGGGACAGGTAGACAGCATCAAACCAAAATGTGTTTACAGAAGCAATACGGTTTTTAGATGGATGGAAGATTTCGAAGACCAGGCAATTTCACTCGCCAAATCAGGATTAAACAACACGTATGACAGCCTGGTTTGCATACCGGTAAGCACACCTGGGGTTGATCAGCCCTTTTCAGGATCGTCATTCTGCGGTTATGTTGAATCAAAGAGCGATAGTTTTGTTGTATTCGAAAGAAGTACCCTGAATACTTTTATAGACCTGCCTTCACTTGGCAGTGATGTATACGTGGAACTCGACATCAAAACCAATGTCAGCTTTCAGATTGGCGTTTATACCTATCTTTCCACCGGCACCGATCAGTCGCCTGTACTAGTGGTGAATCCGACAGGAGACCAATGGAAAAAAATTTACGTCAACCTCAAACCACAGATAGGTGATCTGGCTGCCGGCACACCGGTGCGTTTATTTTTTGGATTTTACAAGGATGACAATGATACCCAGGATAAAAAGGTATATATTGACAACTTAAAACTCGTATATATTCAATAAATCGATTTGAATAAAACTAAACAAACCATCAAGTACCTCATATCAGACTACCTGTCTGCGGCACTGGTTTGGTTTCTGTTGTTCTGGTTCAGAAAGCATTATATTGATACCGCCCACAGCGATTATCAGATACCGTTAAGCAGGGATATCAAACTCGTTCTGGGTATCATTGCCATTCCCCTGTTCTGGATTACCCTCTACTATTTCAGTGGCTACTACCGCAATATTTTCAGGCGCTCGCGTCTCAGGGAACTGAAACAGACTGTATATACTTCATTTTTCGGTTCACTGATTATCTTTTTTGCCTTATTGCTGGATGACAGTGTCAGAAATTACACAGCCTATTACCAGACTTTTTTCCTGCTGCTTTCACTTCAACTGATAATAACCTATCTGGGCCGATTCATTTTATCTACCCAAACCAATCAGCGCATACAGAAACGCATATACGGATTTAATACCATACTGGTGGGCTCAAACGAAAGGGCTATCAAACTATTCACAGATTTGCAGGTTGCAAGAATTACCAACGGATTTAAGTTTCTCGGATTTGTAACAGTCAACGGCGAAGACAGTACGGCGATGCAAAAGTATTTGCCCTTACTGGGCAGCTACCGCGATCTTCCCGAACTGATAAGCAAAATGCAGGTGGAAGAACTGGTGATCGCACTTGAAACAACAGAACACAACAAGCTTAATTCGGTATTCAATATGGTTGAGAATGAAAATGTATTTATAAAAATCATTCCCGACATGTATTCCATATTTACCCGAATGGTTAAAATGAATAATATATTAGGAGCGGTATTGATTGAGGTGGATTTTGAAGTAATGCCCGAATGGCAGAAAAACGCCAAACGCGTATTTGACATATTGTTTTCATTTATCATACTTGTTTTGAGTTCACCGGTGATGTTGCTTATTGCAATTTTAATAAAACTCAGCAGTAAGGGACCGGTTTTCTATCGTCAGGAAAGAATAGGCTTAAAAGGCAAGCCTTTCCATATTATAAAATTCAGAAGTATGCGTGTGGATGCCGAATCCAACGGTCCTCAATTATCTAGCGAAGACGATCCCAGGATTACGGGTATAGGGCGCTTTCTAAGAAAAACCAGGCTCGACGAATTTCCTCAGTTCTGGAATGTGCTGCTGGGCGAAATGAGTGTTGTCGGCCCACGTCCTGAAAGGGCTTATTTCATTGAGAAAATCATGGAAAAGGCGCCGTATTATAAACGCCTGCAGAAAGTGAGACCGGGTATAACCAGCTGGGGACAGGTTAAATACGGCTATGCCGAAAATCTTGATCAGATGATAGAGCGACTGTATTACGATATACTTTATATAGAAAACAACAGCCTGGCACTCGATTTTAAAATTATGGCCTATACCATACTGATCATGGTGCAGGGTCGCGGCAAATAATAACCTCTTCGCTGTACAATGCCTCTTGCAGGTCAGATTCTGTTTGCTTCTGAATAAGTGAGCGTTCCATTGCTTGAATTTTTACGCGGTTCAATGGTTTTTCAACAAAGCTTATGACATGCGGATTAGCGACAGAATTTCTGATATCTTCAAGACTTACTGAATCTGTCATCACGTATACCCATAATTTTCGGTTTTTAACCACCTTAGTGTCTTTCAGCTTATTTATCAGATTCCGGCTTTGGCCGTTTTGATCTGAAGAACCTGAAATCACAATATGAAATGTTTCGGGATTTTCGGATGCACTTTTAAGTATGGCAAACAATGCACTGGTATGATCGTTGAATACATCCACTTCCAACTGATTCCCGAAAACTTTCTTCAGCATCATGCAGCTGATAAAAACACTGCATTCGTCGCGGTCGATAATGAAATACTTCCTGTCCAAAATCAAATCATAGTATCGGGCAATTGAATTGTAAATTCGGTGCCAATTCCCGGTTCACTTTTTACGTCAATGCTGCCACCCATTGATTCAACCTGTGTTTTAACCATGTATAATCCAAGACCTTTGCCTTCAACATGATTATGGAAGCGCTTGTAAATCCCGAAAATACTTTCACCGCATTTTTTGATATCCATGCCCAGACCGTTATCTTTTACAATGATCTCGATATTGTTTCCTGTTTTTCTGCAACTAACATTTACAATTGATTTCACATCAGGCTTGCGGTATTTTACACTGTTATGAATCAAATTGTATAAGATACTGTAGAGATAAATTCTCACCGAGTTGAAATTGCCTTCTATCTCAGTTTGAAATTCAATATCGTTTACAGCATTAAGATTTTCAAGAGCTTTAACAACCTCATTCAGCAATTCTTCAATGCTGATTTCTTCTGTTACAGCGATTGAGTTTATTTTAAGGTTGAGAATTTCATTCAGGTCTTTGATAACATCGTCGAGTCTGTGGGCAGAATTGCCCATGTGTTCAGCAAGTTTTATCAGTTCTTCAGGTTTATTGCGATTGTAGTCAAGCAGCTCAGCCGAACCCATTATATTGGCCAGTGGTGCTCTCAGATAATGTGAAACCATGTATGAAAACTGTTCAAAATGCGCATTGCGTATGATCAGGTCTTTGGCTACGCGTCCCTTTTCAAGTTCTGCCAGCTTGGCGGCAGTTATATCGCTTTGTTCAATTATCAGCAGATTCCGGTCGCCTTTAAATCTGCTCACCTCTATTCTGAACCACTTCTGTTCTTTACCCGAATGACATTCATACTCACACGAAAAACGAGCGGATTTATTATCGCTCACAGCCCTGATACCCTCCAGTATCTCTTCTGCATTTTGATCACCTTCTTCAAGTGCCTTCTCGCATTCTTCAAAATAATTCCGTCCCTCTTCTGCCAGTCCCGCCAGTGCTCCGTTTTCATTCTTAACGGCTTTCCACGATGCCGAAACCTTGATAATTTTACCTTTTCTGTCTATGACGGCCACACGAGAAGACAGTGAATTCATGACAGAAGTATTAAACAATTCGCTTTCGGGCATTATATCCCTGTTTATTTTATCTGAACTGATATCCCAGCTTATACCGGCCATTCTGATTGGTTTCCCGGCCGCATTTTTCTCGACTGTTGCCAGCAATTTATAGTAACTGATATTGCCCCGAGGACTTTTCAATCTGAATTCCGAATTCAGGTTATTACCGTTCCAGATGGCATTTTGTATATCATCCTTGAGCTGCATTCTGTCGTCGTCGTGAACATTCAGAAAAGCGTTTTCATATATTTTTTCGAATTCATGACTCCTTGTATCGTAGTAAGTATCTGTTTCGCTGCCGGTATAAAGCTTGTGAGAATTAAAATCCCAGTGCCATACACGTATACCCGAATCTTTGACTGCAGTTGCCACAAATCTGTTTATCTGTTCAGGAAGAAACTCCCCGCTTTTCTTTTCATCAAACATTTTACCACATGCAAAAAAAGATTTGGATGATTCATCCCATTTAAATTGCCATTCCATCTGAATCAGCCTTCCGTCTTTGTGTATCATCTCTGCAACAAACGGCTCAATCTGCAATCCATTTGCTATATCGGTGATTCTGTCTATGAAACTTGTCCTGTCTTTTTCGGAAACTATGTCCATTACCAAGCTGTGCATCAGCTCTTCTGCTTCATATCCAAGTAATACTGAAGAAGCTTTGTTAAGATTTTCGAATTTGCATATTCTGCTTATTCGGCAAAACAACTCAGCGGATAATTCATTTTGAAAACCTAGCTGATTTTTAAGCGCAATTAATTCTTCCTGTTCGCGTTTTCGCCTGCTGATATCCCTGAATAAAATAACCGAACCAATCACATTACCAAGTTGATCGGTAACCGGGGCACCGCTGTTGCTGATTATCAGTTTCTGTGTGTTTTTTCTGAACAGGACGGTATTGTTTTCTGTCTGTACAGATTCCCCGTTTTCAAGTATGCGATTGACTATGCTTCTGAAAGGCTTTCCGGTTTCCTCATTCACGACATTGTATACTTCAGAAATAGGTTTGCCGATTGATTCGTTCAGCTTCCACAGTGTAAGGTGTTCTGCCGAGGCATTCATACCGGTTATCCTGCCGCCCTGATCGGTGCAGATTAAGCCGCTTTCGAGCGAATTGATAGTTGCATTCAGGCGGGCTTCAAGTTCAAGATTTCTATCCTTCAAAGTTTTTACTTTTGAAAATTCAGCTGACAAAAAGTAAAGCAGGAAAATTGCGAGGATGGATGAAAAATAAATAATTATATCGGCAAAGGTTTGCCCGATCAATACCTGGTTGAATCTTGCCAGAATAAGGAAAGTCAGCGAAACCATCAGCAATATCATTAACACCGAAGACCTGCGTCCCGGGTTATTTTCATTTTTTCTAAATACGGGCATGTTTAAATAGATTCGTAGAGTTTCTTCAATATCACCGGTATTTTATCAAAGTCATTGGATTTGTCAAGGAAATAGTCGGCCCCAAGTTCCATGCAGCGTTCTATGTATTTTGGCGACGAAAAATTAGACAGCATAATGATAATCATAGCCGCATACTCTTTGTGCAATATTTCTAACAGATCAAGACCGCCCAGTGGTGCATCATCTTTGAGATGTATGTCCAGAATTATGACATCAGGGCGGATTTCCTTTATCATCCGCAAAGCGTCTGCTATATTATGAGAGTGACCGGCTACAGAAACAAACCTGAAATCGCTCAACATGGCTTTCAGGCGATCCACTATTAAAACAGAATCGTCGACAATAAAAACTTTAAATGCTGTGTCAGTATTTTCTTCTTCTTGTGTAAATGTAATCACAATGCAAAGAAAACACCGCTCTTAAAAAGAAAAGGTAGTGTAAAAAATGAAAAATTTGTAGTGGTTTGTACTACATACTCAGACCATTGTCGAGGGCATAGCGTGTAATTTCAGCATTATTTTTGAGTCCCAGTTTCTCCAGAATCCGGGTTCGGTATGTACTGATGGTATTGACGCTCAGCGACAACTCATCGCCAATTTCTGACACTGAACGACCATGGGCGATGAGCTGAAACACCTGCATTTCCCGATCTGAAAGCATTTTGTGTAAGGCTTTGTCATTTTGCTCCAAATTGCCCTCGGCAAGTTTTTCAGCCAGCGAACTGGTAATGTATTTTCGTCCTGAAAGTATTCTTTTTATTGCAGTAATGAGTTCATCAGTGGCACTGTCTTTGTTCAAAAAGCCTGAAGCACCTGCTTTGAGCACCCTGATGGCATATTGTTCTTCGGGATGCATGCTCAACATAAGCACCGGAGCCTTAATACCCTCAGAACGCAATTGCTTGAGGATATCGACACCATTCCTGCCCGGCATTGAAATATCCAGCAAAATGATATCCCAGACAACTCCTTTGAGTTTTTCAAAAACCTCGTTGCAGTTAGATGCTTCGGTTATGTTGGCAAAGGGATATTCCTCTCTGAGCAATTGTATCAAACCTTTTCTGACGATTGGAAAATCGTCGGCTATCAGAATATTCATTTTCATGTTTCGGAATTTCCGCCGTTCAAAGGTAATTTAAATTCTATTAGTGTGCCTTTCCCTGTTTCGCTGCTAACCTTTATCCTGCCCCCTATCATCAATGCACGCTCCCGCATACCTGTCAAGCCCAGTGTTTTCTTTTTCCGCGTGGCTTCCGAGTCAAATCCTTTACCGTTGTCGCTAATACTCATGTTAAGATACTTCCCATCCTGACTCAGTTTGCAGACAAGACCGGAAGCACCGGAATGTCTCATGACATTTGTGAGTGATTCCTGAAATATTCTGAAAATTGCTATGTTAACTTTGCGGTCTGTTTTCAATTCATTGATATCTGCCAGGAATTCTACTTTAATTCCTGAACGCTTTTCAAATTCAGCACCTTGCCATTCAAGTGCAGCAATCAAACCCAGATCGTCGAGTATGCCCGGCCTCAGATCACTTGATATTCTCCTCACTGTTTTGATCGTTTCATCCATTAGGCTGATCATTTCTTTTAGTTTGAGCGTGATGCGTTCTTCAGAATTTTCAAGTTTGCGGCTAAGCCATGAAGCATCCATTTTAAGCCCGGTAAGCTGCTGACCGAGTTCGTCGTGAATCTCTCTGGCAATTGAAGTTCTTTCTTCTTCTCGCAGGGTGTGAAGGTGAGCATTAAGCCTTCTGATATCGTCGTAAGTTTCTTTCAGTCTCTCTTCGGCAAGTGTTTGTTCTGTAATATCTTTTGCAAGCGAAAGAATGACCTTACGATTATGGTAATCGATTCTGTGTGAAGTGATATCCATGTAAACAATTTCTCCATTCTTTTTGAGATGTCTCCAGGTTCGCCTTACTTTATACTCCGGACTTGTAAGCATTGACTTTGAGAAATTTCTGATTTTCTCGCGATCTTCCTGTGGCCTCAGATCAAGAACATTCATATTCAGAAATTCATCCCTGCTGTATCCGTAGAGTTCGAGTGCCATATCGTTTACTTCAAGTATGGCAAATGTCTCAATATCCCAGATAATGATAAGGGCAGGATTATTGTTGAAGAGGTATCTGTACTTGGCTTCCGATTCTATGAACGATTGCTCGGTTTGCTTGCGTTCGGATATATCAATACCAACTCCCAATAGATATTCAGTCCCGTCTATTTTAACTGCATGTCCGTTGAAGTAATAAGGTATTTTGCGCCGGTCTTTGGTAAACATGTGAGCTTCAATATCTGAACTGCCTTTATCAAACACTTCTTTTATCCTGGAAGCCAGTATATCCTTTTCATCATTGTCAAAGAAATCGAGTGGATTCATCATCCTGATTTCGTCGCCGGAATAACCCGACACTTTCTCGAAATTTTCATTCCATTTTACGAAACGACCACTGTTGTCATACATGTAAAATGTACCGGGTAAACTGTTGATGATGGATTCGGAGAGATTCTTTTCTCTAAGTAACTCCTGTTCAGCGCGTTTTCTTTCGCTGATGTC
>CAZRKA010000150.1:0-8186 GCA_964600345.1 uncultured Chitinophaga sp. | reverse complement strand
CGTTCCGGTAAAACGTAATCTAAAATTGAATTTCCCTGAATGACTTCTAAACCAAAATACTTTTTGTACAGTTTGCTGAATTGTAAATTGAAATTTAAAATTTTAAAATTTCTGTCTACCAGTATGAAACTTTCATCTGTATTTAACATAAAGAGTGAAAGTTTGTACTCAGCTGAATTCAAAGTACCCGGGTTGCTACTTTCAGAATTGTTTTTTTCTGAAGGGTGTTTCATAGTTTTCAAAATAGGTATACAAATTTATAGGATAAATCCATAAATCTTGAACGTCTTAATTGAAAAAATGTTAATTACAAATAAATGAATTTTGAATGAGATGATTCATTTTTTATAATAGGCTTAAAATGAGCCTGAAAAATCTGATGAAATAGTTTATCCCCCTTCTGGCCCAATAAAATTTATTTGTTTTTAAATAAAGTTATCGGTCTGTTTTACCCGGAACTGATATAACAGAAGTAATATCCACTCAGACTCAGTTAAAATTTAAAAACAAAAAAAACGTTCCTGAGGGAGGAACGTTTTCTAACAAAATATAAAACAAACTACAAATTATGCGTGCCGATGTTGTTGCAATTTCCTTTAGTTACTACAACACCGGTGATGCTTATTGCAGCATAAGGTGCTACAGGCGTTACTGTCAGGTCGTAGGTGCCGGGTTCAAGTCCCTGCAAAAGGAAATTTCCAAAAATGTCTGTAGTGGCGGTATAGGTTACACCGTTAAAAGTAGTACTGATAGTGGCTGAAACTCCTGCCGGCAGGATAATACCTTTGATGGATCCGCTTACAGCAGTATCGATAGCTCTGATGACAGGTTTAAGTTTGTAAACATCTTTACCGGTTTTAATGACAGACTGATTGGCATCAAAGTCAAGTAACAAATGATAGGCAACTCCTGCTTGTAATTGCTTATGCAATTGAATTTTCAATCCTGACTGCTCGCCACTGGGCACCGATAATGGGTAGTTAACACTGTCTACTGTTACAGAGTTTCTACTGCCCAGCACCAGCCTTATCTGACTGACAATACATGAGTCTAATCCACCGCTTGCAATTAAAGTGTCAATTCCATTTCTGAAATCCAGGAGGTTGTAAATTCCGGGATTGACATTCAGTTTGACCTCACCGCGATTGGAAGTTTTTACAATAACTGAAACAAGGTCAATGTTTACTTCACTGAAATCGCCGGGTGCATCTGTCATGTGCACATAGAAATTGGATTGGGCAGGTTCCGCAGATCCACTGTTGTGTTTTTTCAGGTTTTCGAATTTCTCGCATCCGCTTAAAAATGCAGACATAGTTATAAAAACTAAAGCCCCGAAGACCCTGATTACTCTGAGGCGGATATTGCCTGCTGTTGCGAATTTTAAAATGTAATTTATCATAATTTAATAATTTAATGGTTGATGATCCCGACAATTCCAATTTCAATTCTGCGTCCAAAATATAAGCTGCTCACTGTCAGTACTAAAATAATTTTTAATTGCCGATAATTTTTTCAAATTGAGAAAGTAATAGACATTTTGAATAATTTAATAGTGATTTAAAACTATCTCCGCCTACTTTTGTTTCAATATTTATTTTAAATCATGATGATTTCAGATACTGAAAACGAGCGTTTAAATGCCATGAAACGCTATCTGAATTTTGAATTTGAACGCGACAGGAATCTGCAGGATATTGCCCTGCTTGCATCCAGTATAATGGCGACCCCGGTTTCTCTTATTACATTAATGGATAAAGATGTTCAATGGATAATTACTCATCATGGAATTGATATCAGACAAATGCCACGCGAAACTTCTTTCTGTACCCATGCTATAAAAGATGATGAATTGATGGTTGTTAATGATGCACTATTAGACGAAAGGTTCAAAGAAGCACCTTTGGTTAAATTTGCACCCGGTGTAAGGTTCTATGCCGGTGTACCACTTAAATCTGACGATGGGTACAACATTGGCACTTTGTGTGTGTTTGATGATAAACCGAGAATGCCCGATGAAGCACAATTGGACTGTTTGAGGGCACTCACCAGGCAGGTAGCCAATATTATGGACCTGAATCTAAGCTTAAAGGTGATTAACGAAAATTATACTGAAATTGAGACTCAGCACAAAGCGCTCCGTAAAATTGCGTATCTGCATTCTCACGAACTACGCGCACCGCTTTGTAACGCATTGGGAATTATGGATATAATAAAATCTGAAGGCCCGGGTGAAAATAACTTCAATTTCAGATTACTTGAAAATACATTGGGTGAACTCGACAAACGTATTCACTTAATTGTTGGAGAGACTGATACTGCCAGATAATTCCTTTCTTTATCATCAGGTAGGTGGGATTCAGCCCGTATAGGATCTCAATTTGGCAAGCAAATCGCTGAAGTCTTTAGGCAGTTCACTGTCAAAGTACATTGGCTTCTTAGTTTCGGGATGAGTGAATCCCAGTGTTTTAGCGTGCAATGCCTGTCGCGGCATAATACTGAAACAATTCTGAATAAAACTTTCGTACTTGGGTAATTTGCTGTGAGCCAGAATTTTCATTCCCCCGTAGGTATCGTCTGAAAATAAAGTATGACCGATATGTTTCATGTGAGCCCTTATCTGATGGGTTCTCCCTGTCTCAAGTTTACATTCGACAAGGGTGCAAAAACCAAATCTCTCGAGAACTTTATAATTGGTTGCAGCAGGCTTACCTGTTTCTCCGTCCGTGAATACGGCAGACAAACGTCGGTCTTTCAGGTCTCTTCCTATATTTCCGCTTATTCTTCCCTGATTTTCTTTCACATCTCCCCATACTACAGCATGGTATACCCGATCAATGCTGTGATCGTAAAATTGTTTTGCAAGATGTACCAGAGCCGATTCTGTTTTGGCTATCAGTATCAATCCACTTGTGTCCTTGTCTATTCTGTGTACCAGTCCTGGTCTCATTTCATCGGAATATTCAGGTAAATGTTTCAAATGGAACAATAATGCATTTACAAGTGTGCCTGTGTAATTGTTAAACCCCGGATGAACTACCATACCTGCAGCCTTATTCACCAGCAAAAGCGCATCATCTTCATATATTATATCAATCGGGATATCTTCGGCAATCAGTTCAGGATTGCGTGGAGGATTGGGAAGAACAACTGTAACGACATCGCCGGGTTTAATCTGATAATTACTTTTAACCGTTTTTCCATTTACAATGACGCTGCCTATTTCTATACCTTTCTGTACTTTGGTCCGCGTAGCATTCTCGATTCTAACAGTCACAAATTTGTCCAGCCTAATAGGTGCCTGACCTTTGTCTGCAACAAATCTATGGTGTTCGTAAAGATCCTGATCTTCCTGTATTTCTTCCTGATTCAAATTAGTGCAAAGGTAATATTTATAGCGGTTCCATAAGCCTGAAGACTTTTATTAATTATTACCACAATGGTATTTTAATAAAAAAACCACGAAATTTCTTATTTGTGTTCTCTTAATGTTAAGGCAATAAATTTGACAATTAAGATTTTAAATGGTTATTTTCGCATCTCAAATATGAATGAAATGACTCCGATTACACACGAAATTGCTCTGGGCGATTTTTTTCACCAGATTGACTATGCCATTAGTAATTACAAATCACACGGACTGAAATCAGACCGGTTTTCGAATGTAATCATTGGCGGTTTGGGCGGTTCAGGTATTGGTGGCAGAATTGCGAAAGCCTACTTTGCAGACAAAGCCTCTTTGCCGATTGAAGTATACAGCGATTATAAACTTCCGGAATATGCTTCATCAAAAAGTTTAATAATTCTTAGCTCATACAGCGGCTTGACAGAAGAAACCCTTGCCATGTATGAGGAAGCCGTTAAAAAAGGAAGTTCACTGCTTGTAATCACTTCGGGTGGAACACTTAAAGACTGGGCCACAGCTGCAGGCATCACCATCTATGAAGTAGAAACAGGATTCCAGCCCAGAATGGCACTCGGTTTTTCTTTAACTTATAATTTACTTATTCTGGGTGAACTTTTCGGTATTGATGTACTGTCGAACCTTAAAGACACCGGGTCTGTTTATTCCAATGCCGCGGTTGAACAGGAAAAGGCGATGGCTATGCTCGATTATTTCAACAACCGTCTCGATCATAAATTTGTAATTGTAGCCGACAATCCCACTGAAGCAATAGGCATCAGATTCTGCCAGCAAATACAGGAAAATGCGAAAATAGAAGCATTTATCAATATACTGCCGGAAGCTAATCACAATGCATTCGAAACATATTACGGTTTGCTGCCAAGCAATTTTATCTTTATCAATAGTCAGACAAATGACCGTAATAACGGCCGTTTTGCATACCTTAAACAATTACTCGAAAGACAGGGAAACACCGTGTATGAAATAAAACTTAAAGATGCAGGACTGATTGAATTGTTTCGCACCATTTACATGACCGATTGGTTTTCAATTTACCTGTCTAACCGCAAAGGTGCTGACAATATGAGTGTACCTAACATCAGCGGACTTAAATCATTCCTGTTGACATATAAATAAACATGAAATTACTTAGCTTTAAGAATAACTCAGGAAAGCAGCGTCTCGGTATACTGGTTAATGACCGGATATTCGATGCGGCCTTATGCGACAGCAAATTGCCTGATAATATGAAAGATTTGCTCGGAGCGGGTGAAAAAGGAATGGATAATATGCGCAAAACAGAAATGCTTTTGCGCGAAGGCAGGATGACCGAACTCGGTATCCCATACAATGATGGAATTCTGCTCTCGCCTGTACCTGAACCAAGCAGTTGCCGCGACGGTTATGCATTCAGACAACATGTGGAGTCGGCCAGAAGAAACAGAGGTGTGCCTATGATACCCGAGTTTGATGAATATCCGATAATGTATTTTACCAATCACAATGCCGTTCAGGGTCCCGGAGATGTCTGGTGCATGCCTGATCATTTCAATAAGCTGGACTTTGAACTTGAAGTTGCCGTGGTGCTTGGTAAAAAAGGAAGGAATATCAAGGCCGAAGAAGCAGACCGGTATATCGCCGGTTATATGATCATGAATGATATGAGCGCACGTACCCTGCAAATGGAAGAAATGCTGCTAAATCTCGGGCCGGCCAAAGGCAAGGATTTTTCGACTGTTATTGGACCTTATATGGTAACCTCTGACGAGCTGGAGTCTTATCTGGTTCCTGCTAAGACTTCACACACCGGAAATAATCACAATCTCGATATGTGCTGCAGGGTGAATGGCATAGAAGTCAGTCGTGGTAACGTGGCTGATATGGACTGGACTTTTGCCGAAATAATAGAACGCTGCGCATACGGAGTCGATGTTTTTCCGGGTGATGTTATAGGTTCGGGAACTGTTGGCACAGGTTGTTTCCTTGAGCTTAACGGCACGGGATTGCTCAACGACAAGAATTTTAAACCACAATGGCTGCAGGCCGGAGATGTAGTGGAAATGGAAATAACAGGTTTAGGTCTGCTTCGCAACACTATTCGCGCTGTAGACAGCGATTTTTCTATACTTGCCAAAAAGAAAAAACCACAATCAGTTTAAACTGATGGTGAAATCGGATTGAATCCGGTACTACTCAGAATTTGTTTTTTGCTGTTTTATTTTTTGATTGTTTTTCATATCTTTGGTAAAACGATTATGAAAACAAACAGATTCTATTCATCCAGGGCAAACTCGCTTTTGCGACAAACGCCGTATTTTATTGACCAATTTATTCTCTCTGAACACTCCCGTTACCCGGAAGCTAAAGCAATCTGATTTCCCGATGGAAAATGAGCTTTTATACAGGATAGCCCTCACCAAAGTTGATGGCATCGGAGATAGTCTTGCCAGAAATCTTATCAGTTTTTGCGGCAGTGCATCGGCTGTTTTCAGTGAAAAGAGGAGCGCCCTGAAAAAGATACCCGGTATAGGCAGTATCACTGCAGATAAAATATGGCAATTCAAGGATTTTAAAAGTGCAGAACTTGAAATAACACATCTGGCAAAAGACAATATTACAGCCCTTTATTATATGGATAAGGCTTATCCTAAAAGGCTGAAAGATTACGACGACAGCCCGCTTTTGCTATATACAAAAGGAAATGCCGACTTAAATGCACTAAGAATGATTTCAGTGGTTGGTACCAGAAAGGCGACATTTTATGGAAAATTGTTTGTTGCCGAACTCATTGCGGAACTTAAAGAATACGGAGTTACGGTAGTATCTGGTCTTGCCGAAGGAACCGATACCAACGCACACCGGGCCTGCCTTAAATTTGGATTGCCAACCATAGGGGTGCTTGGACACGGTTTTTCGACGATTTATCCTAGGGCTAACAGACAAATGGCTACAGAAATGCTGGTCGACGGGGCACTTTTAAGTGAATTCTGTTTTTATACCCCGGGTAGTAAAGAAAATTTTCCTAAACGCAACAGGATAGTAGCTGCCATGTGCGATGCTTTAATCGTTGTTGAAAGTGGAATTAAGGGTGGAAGTCTTATTACGGCTGAGCTGGCAAATCAATACAGCAAGGATGTATATGCCTTACCCGGCCGCTTCAATGAAACATATTCAATGGGCTGCAATCAACTGATTCACAGTCATAAATCGGCAATAATCAGCAGTGTTCCTGATTTAATAAGAGATCTGGGCTATGATGTCAAAAAATCCAAACCCGTTTTCAATACCAACCTTCTCAATTCACTCAGTTCGGATGAACAGGCCATTGTCGATTTATTGAAAAATGGCGAAATGATTATAGACGAGTTGCATTTCAGAACCGGCATCAGTGTGAGCAAGCTGGCCTTTGTATTGCTCAATCTGGAATTCAACAATCTCATCAGTGCTTTACCCGGAAAAGTATACAGGCTTAATCACTTTCAATAAACTTGCGAACTGTTTAAATTGATTTTAAATATTTCATTTAACCGTTAAAATCATAATTCCCTCGAATGCCTCCCGGCGATTGAGGTTTTTCATTTATATTTGAAGTTTGTTATGAAAAAACTAGCTTTAGCTATTATACTCTTGTCGCTTAATCAGGCATTTGCAGCAGAGGTCAAAGACAGCATTAAAATTAAATTATCAGCCTACAAGTCGGTTAAACTGACCGCTGATCTTGGAAAACTTAGTATTCTTGAAAGAGAAGGATTGAAACAGCTTATCAGGGCCGCCGAACTGATGGACGAAATTTTCAGAACGCAGGCATATGCGGGAGGAATTACCACAGATACTATTACGGATATCAATGTCAGGAATTATATGCAGATAAACTACGGACCCTGGGACAGGCTTGATAACAACCGCCCGTTCGTAAAAGGCATTGGGCCGAAGCCCGCCGGAGCAAATTTCTATCCTGCAGATATGCGTATTTCAGAATACGATAGTCTTGAAGATCCACTTAAATCAAGTCCGTATACGATAATTGTGAGAGAAGACGGACTATTAAAAGTAGTGCCCTATACCCAGGCATACCATCAGGCTTTAATGGATGCATCGATTGCTTTACAGGTTGCTGCCGATATGTTTCAGGATTCAGTTTTCAAGCTATATCTTCAGGCCAGGGCAAAAGCACTTATGTCTAATCAGTACGACGAAAGCGACAGAATTTGGCTGGATATGAAAAACAACCGTTTTGATATCATCATCGGGCCTATTGAAAATTACGAAGACAAATTATTCGGAAATAAAACCGCTTACGAAGCTTATGTGCTGGTTAAAGATATGGAATGGAGCAAGAAACTGGAGAAGTATGTAGCTTACCTCCCTGAATTGCAGAATAATCTACCGGTTGATAAGAAATACAAAAGTGAAGAAGCCGGAAGCAGCAGCCAGCTTAATGCCTACGACATCATATATTACGCAGGTGATTGCAATTCCGGATCAAAAACAATTGCGGTTAATCTGCCTAACGACGAAAAACTTCAGCTCGAAAAAGGCACACGTCGCAGTCAGTTCAAGAATACCATACAATACAAGTTCGATCATATCATGGTGCCTATTACCAATGCCATGATAGTACCAGAACAACGCAAACACGTTACATTTAATGCTTTCTTTTCCAATACAATGTTTCACGAAGTGGCACATGGACTCGGTATTAAAAATACCATCAACGGTAAAGGAACTGTAAGAGAAGCCCTGGGCCCATATTACAGTGCGCTTGAAGAAGGTAAGGCCGATA
>CAZRKA010000149.1:0-8264 GCA_964600345.1 uncultured Chitinophaga sp. | reverse complement strand
CTGCTGATTTTGTAAGATGGGACAGTGCGCTTTATATTCATATCGCCAATAACGGTTATGAATTGATGCCTTGTCACGAGGTTTTCAGCTCATATCCGAAAACATCTACAGAATGGTGTGGCAATGCCGGATGGATGCCATTGTATCCTTATCTTATCAAGCTACTGATGCTGACCGGAATTCACGAATACAGCGCAGGATTTGCCATATCTAAAATCTGTCTTTTCGGCGTATATATCTGTTTAGCCTTTCTGCTCAACGGCAAGGATAAAACAACCCGTTTGCTCACCTTTGTTCTTGCGGCTGTCTTTCCTGCAACAGTTTATTATGACGCCGTTTTTCCTGTTAGTTTATTAATGCTTCTGCTACTTGGAACATATTGTCTTTGGGAAGCGGGGTGTTATAAATCCGCTTATGCATTGGCTTTTCTGGCTCCCCTCGCCTATTCCACCGGTTTTTTAAGTGCTGCAATCTGGGCTGGTCTCAGTATTGCTCTCCACAAAAGAAAATCGCCCGACTACCCTGCTGCCCTTAAGATGTTTATTGCCGCATCAACGGGATTTATCAGCTTTATACTTATCCAATGGATCAGCGTCGGCAGATGGAATGCCTTTTTCCTTATTCAGGGTAAATACGGTCATGGATTCCACAATATATTTGCTGATTTATGGACCATGATAGTAAGCGTTTACAAAAGCGGTATCAACCACAACTGGCAAAACATACAAACACTTGTCTTTATTGCATTCTTAATTGGTTTTGCAAGATTCAGATTAAAATCTGACGATATACGTGAATTGTTCCTCCGTCTATCTTTTATTGTATTTGCGGCTTTTCCACTGATAATTGGATCTTCGAACCTTTCTCAGTTTCGCGCAGAATCGCTTTTACTCCCACTGGTTTTGCTAATTGGCGAACGCAAATTTCTAGCAATTTCAATGATTCCCGTTTTCACATACTTATTTATTGAATGTGCAATTGAATTCTTTCACGGCACTATTACCTGAAAGTTTTGTACTCAGGTTTCGGCAAGTTCGAATTACCCAACTATCTGCCCGTCTTTCATCAGCAATTTCCTGTCTGCCATATTTGCAAATTCTTCATTGTGTGTTACAATGACAAA
The DNA here is from genome assembly GCA_964600345.1 of uncultured Chitinophaga sp. GTDB lineage: Bacteria > Bacteroidota > Bacteroidia > NS11-12g > UBA955 > JABMMZ01. The sequence goes on along the minus strand of CAZRKA010000149.1, from coordinate 7,141 downwards.
ACTGTATGCAAAATCTCGTCTCAGATCGAGAAACAATTTGTGCAGTTCTGCTGCATTACGACTGTCAAGGTTACCGCTCGGTTCGTCGGCAAAGACCACTTTGGGATTATTCATCAATGCTCTGGCAACAGCACATCGTTGTTGTTCGCCTCCGGACAGCTCGTTCGGTTTGTGGTTATAACGGTGAGCCAGACCCAGATAATCCAGCAATTCTTTGGCGCGCTTCTCAGCCTCAGCCTTTCCTTTTCCGGCTATGAAGGCAGGCATACATACGTTTTCGAGACAATTAAATTCCGGCAGCAACTGATGAAACTGAAATATAAATCCAATGTTCCTGTTTCTGAAATCTGCCAGTGCATTCGGTTTGAGGGTCATCAGGTCTATTCCGTCGTAAAGCACTTTACCTGAACTTGCATTGTCGAGGGTTCCCAGTATCTGCAGCAATGTGGTCTTTCCTGCTCCCGAATCGCCTACAATAGATACTATCTCGCTGTCGGCAATTTCAATATCAATGCCCTTAAGCACCTGTAAATCTCCATAAAACTTGACTATCTGCGTGGCTTTGATCATTGCTTCGCGAAATTGGATTTAATTTTAATCAAAACAAAACAATATTTTTTTGTAATTTCGCCCACGTTTTTTCTAATTAGAAATTTATCATCACTCAATGAATATTCACGAATATCAAGCTAAACAAATTTTAAAATCTTTCGGTGTAGCCATACAGGAAGGCATAGTTGCCGACAGCCCCGAATCGGCATTGCAGGCAGCCAAAGACATACAGGCTCAGACCGGCAGCGGCTGGGTAGTACTTAAAGCACAGATACATGCAGGTGGTCGCGGAAAAGGCAAAATCGAAGGAAGTGAACAGAGAGGGGTTGCCCTGGCCAAATCACTTGATGATGTCACTACAATTGCTTCCAACATGCTTGGCAAAACGCTGGTAACCATTCAAACCGGCCAAAAAGGTAAAAAAGTCAACAAAGTACTTGTAGCGCAAGATGTATTTTATCCGGGTGCCAGCGAGCCTAAAGAATATTACATGAGTGTTTTACTCGACCGTGCAAAAGGTCAGAACGTTATTATATACACTACCGAAGGCGGTATGGATATTGAAGAAGTTGCAGAACACACTCCTGAAAAACTTCAGAGGGAATGGATAGATCCTAAAATCGGGTTTCAGGGATTTCAGGCAAGAAAGATTGCTTTCAACCTGGGACTGAGCGGAACTGCCCAAAAAGAAATGGAAAAATTTGTAACTGCTTTATATAAAGCTTACGAAGAAACTGACAGTGCAATGTTCGAAATCAATCCTGTTCTTAAAACCTCCGATGACAAGATAATTGCGGTTGATGCAAAAGTTGACCTCGACGAGAATGCACTTTTCCGTCACAAAGATTACGAAGCATTGAGGGATGAAAGCGAAGAAGATCCAACTGAAGTAGAAGCCAAGAAATACAACCTTAACTATGTAAAACTCGATGGCAATGTCGGATGTATGGTTAACGGCGCAGGACTTGCTATGGCAACGATGGATATCATTAAACTGAGTGGCGGAGAACCTGCCAATTTTCTGGATGTCGGAGGAACTGCCAATGCCGAAACAGTGGAAGCCGGTTTCAAAATCATTTTAAGCGACCCGAATGTGAAGGCGATACTCATCAATATTTTTGGGGGTATTGTTCGCTGCGACCGCGTTGCCCAGGGTGTTGTAGATGCATACAACAAAATAGGCAATATCCATGTGCCAATCATCGTGCGCCTGCAGGGTACCAATGCTGAGGAAGCTAAAAAACTGATTGACGAAAGCGGTCTTGAAGTTAAGTCTGCCATATTGCTCAAAGAAGCTGCTGAACTTGTAAAAGAAGTTCTAAGATAAAATAGCATTTAGCATTTAAAAAGTCCGTCTGATGGCGGACTTTTTTTATTTTATGATGTTATTTCCGGATTTCTTTTACTTAATAATCAAAAACTTAAGTCATGTGAACTTACGAATCTCCGGTTTGATTCGGGCTTATATTTTAAAACACTGCATTAGATTTATGATATTTTAACCATAAATTCGCAGTAATCAAACAATCAACACTATGGGATTTATATCAGAATTTAAAGAATTCATCAACAAAGGAAATGTAATCGACCTGGCAGTAGCAGTGATACTTGGCGGTGCATTTCAAAAAATTGTAGACTCTCTTGTCAACGACATGATCATGCCGATTATTGCACTGATTGGTGGTTTTGACAAAATTGAAGATCTCAAAGCCGGACCGTTTACCTACGGCAAACTTGTTGCTGCAGGAATCAATTTCCTTCTGATTGCTTTTGTGCTTTTCATGATTGTTAAACTCATGAATAAGGCAAAAGAAAAAATCTGATACTTATTACACCAACAGGTGTAAGTACATAAAGACCCGAGCTCTCAGATAAAACCAACAAAGCGTTTTATTCAGATATCTGATTGCATAAACTTTAACCTTAATATCCTTAAATCAAAGTACCAAAACATAAAAACCAAACTCAGGCTTATGAAAAAATCAACCTTAATCTTAACTTTCATGACAGCCCTTTTAGCTGTCAACGCCCAGACATCAGACGAAGATGTTAAAAAGAAAGCCGCCGAAGGCAACACCCGCAAGGAAGTAAAAGACAGTGGCTGGGTAAGGGGCGGTTTTTTCAGCAGCAGTTTATCCAATACCAGTTTTTCGAACTGGGCACAAGGCGGTACTAACAATACGGCATTAACAGCAAACACCAGTTTGTTTGCCATATACAAAAGTTATAACGGAAAAGGAATCTGGGAAAATTACCTTGACCTGGCTTATGGTGTAATCAGAAACGGAGAAGCTAAAATAGACGATCCGGCATCTCCAGGCAACAAAGTGAGCAACCCATTTGTAAAAAACGAGGACAAACTGGTTTTTCTGACCAAATACGGAAGAAGAATAACTGATAAACTGAATTATTCAGCCTTGCTGAGTTTGAATACCCAGATGTTTCCCGGCTGGTCGCCTGAAGACATTATGCGCAGAGGTAACCATGTTTCCAACTTCCTTGCGCAGGGATTCGGATATATTTCGGTGGGACTGGATTACAAACCAAAACCGCACTGGTCAATTTATTTTTCGCCAATAACCGCAAAATATACACTGGTTAGGGAACAAAGGCTGGCTGATCTTGGATTATACGGCGTTGAGGCCGCTGAATACGAAAGAGATACTGCAGGCAATATTATCAGAAAAATCAAAGACGGTCAAAAACTGCGTATGGAACTCGGCTGGTATCTGAACATCACCTTTAATAAAGAAGTTGCAAAAAACATCACTTATCAATCGCGACTTGAATTGTTCCAGAATTACAAAACATTCAGCGACACTTCCTCTGCCTCTCCGTTCGAACAGATAGATGTCAACTGGCAAAATACCATCAACATGAAAATCAACAAATACATTTCGGTTGTTATAATCAACCAGATTATCTGGGATTATGATGTCGACACCAATAATGTTCAGGAATTAACCCAGCGCAACTGGCAGTTGAAAAACTTCTTCGGTATCGGCTTTTCGGCAAAATTTGGCGACAAGCTATAGCAAACTGAAATCAAGTTAAAAGAAAGCAGATGTCTTCAATTGAACTGAGGGAAAAAAATCCGGACTTACGCCTTCTGCGGCAGGTTGCAAATGACCTGAGTTCCGGATCAGTTGTCATCTGCCCTACCGATACACTTTATGCCTTTGTTTGTACTTTAAGCAACCGCGATGGCATTGAAAAAATATGCAAACTGGTTGGTAAAAAACCGGAAAAGGCAAATCTCTCCATACTTTGTTCAAATCTGAAACACATAAGCGATTACACATTGCAATTCAATAAGAACATTTATAAACTGATGAACCGAAACCTTCCCGGTCCATTTACTTTTATTCTGAAAGCAAACAACAAAGTGCCCAAACTATTTCTCAACAAGCGGAAAACCATTGGTATCAGAGTTCCGGATTCTTTAATTGCCATGTCTTTGGTTGAAATGTGCGGCGAACCCCTTGTGAGTGCTTCGGTGCACCACCCTGAACATTCAGAGCAGTTTTTAAGTGACGTCTATGACATAGAACTTTTCTATGGCCATGCCGTAAAATGGATAATTGATGCCGGCAGCGGAGGCATGCAGGGATCAGCAGTTATTGACTGCAGCAACGAAGAACCTGAATTGATCAGAGAAGGACCGGTAGAAATTAAATAGATTTAGCTCTATTAAAAATTCAACTTACAATCGGATTTAGCTGATATACAGGCGCTATTAATCAGGAACCTGACAAGAGCTGCTTGTTTTACATTTTATGTCAATCATTTGAAAAATATTACCTATTATTGCCTTTGAATTAGCTGAATAAAAAACGGCTCAAAACGCAATAAAACCAAATGGCAATACAGGATATCTCAATCAAGGTTAATATTGGTGACAGGATATACCCTTTGAAGATACAAGCCAAAGAGGAAGAATATGTCAGAAAGGCTGTAAAGCTTCTGAATGAGAAAATGGGATTTTTCAACAGTAATTTTTCTGTAAAAGACAAAATTGACGGCCTGGCAATGGCTGCTTTGGAATTTGCAGTAGATGCCCTGAATAAATCAAATGAAAACATACAATATCGCGAGCAAAGCATTGATTTTTCGCCCTTAGAAGAGCAAATCAGCGATATTGAGCATATTCTCAAACCGTGACCCTGCGTTAAAACCGGTTTTTATTATAGCGGTTCAATTAAACCATATAATAAAAATGAGCATAGTATTGTACATCGCAATCGGGCTTTTGGCGGGGCTTGCAATCGGTTATCTGGCCGGCATGCCAATCATCAAGAAACAACAACAGGCACAAGCCAATCTTTTTCTTGAAGAAGCCAAAACAAAAGCCGAAGCTATTAAACAGAGCAAAATGCTGGAATCAAAAGAAAGATTCCTTGCATTAAAATCAGAACACGAAAAAGAAGTTCAGAGAAGAAATTCTGAAATTCAGGTTGCCGAAAACAGAATCAAACAAAAAGAGCAATCTCTCGACGACAAGATCAGATCTTATAAAGTTAAGGAAGACGAACTCGAGAAACTCAAATCACAGATTTCGACTCAGCAAAACGCATTGGCCCGCAAAGAAAATGAAGTGGAACAAAGCAGACAGCAGCAGATTAAAATGCTGGAAAAAGTAGCTAATCTTTCTGTAGATGAAGCAAAAGCCCAGATGATTGAAGCTGTGAAAGCAGAGGCTCACACAGATGCCATCAGTCAGAGCAAAATCATAGTCGAGGAAGCTAAACTGAATGCAACTAAAGAAGCCAAGCGCATAGTTCTTCAAACTATTCAAAGAACCGCGGCAGAAACGGCTATTGAAAATACAGTTACCGTATTTAACCTCGAAAATGACGATATCAAAGGACGTATCATCGGAAGAGAAGGACGCAATATCCGGGCACTGGAAGCCGCTACAGGTATTGAAATTATAGTTGATGATACCCCTGAAGCAATTGTACTGTCAGGATTTGACCCGGTCAGAAGAGAAATAGCCAGACTATCCCTGCATAAACTGGTTGCCGATGGAAGAATACATCCGGCCCGCATTGAAGAAATCGTTGAAAAAACCAGAAAGGACATTGAACAGGAAATAATTGAAATAGGACAACGCACTGTTGTTGATCTAGGCATAACCGGACTTCACCCTGAACTAATCAGGATAGTCGGAAGAATGCGCTACCGTTCGTCTTATGGACAAAACCTGCTTAAACACAGCCGTGAGGTTGCCAATCTTTGTGCTACTATGGCAACTGAGCTAGGATTAAATGCCAAACTTGCCAAACGCGCCGGACTTCTGCACGATATCGGTAAAGTACCCGAAGATGACGCGGAAACACCACACGCTTTGCTTGGTATGAAATGGGCCGAGAAATACGGTGAACATCCAGAGGTTGTCAATGCTATTGGCGCTCACCACGACGAGATAGAAATGACAAGTATGCTTTCGCCGATCATACAGGCTTGTGACGCTATCAGCGGATCGAGACCGGGTGCAAGACGTGAGGACACTGAAAACTATATCAAACGACTCAAAGACCTTGAGGCCCTTGCCATGAGTTTTAAAGGTGTCGACAAGGCATTTGCCATTCAGGCAGGTCGTGAACTGCGCGTTATGGTTGACAGTGAAAAAGCCAGCGACAAGGAAGTAGACAATCTGAGTTTTGAGATTTCGCAGAAAATCATGAAAGAAATGATTTATCCGGGTCAGATCAAAATTACTGTTATCCGCGAAAAACGAGCCGTCAACTTCGCCAAATAATTTATTTCAATCAATCAAGTGCTGATCCATGGCAAACAGCTTGGGACATAGCCTCATCATTACCTCATTCGGCGAATCGCATGGAAAGGCAACAGGTGTCGTTATAGACGGGTTCCCATCCGGTTTCCTGATCGACAGAAAACTTATAAAAAAAGATCTCCAGCGCCGGCGTCCGGGTCAATCTGACATTACCAGTCCTCGCAATGAAACCGACGACTTCGAAATAATCTCAGGTTTGTATGAAGAACGCAGTACCGGAGCGCCTATATGTATACTCATTCCCAATACATCGCAGAATCCCGGAGACTATGATGCTTTGAAAGATATATACCGCCCGGGTCATGCCGACAACGTATATGAAGAAAAATACGGTATCAGGGATCACCGTGGTGGCGGGCGCAGCAGTGCGCGACTGACATCCGCATGGGTGGCTGCCGGAGCATTGGCAAAACAATACCTGACTGAAACCTGCGGAATCAAAATACAATCGGTTGTAAGCAGGATTGGAAGTGAAGCAGTTGAGAATATTTACGCACTTGACTGGAGCAATGCAGAAACCAATAAAGTCAGATGTCCTGAAATGGAAACTGCTTCAAGAATGGAAGCTTTAATCAAACAGGCTTCAGAAGAAGGAGACAGCCTTGGTGGAATAATAAGTACCCGAATTAAAGGTTGCCCGCCGGGATTGGGCGAACCTCTGTTCGATAAACTGAATGCAGATCTGGCAAAAGCCATATTCAGCATCAATGCCGTCAAAGGATTGGAATTTGGCTCAGGATTTGCGGGTACAGAGAAAAAAGGAAGCGAAAACAACGATCAGGCCGGTAC
>CAZRKA010000148.1:0-8292 GCA_964600345.1 uncultured Chitinophaga sp. | reverse complement strand
ATTTATAACATAAGCTGCGTCTTTTGCATTCATACTTTGTTGAATTCCTTGAACAGATGTCCTCCGGATATGCTCTTCGGAATTCGCCTTGTCTGAATGCAAAATACTTGCTTTTGACTTAAAATCCTATTTTTGAGACCAGTTGTAGTGCACATTCAGTATTCTGCTTTATAGCGACAAAATCAAAACGACACGACAGTGTATTTCAGATTGAATTTATTAATATTGTACAAACAAATTCAGAGATGCAACTGTATACCATTAATACCGGATTTTTTAAGCTCGACGGCGGTGCCATGTTTGGCGTTGTGCCTAAAAGTATCTGGAAAAACCTGAATCCTGCCGACGAAAACAATATGTGCAACTGGGCCATGCGCTGTCTGCTGATAGAAGACGGCAACCGGCTGATTCTGATCGACAATGGCATTGGCAATAAACAGTCTGAAAAGTTTTTCGGGTATTATTATCTCAACGGCGACGACACGCTTGATAAATCTTTAAAAGCACTGGGATTTTCGAAAGACGATATAACAGACGTTGTTCTCACACATCTGCACTTCGACCATTGCGGTGGTAGTATTGAATGGAACGACGACCGCAGTAAATACCGCACAGCGTTTAAAAATGCAATTTACTGGAGCAATGAACAGCATTGGCAACATGCATTAAACAGCAATCCCCGCGAAAAAGCGAGTTTCCTGACTGAGAATATAGTTCCGATTCAGGAAAGCGCTCAATTAAAATTTGTCGGATCTCCCGATGATATCGCCGTTTATATTCATCTGCGTACCGTATACGGACACACCGAAGCGATGATGTTACCCCAAATTAAATACAAGGGTCAGACAATTGTATTTTGCGCAGACCTGATTCCATCGCTTGGCCATTTACCTGTAAATTATGTCATGGCATACGACATCAAGCCACTTGAAAGTATGCGCGACCGCCAGTTATTTCTGGATGAAGCTTATGCAAACAACTATGTATTGTTCTTCGAACACGATCCCGTAAACGAATGTTGTACGGTTGGCAAAACCGATCGCGGTTTATTTGTCGCCGATAAGCGCTTTAAATTGAGCGAACTGATCTAAAGTACTAATGCATACGGTCGCCGCGCAGTTCAAGGTTTTTCATGATTTCAGCTTCCGCTAGAAGGTATTCGTTCCAGCGCTGCTGAACATAGTCAGAAGGCATTATTCCTTTGGCCAGATGAATGAAAGTGTGGTAATGTCCGGCTTCACTTTCCATGAATTCGCGGTAGAAATCCTTTAATTCGTCGTCGGTTATATAAAGACTCAGCAATCTGAATCGCTCGCAACTTCTGGCTTCAATCATGGCGCTGATCAGCAGTTTCTCCACCACCACCTGTTCGGGCTTTAGCCCGCGTTTCTCAAGTGCAAACAGTTGATTGACATATTCGTCTTTACGGGGTGGTTTAAATTTGAGTCCCCGTTTTTTAAGTTCTTTCAGCACTCTTCTGAAATGACCCCACTCTTCGGCCACGATCGGCGTTACTTCTTCGACAATTTCTTCGTAATGGGCGTATTTAACAATAAGTGATATGCAGGTCGTGGCAGCTTTCTGTTCGCACCATGCATGGTCGCTCAGTATTTCTTCTATCTGCATTTCTGCAATATTGACCCAGCGCGGATCGGTGGCCATTACCAGACCAAGTTTTGTTTTTTGAAGTTCTTTCATCAGTCAATTTCGTGATAATCCAGATCTTTACTGAATGTTTCTTTCATAAATGTCAGTGCTACCAGAGCAAGAGACAGACAAACTGCACCGACAATGATGGCCGCCTGTCTTGTGTCCATGCCACTTGCCAGATATTTAAAACAAAGTGTAATAGGAACCACCGAACCTCTCACAAAGTTAGGCACTGTATTGGTTACTGTACTGCGAATATTGGTGCCAAAATTCTCTGAAGCCACCTGTACAAATAATGCCCAGTAACCTGTTCCAAGTCCGAGCAGGAAACAATTCAATCTGAATTCGTTTATTGAGGGATTTTCCATACCCAGATAATAGCTCACAAGCCCTATTGACAAAAACAGATAAATGTAAATTACCTTTTTGCGACTTTTCAGCCACTGACTGAGCATGCCGCTTAACAAATCGCCGGCACTAAGACCAATATAGGTAAACATGACCGCCTCGCCGACCAATACTTTATTTTCAATTCCCGGTATCTGAACAAAACGCGGCGAAAGATTGATCAATACGCCAATCATATACCAGATAGGAATACCTATAGCTATACACTGCAGATAAAGCAAGCTGCGCTGCCGCTTGGTAAACAGACTGAAAAAATTGCCCTTGCTTACGGCATTGGATTGCTTAAGCTGCGTATACATGCCCGACTCGAAGGCGCCAGCCCTAAGAGCTAACAGTGCAAGTCCCAGTCCTCCTCCTATAAAATAAGATGTTTGCCATGGAAACTGCTTCCCTACCAATGCGGCTGCCACGGCGCCAAGAGCACCAAACGAAACGATTATCATTGTGCCGATACCCCTTTTTTCGCGGTGCATGGTTTCGCTTACCAGCGTTATACCTGCACCGAGTTCACCAGCCAGTCCGACACCGGCTATGAAACGGCAAATAATATACTGATCGATATTACTTACCAGACCGTTGGCAATATTGGCAAGCGAATACATCAATATGGAACCAAAGAGTACCGATACTCTTCCTTTTTTGTCGCCCAGTATTCCCCATAATAGTCCGCCCAGCAGCATACCAAACATCTGCCAGTTGAACAAAGCAATTTCGTAGTGCTGGTAATCTGCACCTGTAATTCCGATGGCTTTAAGACTTGATTCTTTCAGCACATTGAATAATATAAGGTCGTAAATATCTACGAAATAACCTAAGGCCGCTATGATGACAATCCAGTAGCTTTTTTCTTTATGGGGCATTTATTTACAAACTTATGGATTTTTACGGAACTTAATCCGGTAAAGTAAACCTGATTGGAATGCGCATCTGCATCTTTTTTTTCACACCATTAACCGTGGCCGGATTCCATTTTCCACTTGTTAGTGTAATCACTCTCACTGCTTCATTATACAATGCCATCGATTCTGCAGCGATACTGTCTTTAGTAAATATCTTACTGACCTTACCTGATGTATCTACTGTAAACTGCATCATAAAAAGGGCTTCAATTTTATTCTTCACCATGGAATCGGGATAAACCAGATTATTTTTGATGAAGGTTTCTATGTTCATGCCTTTCCATTTAAAAACAGGTGGCCGGATATCGTTATTACCTGTCTGGAAATTGTCCAATCTGATTTCTGACTTAAAGCAAAATGAAGCAAATGTTGCGCAACATAAAAGTAAAACAACTGTATTTAAAGATTTCAGAATCATATTGAAGCCGGTTTTAAACAAATAACTTTATTCGATCCGGGTTAAAAGCTTGTGCTCAGGGTTAGTCGCATTCCACTGAAAGCCGGTTCAACCCTGCATATCCCTCCTGTACAGTTTACTCCCTGCACCTGTTTAATGTAGGCAAGTGTCACTACTGTCGCACCTTCTGTATATCCCAGAAATCCGCTGTAGTAATGAATAATTTCGTCTGAAATAACCCCCTGGGAAAAAGATGAACGGTGCGGTTCGGTATTCACCATATCGCCGATACTAAAGCTCCAGTGGGGGGCGTGATTGATTTCAATAATGGCGTTTGCAAAACTACCCAGATCCTGTTTGGTGTGCAGATACTGAGCCTCGAACCTCAGCGATGTTTTTTTGCTGAGTTTATAGGTAATTTCCATAAAAGGAGTCAATGCATTCACATCGGCATAAGTGCTGTCCCTCACTTTTTGTTCGAAACGGCTCTGATCGTAGAAAATGGACTGTACACCCAATTTGGCTTTTAATTTCTGGCTGAATTTATGCTGAATTTCCGCATAGTATTCGCTGAACAAATGCTTGGCATTTCCGCTGGTATCACCGTTGCTGTTGAGGCTTCTTACATTGGATGCATTGAGGGTTATGGTGGTTCCGCGTCTGGGTGTGATAATAAATTCGCCCTGCATGGCATTCTCGCCAAGAAACTGGGTAACGGCGTTGTATCTGGCCAGCAGTCGGTAAGTATTTTGTCTGGTAATGGAAGGTATATAAGAAATCAGTCCGTTGTTGAGCTGTTCGTATGGCGAAGTTCTGAAACTGAAATTTTCGATGCGTTTATACTGGAGGTTAATACCAAATGAAAGCTGTTTGTTTTTTCCCAGCCTGGCTTTCGAATAGTTCAGGGTCGTGAAAATGATATTGCCGTCTTTGTTGATCAGCAGGTCGCCAAATTGATTGCCGATTGCTTCCCTGGATTTATAAAGGTATTCACCATACCAGTTGATATCTTTATATCCTGCTCTGGCATAGCCGTTATATGAATAGACATTGTATTTTGGAATAAACCTGGTTTCGAGCGGCTGCGAATTGATCTGTGAAGCCACTGCATTCATGGTCGACTGATCGAGTGTTCTGTTCACCATTGAAGCACCGGCCAGAAGTTTTAATTTCTTAATACCGAAACTGTATTCCGCATTGGCACCTTTGAGCGCTTCGGGTGTTACACTGAAACGGTCGCCGGTAAATATATTTCCTTTCTGCTGACCTGCAAAGCCTTTTAAGGCCAGATTTTTATAATTGTATTTAACCCTGAGTCCCTGAATGGCATAATCCAACCCCAGCAATCTTTCTTCGTATGCTCTGAAAATCATACCTGAGGCAAACTGATCATAGAAATATCCGACAGTTAGGTTTAAACCTCCAATGTCTTTGGATGCCTGCCAGAAACCGATACCCTGTTTGTTGTATACACCCTGGGGATTCATCAGCGGCGAGTTGTTAAACAAATCGTAACGGAGAGAGAAACTGTAAGATTTGATATTGTAATTCAGAAACAGCCAGGCGTCTGCACTGCTTTTCTGTTTGTTATAAACTTCTGTAGTTGCACCGATAGACGAATCTCTGTCATAAGCCTGAAGATTACTCATAAAATTGCCAGAGAATTCACCACGATCGCTGCTCTGAGCTATAATTCCAGAAGCCGAAAAACACAATCCGCCTAATAAAAATATTACCTTCTTCATCAGGGTTCGAATTTAGGAAAAACCCATTAGCTATCCTATCCGGTTTTATACTTTACCCGGATTTAACAATTTACGGAGTAAAATTCCGATATGTGACAAAATATTGGGCAGTAAGCCATAGTGTTTACTCAAGACCCGGAAACGCTCGCGATTGCTGTTCTTCCTCTGTACGCTTGAAAATCCATCCATGGTAAAACTGGCAATGACTGTTCTGACATTAATCACTGTTTGGCAATGCTTAAGGCATCTTATCATCCAGTCAATGTCTGAAACATATCTGTATGACTCATCGTATGGCAAGGCAAGACTTCTTTTTAAAATAAATGACTGATGTCCGACATTCATTCCCATTCGGAACGATTTCCAGTTTAAGGTTTCGGGCAATTTCCTGCTGCTGATCTCAGATCTGCTCCCAAGCTTTTTTCCTTCGGCGTCTACCATCATGGTTTCACCGTATACCGCATCAGGATTTCCATTTAAAGATTGCAAAATATAAGCTACAATATCCGGGTTTTCGGCATAATCGCCTGCATTCAGAAACCAGACATAATCACCGTTTGCCATCGCCAGGCCTTTATTCATGGCATTATAAATACCTTTATCCGGTTCGGACACCCAGTTATTTGTAAGGGATTGTTGCTTCAGAAATTCCGCTGTCCCGTCTTTTGATCCACCATCAACAATCACAATTTCAAGTTCATCACTGAAGCGTCTGTCTTCGAAAACCCCGAGAGTTTTCTTTAGTCCGCTCAGATTATTGAATGTGATACTGATGACGGAAAGCTTCATGCTTTAGCCTTATCAGTAAAATAGGTTTTGAGCCACAAAGCTATCATGATGAGCATACCAGCCAGTATAGCCAGCGAAAGGTACTTTTCAATATAATCTGTAGTATTTTCACCTTTGTCGAAGTAGAGTTTAACCTGATGACTTCCGGCCGGGATTTCAAGCCCGCGGAGTGTGTAATTCACTTTGTTGAGCGGTACTGCCTTGCCATCAATTTCAGCTCTCCAGTCGTCGTAATAAATCTCGGAGAATACAATATATCCTGCATTCGCGTTGTTAGTGACGTAATTCAAAGTATCCGGGTGATAGGTAATCAGTCTGGCTGTAGCACTGCTGTCAACTGTAAAGGATTTAGCTATCATTCCTTTGTTGCCGGGGAATGACGAATTGAAGGTAGCCTGAGTTCTCAAATCGCTTTTCTTCATCTGTTCCATCTCAATTGCAGCATCGGCTGTTGACACAAGAGACGATACAAACCAGGCGTTGCCATACATGGTAGTCCGCGGAATCACACCGCGTCCGCGACTTGAGTCAGTTCCAATCATATACTTGCAATTAAGCATGTCGAGTCCTTTTTCGCTGTATTCCTTTTTAGATAAAATTTCTGAAATAATATCCTGATACCTGCTGAGTTTTGCGGGATCGTAACCGCCTATCATCTTGTGAAATGCAGCTCCCTCGTTGTCGTTAAAAGGATCGTTGGTGAGATCGAATACGCGGTAGTGCAGGTCCTTATCGGCCAGTATGGCTTTATCGGCGGCATCAGGAATCCTGTCAGTTACAGTGCCTTTTTCGAAAGTAAAATCATCCCAGCTGAGGTACCTGAGGTCAACTCCAATAAGATCAATGGCAGCCAGAGCACCTATCAGACCGATGGCCATTGTTTTTTGCATTTTTTTGGTATACCATGCCCAAAGCAATCCGAATGAAAGGGAAATGAATATAAATGAACGGAAGGCATCTTTTTGAAGCATTGAAGCTCTGTCTTCCTTTAAAACTGAAATGATATTGCCATTTCCACCCTCTCTTAATTTATCGTCTACTACTCCGCCGAAATCAAGAATGGAAGGACCTGCCAGAGCCATTAAAAGGCAAAATCCACCTACGATATAATACGACAGTTTAACTTTATCCCACAATCCGTTGTCAGAAGGCTGAGATGCAGAAGCATCAAGTGGTGCATTGGCTTTTGCCTTAACTGCGGTTTTTTTACCGGCCTGCCAATTTTCGTAAAGCTGGCGAATTCCCAGAAATCCAACCAGTGGCATTGTTACCTGTGCAATGCAGAATGCCATCATTGGTGTGCGGAATTTATTGAAATATATCAGATGATCGAAGAGGAAATTATTGACTTCCGGAAAATGTTTCCCCCAGCCGAGTATGAATGAAACCAGTGTCAGAAATAACAAAGGCCATTTTATCGTATTCTTTACCACTATCATTCCCATTATAAAAAGGAAGACAATGATAGCACCCATATAGATCGGACCTGATGTAAATGTCAGGTCACCGTGATACATAGGCAGTCCCTGTTCTATGGCATCATCATTTTGAGTAACCTCATAGAATTTCGAATCCTTGCCGAGTTTTTCACTGCTGCTGCCTCCGTAAAAATTAGGTATAAGCAGGGTAAACGTCTCTCCTTTTCCATAACTCCAGTCGAAAGCATATTCGCGGTTAAGTCCGGTCTGACCCGTTTCTTTTTGTTTTTTATTGACATCGGCCTTTGCCAGATCATTCCCGCTTCGCATGGTATTATCGGCAAACTTTGCAGTCGATTTAATCTTGGAGATATTACAGGCTACTCCTGCACCGACTGATATCACAGATATCAGTGTTGCAAAAATGAGTTGCTTGTATTGCCCGCTGCCTATCAGGTGAATCAGGTAGTATATCCCCATGGCCAGCAAACAAATAATCGTGTAAAAGGTAATCTGATAATGGAAGAAATACACCTGCAGCGACATATTAAAGGCCAGAGTGATACCCCCGAGGAAATACCGTCCGTTAAAAAGCCAGTGCAAAGAGGCTAATATCGCAGGCATCAGTCCCATAGCCAGCACCTTGGTATAGTGAGCAGCCTCTACACTGCTTATACTGTATGTTGCGAAACCATAGGCAATGGCAGCCAGTGCGCCAAACAGCGGTTTGACTTTAAATGCATTCATCAGCAGGTAAAAACCTATGAATGACAGAAACAATATGCGGAAAGGATATTCGGTCTTGTTAAAAGGCGTCAGATAATTGTAACTTTTAATCTGATTACCGGAAGGTTTGCCTTTAATAAGTGTTGAAGGCATACCCGAAAAGATGCTGTTGGTCCAGCCCGGAAATTCACCGTTGCTGTCTGTGTATTTCTTGAGCTCACTGCCTTTCAACAATCCCTGAGTTACGTCATCCTCACGGT
>CAZRKA010000147.1:0-8327 GCA_964600345.1 uncultured Chitinophaga sp. | reverse complement strand
CTTCTACTTTCTTTTTGTGATTTTTTAAGGTTAATACAGGCGGGCATCATCAGTGTTTGTATGAGGCATAAGAAAACTACACTTGTTAACTTATTGTACGATTGTTTTCTAAAGAGGTGACTGTACGATTGATGAATCATTTCAAACTATCACATTTATTCAAAGATAACGCCGAATGACCGGATGAAATATAATGTTATTAAAAAATGACATTAAAAAGAGAAAGCTTGTTCAGCATTATTAATTGCAGAGTTAACCCTCAGTTTTATCTGTTTCTGTGAATCGTTTTTTTAACAGTTACTTCCCTATTATATTTTTTCAGCTATTTTTGCCTTATGCCCGGTCTTATCAAAATTGCTGTCTTAATATGGACAATCCTTGCTTTACCTTGTTTCCTAAAGGCTGAAGATAAGCAAGCTGCATATCCGGACAACCGTACCGACAGCGGAAGAATTGATACCTGGCTGAAACTTAGCCTCAAAGCTCTGGGCTCTAATTACGAACAGGCCCGGCTTTATGCAGACAGCGCATTGCAACTGTCTGTAATTAAAAAGTATGAAGACAGACAATATACAGCCCACGAAAGAATAGCCGATGCCGAACAGGCCTCTGCCAACTATGGGGCATCTTTCGAACAATACAAAAAGGTATACGAGTACAACATGCGCAAAGGTCGTAAGTCTGAAGCGGCACGTATGCTCAACCGCATGGGTGAAGCCAAAAGGCTGACAGACGATTATAAAACGGCACTTGAATATTTCCAGCAATCCATAAAGATACATACCGAACTGAAAGACACCAACGAAGTAGGCTCATGTCTTATCAGCATCGGGGTGATGTATGCCGTAAAAGGCGATTTTAGGGAGGCTGAAAGATACTTTAATGAGGCCATAGTTTGTTTCAGAAGTGTTCGGAATTACGACCGTGAACATCTTACCATGCTTAACATGGGAGGTATGTTCCGCGAGTTCGGTGAATTTGAAAAATCACTCGAATTTTCGAGGAAAGCTAAAGAGTATTTCAAGAAAAACGGCAACGAAAAACGAGCGGCAATAGCCGGATACAACCTCGGTGTGGCTTATTTTGAAATGAACAGGCTCCACGAAAGCAGGTACGAATATTCGCAATGCCTTCCGGTATTCGAAAAACTTGGTGATAAGCTGCGCATCAACGGCACACTGATGCGTCTGGCAGATATCGCACTGAAACAGGATAACACCGAACTTTCACTTCAATACGCCCAGAAAGCGCTAAAAGGTACCCGCGAAATAGGCAGCCGCTCCACTCAGCTGCATATATACGTTATCCTGTCTGAAATCTTTAAAAAGAAAACGGATTATAAACAGGCACTCGAATACCGCATGTTATACGAAGGACTGAAAGACAGTATCAGCAGTGAATCGCTTAACGAAAAGCTGGCTGAAATGGAAAAGAAATACCAGAGCGAAACCCAGGCGCTTAAACTGGATGATCTGGCAGTTAAAACAAAACTGGCAGAACGAGACAAGGTTATTGCACAAAAAAAGATCAAAGAACAACGCAGTTTTCAGTTGTTTCTTCTTGGCCTTACTCTTCTGATAGTTCTGATAGCTGTTTTAATTTACAACCGTTATGATATTAAACGACGCAATAATATTGTTCTGGAAGAGAAAAATACCATCATTCAGAAATCCCTGAATGAAAAGGAACTGCTGCTCAACGAAATCCACCACAGGGTAAAGAACAATCTGCAGTTCATCAGAAGTATGCTCAATCTGCAATCGCGTTATGTCCATGATGCACATGCCGCTTCTGTTCTGCTCGACATCAACAACAGGGTGCAGACAATGGCACTTGTGCATCAGAAACTGTATCAGGAAGACAATCTGAAAGGCGTCGAAATGAAAAGCTTTCTCAACAGCCTGATTGAAAATCTGCTTTATTCATTCAAGATAGACGCCAAATCACTTGAACTTAAAACAGATTTTGATGTGCAGAGTCTTGACATTGATATTGCCAATTCAATCGGGCTTATCATCAACGAACTGATGACCAACGCCATCAAATACGCTATACCCGAAAATGGCAGTGCCCGCGTTGAAGTATCACTTAAACAGGAAGCCGATTATATGCTGCTGAGAGTGGCCGACTCGGGCAAGGGTTACAAGGATACAGAACACAGCGGCGATACCGGCCAGTTCGGTATTAAACTGATATACGCACTGGCCGAAAAACTAAAGGCCGATATCAAATTGTTCAACAGCAACGGAGCGGTTGCAGAAATCAGAATACCAAACGCTAAACAGGATACGACGCTATGAGCGACAACAGCATTTCCATACTGATAGTAGAAGATGATCCGGTAATTGCCGCCGATCTTACCTTCATTATGCAGGACCTGGGTTATTCGCCCTTCCCGCCCTTGCGCAACGCGG
Source organism: uncultured Chitinophaga sp. (assembly GCA_964600345.1). Classification (GTDB taxonomy): domain Bacteria; phylum Bacteroidota; class Bacteroidia; order NS11-12g; family UBA955; genus JABMMZ01. The sequence goes on along the minus strand of CAZRKA010000147.1, from coordinate 5,913 downwards.
CAGATGTGATGCTGATGCTCAAAAACACACGCCCCGATTGTATCATAGTAGATGTTAATCTGGAAGGCAATAAAGACGGCATTGATCTGGCCGAAGCCATTAAATCGGAATACGGTATCCCGCTGATTTTTCTTACCGCCCATCACGACCGAAATACCATAGAGAGAATTAAAAAGATACAACCAAGCGCCTATCTGGTCAAACCTATTGAAGTTCACACCCTGCAAACCACTATTGAACTCGCTTTGTACAACGCCTCTCACAACGATATACACAGTAAAGAAAAAGACCAGGAAAGCGAAAATGAAGAATACATCAGCGACCGCTACTTCTTTATCAAAGTTAAAAACCAGCTTAAAAAAATATTGCTCGAAGAAATCCTCTATCTCGAAGCCTACGATAATTACTCTTACCTGCATACCCCCGACAACAAATACATCATCAGCTCGAATCTGAAAGCGATAGAAAACAAATTGAGCGACCATAAGTTTGTGAGGGTGCACCGCTCCTATCTGATCAATCTCAATTTTGTAGATGGTATCGAAGACGAATTCATCCTGATCAACAAGGCCAGAATTCCTATCGGTAAAACCTACAGAGACGATTTTATGAAGTTCATAGACCTTCTCTAAAAAACTTTCACCTCCCGTTTAGCTTCATTCACCATTTTTTAGACTGTGTTCACGTAAACACACTTTTATAGAGGATTTTTATTCCTCAGGTTTGCATTCGTTTATAACACTAATATAAAAAATGAAAGCAAAAACAATTTTCACCATTTTAATGCTCACAGCATGCCTGCCGTATACAGTACAGGCGCAAAACAGTGTAGCATTCATTCATGTGGCGGATTCGGGCAATACACAGCTCAATTCATCCAAATGCAATCACGAATCGCTTAACGACAGCAACAGTGCAACACCAATTTTCACTCACCGCTACAGTGTAGGTCTGGATTATATTTCCTACCTCAACAAAAAGCTCGGTGCATGGTATGTTCTGGCAGCTTCGCGCTGGGCCGTTTTTACCCAAGACAAAACTACCTTTCCAATGAAGACTGCCTTTAATGTGCTGTCTCCCGGAAATGATATGTCTTCGTTTATTCACAAAAGCGACAACAGCAATGTACTTGGCGATTACACCATTATCGACAACCCGGCCCTCAACAACAACCCTAACGCCGTATTTCTGGTAAACGATCTTTACAAAGGTTCTTACAATCTGGAAATAACAGGTGTTTATTATCATCAGGGTTCACAGAGATGGCGAATCTTCAACATGGATGGCAGTAGCATGGCCGAAAACCTCTACTTCAATGTGGTAGTGGCTAAAAATGGTCAACCCTACGGTGCAGCCTACCACAGTTCGACTGCCCTCAACATTAACAACAACAGAACAGCCCTGGATATTCCCAGCATTAACAACAACCCCAATGCCGTTGTTTTTGTTTCTCAGGTATGGCCTATGAGTGGCGCCAAGAACAATAACCATGTAGGCGTTTATTACTCAGGCGGCAAATGGTATGTCTACAATGAAACAGACGGCTCGCCCACCGGATTCGAAATGCCCGAAAAAGCGGGATTCAATATTGTTTATTTCCTCAACAAACCAACTAATGTAACAGAACAAACGCAGACCAGTACAAAAATGAATGTATTCCCCAATCCGGTATTAAACGGCGAACAATTAAGCCTGACCCTCGATGAAGCACTGGGCAGCAATGTCACCATCAGCCTCAATTCGATTGAAGGCAAATGCGTATACAGCAGCCGCATAAACATGCATATCCCCGGCAGCACTTACACAATGAACATCAGCGATTTTACACCGGGCATCTACACCCTTAAAGTGGAAAGCGAAGGCAAAATCGGCATTCAGAAAGTTATGATCAAATAGTCGCCTAATTCAATATAATCATGAAATATACTCAAATCACCCTCGTTCTCTTTGTTTCATTACTGATGCTGAATGCCTGTAATAAAGACAAAGACAAACTGGCACAGCCTGTTCCTCAGGGACCCAAGTTTAACATTAACAAATTCGAACAAAACCTGATAGACTATGTGACCTTCTCAGGCAATCAACCTGTGGGATGGGCATATACCATCAGCGAGAACGGACAGCTCAAGAAATGGAACTCCTACGGCAAATCAAGAACAGCTGCCGATGGCAACGAAAACCTGCTGATGTCGAAAGAAATCAACATCGCCAGTATCTCTAAATTTTACACTGCTATTGCCGTCATGCAATTGCTTGAGACCAACAACCTGAACATAGAAAGCAAGATCAGTTTCTGGTTGCCCAATTCGTGGACCAAAGGACCGGGCGTTGCCGAACTCAGTTTCAAGGATCTGCTGAAACACGAAAGCGGTTTGTCGAGTGTCAATACCGATTTCGATAACACACTTGGTTATCAGGGTCTGAAAACCTGTATTCAAACCGGTGTCATCAACAACAAGACAAGGAACTATCTCAATGTTAATTTCGCCCTTTTCAGGGTATTGATTCCCTCGCTCTGGAGAAACAAACCGGGTGCTCCTATGATCAATATAGAAGACGATGCCAATACCCAGGCTGCTTATCTGCAATACATGCAGCAAAACATCTTCGGACGCATACATCTGCAGAATATAGGCTGCGATCCCGAATCGCGCGAAACCTCAACGCTTTATTACAACAACAGCGATCCTCAGAACAATAAAAGCGGCACCTGGTACGGTTCGTGGAACAATAAATGCGGCGGCGGCGGTTACTTTATGTCTACACTGGAGATTGCAGCTGTCAATGCTTATTTCGAACACACCGAAGTACTCTTATCGGATAATATGAAAGAGATCATGAAAACGCACCGCATCGGTATGGACCTGGGCCAGGGAGGCGCCATAGAACAACACGGCAAATACTACGGCAAAGGCGGATCGATAAGCAACGGCGCAGGCCAGGGCATACTCGGTCAGATTGCCATGTTCCCCTCTAACGGAATAGACTGCGTGGTGATCATGAACAGTCAGGGCAATACCTTTAAAGACGGCAACGACGGCACACGCCTCGACCTGATGATATACAAAGCGTATAACGATGCCTGGGAATAAAACTGAATTTACACTAAAGCTTTGAGCATATTGTTTCAACAGAAAACGTCCTGCCGGAAGGTGGGGCGTTTTTTAATTGTATAATGTTTTAATTTTATCATTAGTAATTCATGCTTATTAAATAAAAGCTATAGAATGGACCACATAAGTATTTCATTTTTTTACGTAAAATGAAAAATCTTAATATATTTGTCGCCAACTAATCAAACATCAAATGAAAATAAATTACATTTTAAGCCTTTTTACTTGTCTTATTTTATTTGTTTCATCATGTACCGAAGACAACACTCAGCCCGCAAACAACAACAATGGCGGCAACAACAACGGCGGTTTTACGATTCCGGAAACCACCATCTGGAAGATCAACGGCACTTCTTTCAGTCCAAGTGCAACTGCTGTGAGCGTTAACCTCAAGGCCTGCAGCATGGGTGTCAACAAACCATTTTCGGATTTAGGATTTGGTTATTGCCAGCTCAGAGTTTTCTTTAACGGCACTATGACATCCAACGAACCGGATATCCGCGCAGCTGTGCCGGAGGGCGGACATATTGTTTATGACATCACCACCCTCGGCAGTAACCGCAACGACTCCATACGCGTTGAACTTGACGTCGAAGACCAGAACAGCAGCAGTGCCGGCAACTATTTCTACAGGGCTAAAAGCGGCAAAGTCTACGTTTCAAAAAAGAACGGCAAAATGCGTTTCTCATCCATGGGCACACTCGAAATGGAAGGCGTCAAATACCCGAACATGCAGTCATATAGCTTTAATTGCAATCTGGAGTTTTCGCAGGTGGAGCCGTGAGAACTAGAATAGAATTTGTTTTTGATTTAAATTTTTTGAACTTAAATTATTGACAATTAGCTCGCTAACATTCCTTATTTGATTGCTCAAAAACAGCAATTAACAGGTCAAATTACATTTTTAAAGGTTGTAAATTAAACACTTAGTGCATATTTTTGTAATTAAATTTATTTATGAAAACACCAAAATATCTGTACTATCTACTTTTACTTATTGCACAAAATCTATTTGGCCAAAGTAGTGGAAATATTTCATTTGGATTAGGATTTAGCAATCCTTTGGGACAATTTAGTGCGACAGATTTTTATGACAGTACTTCAGGTTACGGACAATTAGGACTTGCCTATTCATTGCGGTATGAGAAAAACTATTCAAATGGCTTTGGTATTTTTTTAAATATCCAGAATGCAAGTATTGGGTTTGACATTGAAGAATATCTGAAAGATGGCGAAGAAGAATTAGGAAACGGCTGGAAATGGAGCGAATATTCAACAAGCAGATACAACATTAAAAGCCTTAACCTGGGGGGGCAATATGTATTAAATAGAGAGCATAAATTTAATGTAATTCCGTTTCTTGGATTAGGAATATCTGCTTGTAGAAGTTATGATATGGATTTTACTTATGTTAATGGTTCAAACAACTTGAGGGCAAAATATAATGAAGATAATCAAACTGTTTTAAACCTCAATTTTGGATTTAATTTAAATTATGATATTTCAGAAAGAGTTGGAATCATTTTAAAATTAAATTACCAATCTCAGATTCCTACATTTAGCAATGATTACCAAATTTATATTAATGGTATAAACGCTGATAATGGTATTGACAAACGCAATCAACCAATGTTTTTCAGTACAACAACATTTGGCATTAAGTACAAATTGTCGTTGGAATCGTAATGAATTTCTTTATTTGATGACTGTGCAAGGTCATGTTTTTCATTGGAATCTAAAAGAAAAGTGAGAAGATTTACTTTATTATTTTAATTCAAAATACCAATTTGACCTAGAGTATGAATCCCGCACCAGTGCTGAAACACACACCCCAATCCATAAATTAAAATCCTAAAGTTCATTTCGCCTTGTGGTTCATTCATCCCGCAGCAGAGCTACACTGCGTTGCGCACGCCGCGGGATGAATTCGACCGGCCAAATTTTTTGCAAAAATTTGGGGTCTCATTCACTTTCCGATACAAAAAGTAATTAAAGTTGATTTACAGATAATTATGAAACCCAGGTACAAATTAGGTACAAACTTCTATTCACCTAATTCATTAAAGTATCTTTTCACCTCATTAATAAATTTTGATTTCTTATCCAAAACAGGTTTCATTTTTTCAATACTGTTATCATAATAATCGTTAACACACGTCTTTATTCTTTCGTTGAGTTTTATATCCTCATCTGCAATACGTTTCAATTCATGTGCATTAGCTGTAGGATTTTCAGCTAATTTAACAAACTTATCATAAAAGTATTTTTGATTGTCAAAAAGACTTTCTAAACTGACAAGTAACAAAACTACCCATTCCTGATATTTCAAAGTTTCCCTAACAAGCGAATATGCGCCAACAACTATCCGACCATCATCTATCAATAATTCAAGTCTATCACAACGTAAGCTTGCCTTTGCATAACTCTCATCAATTAGATTAATTTGACTTTTCAACGTGTGGTAGTTGAACTTTGTATATCCATTAATTTTTGTTGCATTTAGACTATTATTTAACCATACAGACCAATCTTCAAAAAAATCAAGTACCGATGTTCGGGCATTTGTTAAATGCTGAATCTGATTATTCTGTATGACTTGTAGCCGTGATTTTAGCTTTTCATTCTCGGCGGTAAACGTACTTTTGACTAATTCAATTTCTCGAGTTATGTCAGCTATATCTTGTTTGTCAGCAAGATTGTTCGCCTTACGTTTTATAAAAGCATTTGTAAATGCAAGATATAAAACGCAGAGGCCTATTAATACTTCACCAATTAACACAACTGTGTTCATACATTTATT
>CAZRKA010000146.1:0-8395 GCA_964600345.1 uncultured Chitinophaga sp. | reverse complement strand
AATACTCGCTTTTGACTTAAAATCCTATTTTCGAGACCAGTTGTATTTGCAGCCGCCGGAAACGGGAATGATTATTTCTGTAGACTTATCTTAAGGTTTAATATTTGAGTATCATCTGATACCGGGTATTATAAACCTGAGCGAAACTATTAAGATCACATAAAAAATTCGGGCAATTGTTATAAGTTTGTAACAACATGAATCCACTGTTGATATTTGTCATTTTCGGCATCTTTTCATTTCCTGAAACGAATGTAGATACATTTAATAATCATGTGCTTCCGGGCAACTCAGATTCTTTCACATTGTATTTTATCACCGGTTCCGACTGGTGTGCCAATTGCAGGAAGTTTGATAAAAAAGTATTGTCGGATACGGGATTCAACAATGCGGTAAAAGGCAGCGGAATTAATTCGGTCACACTCGATTTTCCTCAAAAAAAGAAAACGGAAAACAAATACAACGATTCAATGGCAAGTTTTCTTGGATTTGACGGTAATTTTCCGGCTATTTATCTGATGAATCACTCAAACGGAAAAAAGATTGGGATAGCTTATCAGAGTGAGACTGCGAATGAATTTTACAATGAAATAAAAAAGGCAATAGATTTGCTTCGATGAAATCTTTCAGACTTTCCAAAAAATTAATGGGTTCAAAGTTTGAACTGCTTCTTCATCATGACTCGGAACCGGAGGCATTGAGATTGCTGGATACGGCGGTGGCAGAAATAGAAAGACTGGAAAATCTGCTCAGTGAGTTTAAATCAGATTCGCTTACAAGCGAAATAAACAGAAATGCCGGAATATGTGCCGTTAATGTCGGCCCCGAAGTGTTTGAACTCGTCAGGCGAAGCATACAATTATCGAAACTTAGCGGGGGGCGTTTCGACATCAACATAGGTGCATTAAAGGCCATTTATAAATTTAAAAATTCTGATTTTTCATTTCCTGACGGCGATGTCATTGCAGATGCTCTTACTAAAACTGGCTATGAGGGAATTGAATTAAATGAAAAAGCATATGAGATTAAACTTACAAAACCGGGCATGTCCATCAGTTTTGCCGCGATAGGAAAGGGTTATGCGGCAGACAGGGTAAAAGCAATCTGGCTGGAAAACGGTGTGGATTCCGGGCTTATTTCTGCCAGCGGCGATCTTTGCAGTATCGGAAAACCGGCTCATCAGAATAGCTGGACGGTTGGAATAGCTGATCCTGATAATAAAGAACAAACCATTATGCATATTCCGCTTTATGAAGCTTCAATTGCCACCTCCGGCGATTACGAGCAGTATTTTATGCATGAAGGCAAGCGCTACAGTCATACCATTGACCCGATCAGCGGATATCCATTGAGCAGCTTAAAAAGTGTAAGTGTTATCAGTCCCGCAGCAGAGTTGTCTGATGCACTTGCTACAGCTATAAGTGTCATGGGTGTGGAAGAAGGACTAGATTTTATCTCTCAACTTCCCTATACACATTGTATTATAATAGATTCTGATAAACAGATTCATTTTTCAAATCAAATTCAACTCAGCAATGCCGTTTAAAAAAGTTTGCATATTTCTGTTCTTCATAGTTCTTATGAGCTCTTGCGCAGTTGTGAAACCGCATGAGATGGTTTATCTCAACGACAGCGAAATGCAAATGGGTGCAGGTTCAGATAAAAGTTTCAGTATCTATGTAGAAAGTATACGCGAGGGATCAGGCAGTACCGGAAATGGAAAAGCGAGCGGAGGCTGCGGATGCAACTGATATGAGAAAGAAATTTATACTGGCAGGACTGCTTTCAATGTACATGTTTCATGTAAATGCTTCGCAGTATAAAGACAGCCATATTCAGAAAGATACCCTAACCCGAAAGACAGTTTTAAAAAAGACTGACATTGAGCTGGTGTACAGTCATTACGCACAAAATGGATCAAATTCGGCAGTAACAGGAGGTATTGGAACCGAAAAACTGACTGTTTATGCTCCGGGTTTCAATCTCAAACAAAGCAGGGGTAAGAGAATTTTAAGTATCAAAGCCGGTTCGGATATCATCAGCTCGGCTTCGACAGACAAGATAGACTTTGCCAGATCGAGCGCTTCAATGCTGGATGCAAGAACTTACGCAAATCTTCAGATTACCCAACTTTTTCCGAATAAGAAGATAAGTTTATCAGCAGGAAGCGGTTTTTCCATTGAATCGGATTACTTCTCTCTGCCTTTAAGTGCAGCTATCATCAAAACTTCTAAGGATAAAATGAGGACTTTCGGAGCCGACCTGCAGGTATTCCTTGACGATTTGAGATGGGGTCGTTTAAATCCGGGATATTATTCACCTCAGTATCTGATTTACCCTGAGGAATTGCGTTATCAGGACTGGTTTAAAACCAAAAAGCGACAATCCTATAATCTGAAACTCAGTTTTACAGGTGTCATAAATAAGCGAAACATCATTGGGGTTTTCCCTGAATTCAGTTTCCAGTATGGTTTGTTATCGACGCCCTTTCACCGGGTTTACTTCAAAGATTCGGCAGTAGCTGTTGAACGCTTACCGGGTTCCAGGGTCAAATTCGGGCTTGGTTTAAAGCTGAATTCATTCTGCGGTTCGCGATTGATACTGCGGAATTCAATGTCCCTATACACAGACGACTTCGGAATACTGTCTCTTGCCCTGGAAAATGAAACAGCGATTAAATTATCTGATAAATTAAGCCTGACACCATTTTTCAGAATATACTCGCAAAGGGGAAGTATGTATTTTGCGCCTTATCGTGTGCACGAAAAAAATGAGGAGTTTTATACCTCAGATTACGACCTTTCAGACTTATATACGATAAAACCGGGGTTGGGATTGCGTTTTCAGCCGCTAAAGAATATTGGCAAACACTTTTACTGGCAGGAATTTAACCTGAGATATTCTTATTATTCCAGAAGCAATGGCCTTTATGCCCACATGTTGACAATGGTAATTGCATTTTCGCATCAAAAGAAGGTAAACCTTTAGAAATTGAACTTGTTTTTTGAAACTGAACTGATCAAAAAAGGCTTTCTTAAATTCTCCAAAATCTAAAAATTGCATTTTATTAAGTTCATTAGAATTCAATTATCTGTAATTGAGTTATTTAAAATATCAGAACACCAGAATTAAGCTGATTTTTATTCAAAATTTTGAGCTGTGAATCTGAGCTGTTTTTGAAGTGGCTTTTAAGGCAAAAAATAAAAATCACTATCTGCCGAAACCCCTTATTTTACTCATAATTCGGACTTCAATCGAATTTTATTAAAAAATAAGTCTCTGAAAACTAATGTCATAGGGAGAATTTTAAAAAAAATCTCAGGCAATTTGATATTCTAGGATTGCTTTTATATATTTGATTATAAGATAGTTGTAGCTTATAAGACTTTATACTTATCGTGTATTTGTGCTCAAATTTGAACCTTAAAAATAGAATAATATGAGAAACAAAAAAACAAGTTTAAAAAGGGTAGCGACCATCGTTCTTGAATTTATTCTGATCAGCCTGTTTTCGCATATGCCATTCAGCTGATTTGTGTGAATTCCAAATATTGAACAAAGTGTTAAGATCTCCGGATCTTATAGAAGATATAATGTGAGGTAGTTGATTTTTAGCAAACCTTTGCCTGTCAGTAATGGCGGGTAAAGGTTTTTTTTATTCCGGGAGGGCGGTATTCAATGGCTGAAGCGGAAATTCAGGCTATTTATATTTATTGATCCACTCCATGGCTTCGTCGATATTGCTGAATGCCTTAGATCTAACCCTGGGTTTGGTCAGTTTAAGGAAAAAGTTAATCAGCATTTTACTAAATACGGAAGATTCAAGGAAGGCGGCAATCATTATACCCTGGGTGCCTTCGTATGAAGAAAAATACAATCTCGCTTCACGGTCCATACTGACAACGCCACCATCATAAATAATAAACGGATACTCTTTCCCTTCGCATAAGCGCATTCTTTCCTGAACAAGGAGTTTAGCATCGTCTATATTAAGTCTTAATCCGGCTTTGTAATGTGCGTGAAAAATTCCGTCTATGATATCAATTTTGATGAGATGGTTTTCGAACGATCGATTTTCTGACATTACTGTGATGCTCTTGTAAAATATGGGCAAATATAGTAAAATTCAACACATTTAATTGGCGTTTTTTTATGAATTGAATTAAAAAATAGATAAAATTTCATCAATTTGATTAATCCTAAAAGCAAGACTCTTAGTGGAAAGAGTAGACAAATACGTTTTATTAAGAATAATTAAATATATAAAATAATAAAAGTGTATAAGATATTAAACAAGTAAATAATACTAAAATTTGGCTGTAAATTCTGTTGAATTTATGCTCTGTTCCAAAGACAATACATTGATATATCAATAGTTACATGACTAAAGTTTGATTTCAGCGGCAGCATATTCCAAATTCAAAATTAAAGTTTCCAACACCTGAATTATGTGTATAATCGGCTATATTTCACTTCGGTATAATGTATAAAAACGATATATTTGAGACATTGCAAAAACTAAACTTATGATTACATTTATAATTGAATGAAAAATCATCACTTAAATTATTTGAATATGTGCTTACGTGTCAGGAAGTTTTACCGACTGAATGAGAATAAGCTTGATGCGTACACAGAGTTTCCGAATTTAATCAGGCAGTTTAACAGAATGTGTGATGAACTCGAAATACAGTTTGAGAATTCTGTTTCCTATAACAACGGATACAGCATTGAGCGTGCGAGGAAACGCGAAGAATTGCAGACCATGTGTATTAAATTCACCGGACACCTGAGGCAGGTGCAGGCGGCAATCAAATACAAACCGAGTAAAGCTCTTAATCAGTTTATTTTTCTTGAACAAATCAATTTGAACCGGCTCGACGAAGAGGAGCTGATACAATATGCTGCAGCCATGTATGATTTATGCGTGGATTTGGAGTCGCGGCTTAAGACCATAGGTGTTTTTCAGAAAGCAATTGAAAGGTTTTCAGAAAGTCTCACTCTTTTTGCGCTGGATTTTCCGATGAATCAGATGGCTGTAAACAAGCGTAAAACAAGTAATTTATTGACATTAAAAGCACTTGAGGACCTCGACGATTTATTAACTGAACAATTGGATAAGGTATTGATAGGATTCGAAAAAACCGATCCCGAACTTTACAAAGCTTATTTAAACGCCAGGCGGGTATTACCTCCGGATCCCGGAAGAGTTGCTGATTTTACCGGTTTAATTAAGGGGAACGATGTGAAAATTATTTGCAGGCTGCCTTATGATATTGACCGGGAAATAATGTTAAAGGTCGAGGGTGGAAATGCCATCTGGGGTCTGAGCAACAACACGAAAAAGATTGAATATTCCCGGCCTGTGCGCGAAAATGAAGAACTAATGCTGAAGTGCAGGGTAATCGGAAATGACGGAGATAATCTGATGATACAATCTGTTAATCCGGACAATCTGATTTCATACCAGGTATGGTATACTGAAGTATTGTAGAGATACGTTAAAACCAGAACCTTTATTAATAGAAAAGGGCCAGATTTGCATCTGACCCCTGTTCTAAAAACTAAAACTATGAAAACACAGTGCAAAGTTACATTGATTTTTTGAATATCCTAAAAAATAATTTAACTTTATGGGGCGTCAGTTCAAAATAAGAAAATTGCCTGTAATAAAGAGCAGGTAAACAAGAGATTACTTCAACTCAATAGCAATATTACTAAAATTGATACGTCAATTATAAGCAGCACTATTTTCTGTTAAACAAGCAAAAACCAATCGGATTCAATTCAAATTTAAATTCTGAAATTACAGGATAGTTTTGCTGTTTCAATTCTGTTTTCTGTTCAATATTTTCGGGAATTTATAAAGCGTCATGCAATAGCTGTTTATTGCAGCTACACATTAAAAAGCTTAGAAGAGTTAGCTTAAAACAAGTCAAAAACCAAGGAAATAGGTATTTAATACCATGGATTTTTAAGCGTAAAAACAGGAATTTTACTGCATTTTATTAGCATTTTCCTTCCATTTCACTTTAAACACCTTGTTTTTAAGAAATAATCCATTATTTACAATGATGGATTTTTAATTTTATGCTATTGAATTACACGCCATTACACAATAAATTAGACAAAAGTGAAGCTAAGTGATATGAAATGTGGATAAATCCCTATAGTTTTGCGCTCAGAAAGTATGAGTGTTTTTACTCAAATGTATTAATACTTATACGAGAGCAGATGAAATTTACACAAAAAATACACAAAATATATGAAACTTTCCTACAGGATTCTTATGCTGGCGGCTATTGCTGCGCTTAATTCAAACTCACTTTTCTCAGCAAACACTAATTGGACCTGGAACAGCAACTCAAGCACCAGCTGGACAACTAAATCCAATTGGGTAACTACAGATGTTGATGCTTCTCCGGCAACGAATGACACCATCATCATCAATTCCGGTTTTTCGGCTTACCCTGCGCTGGGCGGCAACAGAACAGTTGCCAAGGTAGTCATCAATGGCGGTTCTATCACATTTGGTTCAAGCACCTTAACGGTTGTGAACCATCTTATACTAAACAGCGGAACATTTGCTATAGGCAATAACATTATTATTTCAAACAACCTGACTGTCAATTCGGGCACTTTGAATCTTAATAATAATGAAACCATCGGTGGTAATTTGACCATTAACGACGGAATTGTAAATGGAAATACCGAAAATCTGACAGTTGACGGTATGCTTACATTGAACGACGGAACTATGAATTTCAATGGTTCAGATTTAAATGTAACCGGAAGTGGAAACGACCTTTTTGTAAACGGTGGTACTTTGAATATTTACGGTGCAGATCTGAGCGTTAACGATGATATCATACTGGACGGAGGAACTATTAATATTACCAATTCCAATTTATCTGTTGGCAACGATTTTTTCCTGATTTCGGGTACACTTGATCTTAATTCAAGAAATCTAAGTGTTGCAGATGACTTTAATATAGAAGGAAATGCTACTATAAGCGATCCGGGTTCTGTTACAGTAGAAAATCTTATTGTTGACTTCAATGGAACATACATACTACAATACAACCTGCAGGTAAACGGCGAAGCCGATTTCAATAACGGTTATATTCAATCCAGTTTAAATAATCTGCTTATTTTCGACCATACAGCAACTGTTGCTTCTGTAAGTGATGCCAGTCACGTCAACGGACCCGTCAGAAAACTTGTACAGTCAAGTGGCAATACCTCGACTTTTTCTTTTCCCGTTGGTAACGGAACCCGTTATGCATTGATTGAAATTTCCGGCTTGGCACAGGCTCAGAATGGTGATTACTTTACAGCGGTTTATTTGAACCAGGAGCATATGTTTGCCAATGGCAATCTTCAAAGTCCACTGGTCCTAGTCAGCAAAGCTGAATACTGGATTCTCGACAGAGGTAACAACAGTGTGACTCCTACAACGGATGCATATGTGCGACTGAGTTACAACGAATCAAACAGAAGTGGACTGGTAGACAGCAGGTCACAGCTACGTGTAAGCAAATGGGATGGCACAAATTCAGAATGGCTTGACATGGGTAACGGAAATACCTCCGGCAATGATGCAGTTGGGACAGTGAGATCACTTAACAGAGTAACAAGTTTCAGTCCGTTTACGCTCGGTTCTACTTCAACACTTTCACCATTACCGGTTCATTTAATAGACTTTACTGCCAAAGCAGCTGAAAAACACATCAGCATTACCTGGACCAGCAGCAACGAAATCAATAACGATTATTTCTCAGTTGAAAAATCGCTTGATGGTATTAACTGGATAGAAATCGGTAAAGTGGATGCAGCTATGAATCCTGATGAAATCAATACTTATGCATTGACAGATCACAATCCGGTTTCAGGCGTCCAGTTTTACAGATTGAAGCAATACGATCTGAATGCAGAATTCACATATTCTAATATCGTTTCCGTAAAATACGGCGCAGTACTTTTTGTAAGTTTATTTCCTAATCCTGCTAATGAAGTATTGAATGTTGCCGTCAATAATACAGAGTCTTCTGAATTATCGGTAGGTATTTATGATATACACGGCAGAGTAGTCATTGAAATCAGCGAATCAACTAACACTATAAACGGAATCGACATCAGTAAACTTGAGAGCGGTATCTATACTGTTCTTGTCAGGACTGAAGGACTTACAGAAACTAAAACATTAATCATCAGATAGCATTTAAACAAACCGAAAACAAAACAGATCTCAGTCTGATTATTGTATTTCAGTTAGTAAAAAACTAAGGAGAAAAGCACAGTTTTAAGTAATTAATACTAAGGTTTTTAATTATCAAATCAGGCAGTTATAAAGCAGTGTTGTGCTAAAAACTGGCAAAATGTTGATAAGCGGGGT
>CAZRKA010000145.1:0-8459 GCA_964600345.1 uncultured Chitinophaga sp. | reverse complement strand
TTGCTCAACATGTCGACACTGCTGCTGATGATATCGCTCCTTATTGCCTCTTACATCGGTCAGAGCCTGGTGCGCCCGTTGAATATGATGATAGAGAGCTTGGCGAGAATCAAGGTAGGTGCACAAAACAAATCAATAGAATGGAACCGCAACGATGAAATCGGTCAGCTGGTTGAACAATACAACAGTATGCTGACCAAGCTTCAGATCAGTACCGAAAAACTTGCCCGCAGTGAAAGGGAAGGAGCATGGAAGGAAATGGCCAAGCAGGTGGCACACGAAATCAAGAATCCGCTTACACCAATGAAACTACATTTGCAGCATCTGCAGATGTCTATCAGCCGTAACGACGAGAACCTGAAGGAAAAGATCAGTGCGGTCAGCAACATTCTGATTGAGCAGATTGATCAGCTCAGCCGCATGGCCGAAGAATTTTCTTCTTTCGCCAAAATGCCGCTTGCCAATCCTCAGCTTTGCAATATTTACCAGGTACTGTCTTCGTGCATAGAACTTTTCGGTGCCCAGAATGATATAGAGATAGACAGTGATGAACTGAAAGGTGATATCAGCGTGATGGTTGACAAAGACCAGCTTCAGCGGGTATTCACCAACATCCTTAAGAACGCCCAGCAGGCGGCCAGGGAAGATGTGCCACTAAAGGTAATTGTAAGACTGAAGGCGGATGAACATTTTGTCAATATAAGTTTTACAGATAACGGCAAAGGCATAGATCCTTCGCTCAGAGACCGGATTTTCCAGCCAAATTTCAGCACTAAAAATTCGGGAATGGGTTTAGGTCTGGCTATTTGCAAAAAAATCATTGAACAGGTCGACGGCAATATCACATTTGAAAGTGAAGTCAATAAAGGCAGCACTTTCCACGTTATTTTACCGGTATACAAATCTGAAACATTATCAGGAACTTAAAAACGATATGGGTTTTGATATTATTGATGACGTCGGCCCTGCTGCAGGCACAGACATCTCAGAGCAATCTCAGGCATCTTAAGTTAACGCCGGGTGCCGACAGCATTATACTTGACACATTAGCAATCGCTTTTAACAGTGTAGAACTATTTGAAGGCAACACGAAAATAAACGGTCTCTACACCGTCGATCATTACAAATCCATCCTGTATCTGGATTCTTCACTCAGGGGAAGAACTATTGATATTTATTTCCGTGTAATGCCTCGCTTGACGGCTTCTGCATTTTCACATAAATCGAGGGATATCATAGAGCCGACTTTTGCCAAAGAACCCAGGGCGTTTTACAATTACCGCAAGGATTCCGATCCCGCCTCTGCCATCTTTGGCGACGGGCTGAATGTTTTAGGTAATATTGCCCGAGGTATAGGATTCGGCAACAACCAGGATGTGGTGCTCAACAGCAATCTCAACCTGCAACTGAACGGCAGGCTGGGCAAAGGCATTACAATACAGGCTGCTATCAGCGACGAAAACAATCCCATTCAGCCACAGGGAAACACCCAGCAAATTCAGGATTTTGACAAGGTCTATATCACAGTGTTTAAAGACAGTAATTCGCTTACCGTCGGCGATTTTCTGATGCACAACGACCAGGACCAGTATTTCATGAAGTTCTACAAGAAATCGCGGGGACTCAGACTCGAAATTCAGGAAGGTAATAAAGTAAAACAACATGTCAGGGTAAACGGTGCCGTGTCGAGGGGTAAGTTTGTCAGAAATGAGATTCAGGGTCAGGAAGGTATACAAGGCCCCTACAGGCTGCAGGGCGCAAACAACGAATTTAATATCATCATCATTTCGGGAACAGAAGTGATTTATCTGGATGGAGAAAAACTGGAAAGAGGACAACAGAACGACTATATCATTGACTACAATACAGGCGAACTGACTTTTATGCCGGGGCGACTCATCAACAGGTATAACCGTATTGTAGCAGAATTTCAATACAGCGACAAAAATTACGCCCGCTCCGTTTTTACTGTCAGTGATGCCTTCAGAATTGGCAACTGGAAGGCTTCGGTCAATTATTTTACGGAACAGGACAACAAACAGCAACCAACGGATACTTCCAACGGTTCGGAGATTCAAAACATTCTGGAATCTTCGGGCGACAATCCCGCGGTGTTTGTCAACGAAAGTAAATTCAGTGCCCTGCAACCGGACAGAGTTAATTACCGCAAAACAGACAGCCTGGGATATAAAATTTATGTATTCACCAACGACCCGCTTTCGGACACGGCATTCTATACCGTCAGTTTTTCTTATCTCGGAAGCGGAAAGGGAAATTATGTGCAGATTGCTTCTTCGGCCAATGGCAGAGTATTTACCTGGAAAGAACCGATAAATGGGATACCTCAGGGAGACTACGAACCGCTGATACAACTGATAGCCCCCAAACGCTTTCAGATGCTGACAGCCAATGCCTCCTATGCTCAGAAAAATAAATTTGAACTGAGCATGGAAGCAGCCTATACCAACAACAACGAAAACACTTACAGTATAATTAATAAGAACAACGACGACGGCCTGGGACTTTTTCTTTCAGTGAGGCGCAAAGACCTGCGCATTGGTAAATTCAATATAGGGACATCGCTAAAGATGGAATTCATCAACAGCAATTTCAGGTATATAGAAAGATACAGGAATGTTGAATTCAACAGGATCTGGAATCGCAGGCTTAACAACACTGTTCAGTTGTCTGCCGGCAATGAACTGGTTTCTACCTTTGCTGCAGACGTCAGATTACACGAAAAGCACAGCTTAAGGGCCGAGGCATCCAACTACAACAAGACGGGATTATTTGAAGGATACCGCGGGCTGGCCGAATATGCCTATATCGGTAAATTTCTCGGATTGAAAATGTATGGTGAAGAACTAAGTGTCAAAGGCAGGAATGGGAATCTGAATTACATCAACCGTTCTTCAGTAGCGCGTGTAGAAACGGTTTATCAGTTCAGTAAATTGAGATTCGGCAGCAGCGCCACCATAGAAGAAAGCAGTTTTACAAACGATACCCTGAGCGGTCTCGAAAATTCCTCGTTCAGATACGAAATGCTGAGCGGGTTCCTGGAAAGCAGGGATATGTTAAAATGGAATTACCGGCTCGACGGAAATTACCGTGCAGATTATTCGCCGAAAGCAGGATTATTCGGTTTTGTGTCGGCAGGTGTCAACCTCAATGCCACACTCGAACACAGCGGAAAAAAACTGAACAGATTAAAGTTTGTGGCATCATATCGCAAATTAAACGAAGCAGATGTCGGCGATGATGATGAAGTACTGCTGAGCAGGGTAGAATACAACGCTTCATTCTTTAAAAAAGTGCTCAATATCTCCACCTATTATCAGGTGGGTACCGGGCGCGAGCAGAAGAGACAGTTTTCGTATGCACTTGTACAGGCCGGCAACGGTACTCATACCTGGATTGATTACAATGGCAACGGCATTGAAGAAATTAACGAGTTTGAACCGGCGGTATTTAAGGATCAGGCGCGCTATGTCAAGGTTTATCTGCCGACCAATGAATTTATTAAAAGCAATACCAACGAGTTCAACCAGACAGTGAGGATACAGGCACCAGTTACCTGGCAGTCGGCCGGAAAATGGAAGAGATTTGTCAGTAAATTTAATTCAGTTACAAGTTACAGAGCCGACAGAAGAATCACTGATAACAGGCTTGAAACGATACTGAATCCGCTTAAACTGAATGTGGCCGATACATCTTTGATTTCGGTCAGCAGTTTGATCAAGCAAACTACATTTTTCAACCGTTCGAATGCTGTTTTCGGCATGGAACACACCATACAAACCGCCCGGGGTAAGCAATTTCTGAACAGCGGTTTCGAGTGGAGACAAAGCGATAAACAGCAGTTGATAAGCAGGCTGGCACTCAACAGGCAATTTAATCTGATTGTCGAAGGCGAATTGGGCAGCAAGCAAAACCGCAACGATTTTTTTGAGAACCGCAATTACAATTTCAGTTCGAGAGTCGTTAAACCCGAAATTTATTATCAGAGTATAAAAGGCATCAGAGTGGGTACTTATTTCAAGTATACCGAATCGTTCAATGCACCTGAATTCGGAAACGATAAGGCGTTTATCAGCGAGACAGGACTCGAATTCAGATATTTCATCATCAACAAGGGAAATTTTGATGCGAGACTGGCTTCGCATGATATCAATTTTTTAGGCAATGCCAATTCGCCCCTGGCATTTGATGTGCTGAACGGCTTGAGCAATGGCCGCAACATCACCTGGAATTTCGGTTTCGGCGGCAAAACCAAAAGCAATATCCAGTTCAACGTCAGCTACGAGGGAAGGCGTTCGGTGCTGTTCAAAACCATTCATATCGGCAGGGCGGAGGCGAGGTATATATTTTAGGGGAGATGAAAGCTCGCCCTGTGTCGTGCCGACGAAGGAGGCTCTGACACGGGGACTAAAGCCTGCCACTGTCGTTCCGCCTCAGTCGTATCTGACATGGGGACTAAAAAAGGAAAGTTAAAAGCTGGCCCAGTTATCGACTTACTCCGTTAATCGAAAATCAAAATGATACTTCGGAGACGCACTTTGTCCACAGCAGTGAACTCCGTAGCTTAAGCGAAGGAGGGAAGCTTCAGAGTAGGTGGGCACCGAAATACTAATGATGTTGGTGTTATCAGCAGCCGAAAAGATCGTAACTCTACCGGTTGCAGATTCGCTAGAAAAGGTATTATCACAACAGACTCAGAGTTCCTTTAGACAAAGAAACTTTCTTTGCTGAGCTGCCAGCCTACAAGTCGCTCAGGCAAAAATTTTAGTGCTTCTGTGAACCGGCTTTGTATATCTGCACATTGTCCGAATGACACTGCACTTGAGCCGGGCTTCGCTGCAATTTATCTGAGCGCGGCTGCAACTTGTTTGAGCGCGGCTGCACTTTATCCGAACGTCGCTGCTAAAAGTTTAGCCGCCTTGCATGTGTTTTTCGAGCTGTTGCTCTGTTTTTAACCGGCTATAAGCTCTGATCAACAACTGATTACTCAAATATAATGTTTTGTAATCTGAATTCTATAACTTTTTGCTCAATAAAAAAGCTGAATTTCCTGCTTCAACGCTTTCTGACATAAACCACCCATCCGTTTTTGTCCCAGAGTTCGGTCAGGTTCTTTTCTTTATCCAGCCCTTCTCTGTCGTCTGTTTTGGCAATGAAGTAGGCCGTTTTGTCGGTATTGCCGTTGATAAGCCATTGTTTTTGTAAATCGTCGAGTTCAGATTTTTCTTCATTGCTCAGCTCCAGATAGATTTTTTTGTTTTTCTTTCTGAAAAATGATTCGTTCAGGAGATTGAGTCCATCCGTGTAGCGCAGCTTAACGGTACGCGTGTAAAAATACGGGGCATAACTTTTATATCCGGTGTGGAATACATAGCAGTTTTCGCCCTGCCTGGCTTTAAAGAATTCTATGGCTGTACCCTGCGTGTGTTGTTCAATTTTTGGAGTAAACAATACTGAGGACGTTGCCGTAAATAAACTTGTGCAGGCGAGCAAAACACCGAATGTAAATACAGGATTATTCATTCGCCATTGCCTAATAAAAAACAACACAGACAATAAAAGTATCATGCCGGGGATGGTATCTGTGGCAGACCAGTTTACCTCTGCCGCAAAGTTTTGTTTACTGAACTCGTCGCCGATCATATCTACAATAAAACTTCTATGATATTGCATAAGCAGCGGAAAGGCAATTAATATTGCCGAAAGCAGAGTGCCCAGTAAAACCATCAGTAACTTGAACTGCCATTTCATGCGGAATACCTGCTGGTTGACGCTTTCAATGCCATAAGCACCCAGAAATGTAAGCGGAAACCAGCACAAAGACGAATAGTGAACAATTTTGGTGCGCACAATCGAGAACAGTATCAGTACCACCCAGAAAAGACAAAGCATGGTGGTCCTGAAAACATTTTCGTGATACGTATAAAACTCGTTGCGCCTGTTTACAGAAAGCGCTATGACAGACACCGGAAAACAACCGATTAAGAGCACAAGTGCATGGTAATAAAAAGGCTGTTCATGTCCTGCTACATTCTGTGAAAACAGTTCGGCCTGATATCGTATGAATTCGATGATGAAATACGGTCCGTTTTTAAGAGTTTCAGGCAGAAACCAGATGGAACTGATGATTCCTGCACTAAGGAGGTAGATCAGCAGATTGCCGGTGCTGAAGAACCATACCATGCGCTTGGCAAATACCATGGCAAACAGTACAAGTAAACTGACCAGAAGTGCAACCGGTCCTTTGCAAAGTATGGCGATTCCGGTATAAATACCCGCGCTCAGAAAATGGCGGTTGGAATTGTAAGAACCCGAATGATTTTTTAAGGCTTCATAAAACTGTATAATGCCCAGAAAGATGAAAAAGTTGAACACAGGATCTATCAGTCCTGTCTTAAAATAAAAATGTGGTGTGATGGCTCCCAGATAACACAAAACCCACCAGTGCGCCAGATGCCCCTTGAAATATTCGCGTCCCTTGCTGTATATCACGCACAAGGTCAGCATTCCGAATACGGCATTTGGGAACCTGGCGGCAAATTCGTTGATGCCGAAAATTTTCATCGATACAGCCTGCATCCAGATAAACAAAGGAGGCTTTTCCCAGAACGCCTGGTAGTTGATCTGCACTTTGGAGTAATCGCCGCTTACCAGCATTTCGCGGGCTGATTCGGCAAAATTAATCTCGTCCCAGTCAAACAGATGCACCGAGCCCAGATAAGGCAGAAAAAATAAACCTGAAACAACAATGATGATCAGATAATGAAATGGATTAACAGCCTGTTTCATTTTCTGAATCGTATAAGAGGTTTCTGCCAGACAGGTGTTTTAAATCTGTTTTCAAACAAAGTAAAGAAAAAGTAAGCATAAAAGTATCCGATCAACGCTCCTGCATATACATCCATCAGGTAATGTTGCGAAGCATATACCCTCGAATAGGCCGATGCACAGGCCAGAATGAAGAGCAGGAACTGCAGAAAACCATTCCTGCTGATAAAGCCAACCAGTGCAAGCGAACAAAATGCGGCAATGGTATGCCCCGAAGGGAAGCTGCCATTGGTGTGCAATCTGATACCTGCAACTCTGTGAAAATTGATGTGATTGCTGTTGAGCCACATGGATGGTCTGTTGAAATCTGAGAAAAGTATGTGTTTGAAAAGCAGAATGGACAATCCGCAAAGTGACATCGCGATTACTGTTGCAAGAAATATACGTCGTTCGTAAAAAATGCTCAGAATGAACACAAAGACTATCATGGCCAGTTCGGGTAGTCTGGTGATATGGTAAAATATGATATCAGCTGCCGGACTGTTGAGGCTGTTAACCATCATCAGAGATTCGTTTTTGTCGTATATAAACAGCAGCGGCAAAATCGCTATTGCCAGCAGGAGATGACAGATAAAAGAAACACGCTTATCAGGACTAATTAACTTCAATCAGAAAATTTCTACAAATATTGCTAAAATTTTATTTTTTAGGGTAATAAAAATTCATTTAATTGCGGGTATAAATACAGTTAAGAGGATTATGCCGAAAAAACAGAGCAGAGTGCAAGTGGTAATTGAGTTTCCTATTAAGTGTTCGCCCGGCCTTATATTTAATTATATTCACAGTGCTTCAGGCTTACAGGAGTGGTTTGCCCATAAAGTTGTAACCAAAAGCAGAACCGATTATGTTTTCCAGTTCGACGACGGTCAGGAAGTAAAAGCTACTCTTCAGCGTTCGGTAAACAATAAACTCTGTAGATATCATTTCGAGAATACACCCGACGACGAGTACATCGAAATGGAAATTCTGGTAGACGAACTGACTGAGGACGTTGCCATCAAGGTTACAGAATTCTGCAACGAAAGCGAGAAGAGAGAAGTTGAGGAAGTCTGGCATACTCAGATAGAAACCCTTAAGGATGTAATAGGCGCTTCCTGACAGCCAATTATTTCGGTACAGGTTTTGCAATTCAGAAACAGAAGCGCGTGGCGCTTTCAGGAATGAAAAAAATCAATCTTTTAGTTGTAAAAGCATTTGTTGGTCCCTTTTTGGGCACCTTTTTTATTTCCATGTTTCTCTTTCTCATGTTGTTTCTCTGGAAATACATCGACGATCTGGTTGGCAAAGGACTCGAATGGCATGTGGTGGCGCGTTTGCTTTTTTACTCATTGGCCGATCTTATTCCCATGGCCCTTCCTCTCGCTGTTCTGCTTTCGAGTTTAATGACCTTCGGCAATCTCGCCGAATCATACGAAATGGTAGCTCTGAAAGCGTCGGGTGTCAGTATATACCGGGCTTTGTTTCCCGCTTTCATCATCATCCTTCTATTAGGTTTACTGACTTTCTATGTATCCAACATAGTTATTCCAAAAGCCAATCTCGAGGCCAAAAGTCTTTTGTGGGATATCCGGAATAAAAAACCTGCCTTCGATATCAAGGAAGGAACTTTCTAC
>CAZRKA010000144.1:0-8490 GCA_964600345.1 uncultured Chitinophaga sp. | reverse complement strand
ATTTTTTTACCAATTTTAATTCCTAAAAGTGGTCAACCTATTTCAGGCATTAACAAGATTAAAGACTAGAGACTAGAGATGTTTGATTAGAGCTTGCATGGTGATGATGCGTGTATAAGGGGGAGACTCTGACGCTGGGAGGAGGAGAGGAGGAGGAGGAGAGGAGGAGAGTAGAAGAGGAGGAGAGGAGAAGATTAAGAGAGTGAGAGTGAGAGTGAGAACAGAGCTGCGCGGGGCAAGGGATTCATCTGCGCTTAAGATTTGAAACATGGAACAAAACAGTACTGGATATCTTTGAGTTAATGTCAACGTTTGTGATAAGGATTTATGACATTACAGACAAAAATAGACATATAAGCTATATTGATAACTTAAAGCAGTAAGTAAAAGCGTTATCAGAGTATGAGAACTTCAATCGCATTATTGAGCCTGCTGATTTTAAGCATGCTTGTAGCCTCCTGCAGCGGTAGCCGCAGCATGGCTTCTTCAAAGAGTCGCAACGCCTGTGCCAATGCATTCTGAATCTTGGGGTTCAGATCGCTTGCTTCATAGACCAATGTTTCTGTTCCTTTGAAACATAAACAAAACCTATGAATGGTATTGCAATAAACAATAAACAAATGCCTATTTTCGTTGCATAGAAATGAAACGCGCCCTCATCTTATTTTCGATTCTTCTTGTTCTTTTAAGTACGGTCAGCAGTTGCGGCAGCAAACGCATGGGCGCCGGCAAGCAAAAGAAGAATTGTAATTGCGGTTTTTAAAAAGAACTTTTCCAAAGTTAGATACTTTTCCAAAGTCCCTGAAGGGACTTTGCTGTTAATCGTTCAAACACCCTTAAAAATCAAGTGTCTTGTGTGAATGTGTTAATTTTTCACATTTCTGAAATAACGGTTTACAACCGTTTAAAAGCTATTCCAAAACCAGATACTTTTCCAAAGTTGGAAACTTTGGAAAAGTTCCGTTTACTCAAAAATATTCTGGTTCTCCAGTATACTCAGATAGCTGTAATACCTGCTGGCTGAAATTTTCCCCTCTTCGTATGCCTGTATCACGGCACAATCGGGCTCGTTGAGGTGCTTGCAGTTATGGAAACGGCAAGATTTCATGAATTCGCGAATCTCCGGAAAGTAATGACCTATTTCTGCCTCATCAAGATCTATGATGCCGAAATCGCGTATGCCTGGGGTGTCTATGATAGCCGTGTCGTCGTTTATATAGAACATCTCTGCAAATGTCGTCGTGTGTTTACCCCTTTGATGCGAGTCGCTAATTTTGTCAACCCTCTGCAATGCTCCGGGCAGCAAGGCATTTAGGATGCTGGATTTACCGACTCCGGAATGTCCGCTGATCAAAACTGTTTTATGCGCGATTCGCCCGAGTAACTGTTGTTCCGGATTGTACGTTTCATTGTATATGGAACATAGCACG
Source organism: uncultured Chitinophaga sp. (assembly GCA_964600345.1). Lineage (GTDB taxonomy): Bacteria > Bacteroidota > Bacteroidia > NS11-12g > UBA955 > JABMMZ01. Next base: position 7,060 of record CAZRKA010000144.1, on the reverse strand, counting down.
CAAGGGTATCCAAGCGCTTCGTACATGACTTTCAGATGTTTGAAATAAGCGTGTTCTTCATCGGAATACAAATCGCATTTGTTGAAAACCAGACAGACAGGAATATGATAAGCACCTGCCATGACCAGAAAGCGGTCTATGAAACCGAGTGATGTTTTTGGCGATGATAATGTCACCACCAGCAATGCCAGATCGATATTGGCGGCAATTATCTGTCCCTGTTTGCTCAGCTTATTGCTTTTGCGGATAATGTAATTGTCGCGTTTTTCCAGTTCGTATATTACGCCGTAGGTCTGGTCGCCACTCGATTCGTATTCGTAGGTTACCCTGTCGCCAACCGCAACGGGGTTGGTTGTGTTAAGTTCCCTAAGTCTTATCTTGCCCTTCATACGGGCGTCAAGCACCGTATTGTCGGCTTGCCTGATCTTGTACCAGCTTCCGGTCGATTTGATGACAATGCCTTTCAAATGTCTGAATCAGAATATTCGCTCGCAGATTTGTCTGGTGGTTTCGCTTTTACCCATGGTGTAAAAATGCAGCACCGGCACTTTAGCGGCCATCAGTTCTTTACACTGCTGAACAGCCCAGTCTATGCCTATTTTTTTAACTGCGTCAGCGCTTTTCGCCTGTTCAATCTCGTCTGTCAGTTCGTCGGGCAGGTCTATGTGAAACAACTTAGGTAAAATGGTGAGCTGCCCTTTGGTCGTTAACGGTTTAATGCCCGGTATAATGGGGACATTGATATCGTTTTCGCGGCATTTCTCAACAAATTCAAAATATTTTTTATTGTTGAAAAACATCTGTGTCACAATGAATTCAGCGCCTGTCTCAATTTTCCGTTTCAGGAATTTCATGTCTGTTTTCAGATTTGGAGCATCGTGGTGTTTTTCGGGGTAGGCAGCAGCACCAATACAGAAATTAGTGATATTGGCATTAGACAATTCCTCATCTAAGTATATACCGCTGTTCATGTTTCTGATCTGATGAATCAATTCGAGCGAATTGCTGTTACCACCGTTCTCGGGAGTAAACAGGTTCTCGTTTTTAGCGTTGTCGCCCCTCAGAGCAAGTACATTGTCTATGCCCAGAAAATTGAGATCTATCAGCGCATTCTCTGTGTCCTCACGGGTAAATCCGCCACAAATGATATGCGGTACAGTATCGATATCGTATTTGTGCATAACAGCAGCACAGATGGCAACCGTGCCCGGGCGTTTTTTTGTTGACACTTTTACGAACGAACCATCAGGTCGTTTCTTTTCGACATAGTCTTCACGATGATAGGTGACATCTATAAACGAAGGCTTGAATTCCATCAGGGGATCTATACCGTGGTAAATGCTGTCTATACTGTCGCCTTTCAGCGGTGGCAGTATCTCGAATGAGAAAAGTGTTTTTTTGGCGTTGCGTATATGTTCTGTGATTTTCATGGTTTATCAGAAAGTAACATTCAGGTCTTTTTCCTCGCTGCCCCTGCGAATGCGTACAACAATTATATCGCCTTTCTTGAACATGCCGAGTGCCTTCATATAATCCTGTATGTTGCTGATGGTGTATTCACCCATTTTGATGATGATATCACCTTTCAACATGCCTGCAGCGGCTCCCGGTTTTCCGTCGTTGACCCCGTCTACACGCAATCCGGTGCCGTCAAAAATATAGTCGGGCATGATGCCAAGGGTTACCTTGAATCCTTTGACACCCGTTTCTTCGTTCTTGGTTGCCGTAAATGGCAGTTCTTTCTTTTTGTTAACAGAGTAAATCATCTGGAGCACCACATTGTATACATGGTACATGCCTTCGTAGTTTATAAGATGCTCGTCGTCTGATGGTTTGTGATAATCATAGTGCTGACCGGTAAAGAAGTGCAAAACCGGTACATTGCTGTAGTAAAAGCTGGTGTGGTCTGAGCTGCCCGTGCCGCTTTCGGTTGTTTTAATTTTAATTTCGGTCGAATCTGTTTTAAGACCTGCAATGGAATTTTTCCAGGCCGGGGTGGTACCTACACCGTAAACCATAAGGGTTTTCTTGAGCGAATCGAGACGACCCACCATATCGAAGTTCAGCATATAGAGAATGTCTTTGATGTCGATAACCGGATTTTTAACAAAGTAATTGCTGCCAAGTAATCCTTGCTCTTCTCCGCTGAAAGCGATGAAGAGGTAATTGTTTTTTCTCAGCTTTTTTGTCTTTTTGATTTTGCGCATAAGCTCAAGCATCATGGCAATTCCGCTGGCATTGTCGTCGGCTCCATTGTGTATGCTGCCGCCTTTGGTATCGCGGCTTCCGCCGAATTCGTTGTATCCCAGATGGTCCTGATGGGCGCCGATGATAATGGTTTTTTTCTTTTTGTTGTTGATATAACCAATCACATTATGCGCCACAGCATTGAGCTGTCTGATGTTGACATTAAAGCTGATAACTCTGGCGTTGAGCAGTGATTCCTGCAAGGTAGCCGCATAAATGACCGGTATGCTGCGCGGTTTTACATTGCGGTCGAGTTTGCCTTTGGGTACTTCGGTTAGGGTATCCAGTTTGATGAATACTACTCCTCTGGCGCCCATTTTGATAGCCAGATCAACTTTATAGTTAAGTCCTTCGTAGGGCTCGTATTTGCTGTGTGCGTTGCCCGACTCAGGACTGCCGAGGCGGATGATGAAGACTTTGCCACGGATATTTGCGGTATCGGTATAGTCGTTGTGATTGAGGTCTGTAGCCTGAATACCGTAGCCGGCAAAGAAAATGGGTACGCTGCCTACACTGTCCGAATTGCAGCTTTGTGAAAGGGGGTAAAATTCGCCCAGTTCGGTCCTCAGTCCTCTCATCATCTCGTTTTTCTCGGTCCAAAGCAAAGGACTTCTGTTCTGGTTAATACGCAGCTTGATGATACTGAAAGTCTGGAAGTACGAACCCGAATCGTTGCCAAGAGGGCTGACACCGTTCTGTTTAAACTGGTCGGCTATATACATCGACGACTTGAGTTCGCCCGCCGATCCTGTAAGCCGGCCTTCAAGCTGATCGCTTGCCAGATAGGTAATATCGCTTTTCATTCGCGCCGTAACATCTTCCTTTTTCTGAGCCTTAAGGCCTGTATTTACGAGCAGAGCTACTGCGATGATAACTGTGAAACGCATTTTGTTAAATTTTGTGCGAAGATAAAGGGGAATGGGGAAAGATGAAAGATGAAAGATTGGATAGAGACTAAAGACTAGAGATGAAGGACTAAAGAAAGATGAACAACTGATGATACTTAATTTGAATAAATAGGACTTTTCCAAAGCTTAAGACTTTGGAAAAGTGTTTCTGGAAAATCAGAGCATTTTCTTCAAATTTTCAATTCTTCCAAAATTATTCAGACAACTGAAATTCGTCTGCAGACGCTATTCTTCGCTCCGTTAGATGGATGTGAAACCGAACTTTGGAAAAGTTTAAGACTTTGGAAAAGTGTTTTGGAATCTTCGCAATCCAAACCGAGAGTTTTTCTATTGAACAGTTTCTTCTTAAATGCACTGAACCCATACTGCCGCAGTGTTTCGACAATTATTCAACCCGGGAATACGGACTTTGGAAAAGTTTAAGACTTTGGAAAAGTTATCAGTTTATCACTTATTCAATTTTTCATTCCTTCCCCCATTAATAATCACTTGTTCATTCACCCCTCCCTTTGTACCTTCGCAGCATGTCTTTTAAGATAGCACCGAGTATATTATCAGCCGACTTCGGCAACCTGCAGAAGGATATTGAGATGATCAACAACAGCGAGGCCGACTGGTTTCACGTCGATATCATGGACGGGGTGTTTGTGCCTAATATTTCTTTTGGATTTCCTGTGATGCGGCCTTTGAAAAAACATGCTGCCAAACCTCTGGATGTCCATCTGATGATAGTAGACCCCGACAGGTATATCACTCAGTTTGCCGAAGCAGGAGCCTATATGCTTTCTGTACATATTGAGGCATGTACCCATCTGCACCGCAGCATTCAGAATATCCATTCGGCCGGAATGAAGGCAGGTGTGGCCGTTAATCCGCATACAAATGTCAGTCTGCTTGAAGATGTGGCAGGAGACATGGACCTGGTTTGCCTGATGAGCGTGAATCCCGGATTTGGAGGTCAGTCGTTTATAGAAAATACCTACCGCAAAATTGAACAACTCAAAAATATGCAGGCACGACTTGGGGTGAGTTTCGACATTGAGATAGATGGCGGGGTAACACTTTCCAATTACCGCAAACTGATAGATACCGGAGCCAGCGTTCTGGTTGCAGGCAATACTGTTTTCTCATCGCCTCATCCGATTGACACAATTTCACAGCTTAAACAATAATCTCAGATCCAAGACGTTCTAGCTTAGATTTCTTGAAAAGGCTTTTCGCTTTCATATCGCTGTTAATTAGTATCAATGTAACCGCTCAGTCTGAGATAAGTGGTACAGTCCTCAACGACAGCAATGTGGCACTTTACCGTGTAAGCATAACTAACAGCGCTGCCGAGGGTGTCTGGTATACCGACAGCAGCGGCAGGTATAAGCTCCCTTATGTAAGAGGAAAAAAAAATATACTTAAATTCGAATACCAAGGCTATAAACCCAATAGCGTACAGGTGCCGCATCTGTTTGAAGACGAAGATTACAGCCTAAATATTGTTTTCAGCAATTCGGTGGTGACTTTTAACCCTACAACCACAACGGCGCTGCGCGAGAAGCGAGGTGATATTGTTCTTAAACCCCTCAATTCACGTCCCAGTGTATCCGGCGATTTTTCTGATTTCATTAAAACCCTGGCAGGAGTTTCGTCCAACAACGAACTAAGTTCGCAGTATAATGTAAGAGGAGGCAGTTACGACGAGAATCTGATTTATGTCAATGATATAGAAATTTACCGCCCTCAGCTTGTAAGAAGCGGTCAGCAGGAAGGGCTTAGTTTTATCAACCCCGATCTGGTCAACAATGTCAATTTTTCGGCTGGTGGATTCGAAGCACGGTATGGCGACAAGCTTTCTTCCGTACTCGATGTTGATTACCGCAACCCCAGAAGCAGTTCCTCGGGCATACAGGTTGGCTTGCTGGGAGCGTCTTTTTTTACAGAGGGTGTCATTAAAGCAAACAAACGTATAGGAATTAAAGATTCTGTACGTATTAGCTTTTTAATCGGCGGGCGATACCGCGGCAATCGCAACCTGCTTAATACCTTTGATGCACAGGGTTTATACAAATCCCGATTTGGCGATCTGCAGTCGCTTATTACCTGGCATTTCAGTCGTTATAACCGCCTCGAATTGCTCGTGAATTACGGTCAGAACCGCTACCGCTTCGAACCCGAATACCAGGAAACAACCTTCGGTACCCTTCAGAGCGCTCTTAAGCTGAAGATCGGTATGGACGGTCAGGAAATTGTAGATTACAACAGTTCCATGGGAGCCGTTTCATTTATTCACAACAAGAAAAATATCGAACTGAAATTCATGGCGTCCGGATTTATCTCTCAGGAAACTGAGAAATATGATATTCAGGGCAAATATGAAATTTCGGAGATAGACAACAATCTGGGATCCAGTAATTTTGGAAGTTCTAAAGCTTTGCTGGGATATGGTTACTTTATCAACCACGCCCGAAACAATTTGTATTTCACGGTTTTCAATTTATCACATCAGGGTACCATCAAACTGAGCGGTTTCAAAACCTCACAAAAGACCATCAGCGAACTGGAATATTTAAGGCATCCCGCCAAACTGATTTACGGCATACGCTATCAGGCCGAATTCATAGAAGACCGATTTAAGGAATGGAAATTCAACGATTCAAGCGGCTATCATATTAATCCTTTCAATACTTCAGACACCCAGATTATTCTGAGCGATTATGTCAATGCCAGGGCTCAGGTCAGGAATACCCGGGTTTCCGGTTTTGCACAGTATCACCAGGGTTTTGGTGCAGTCAACGAATTTACATTAACAGGCGGCGTTCGTTATCTTTATTCGGAGCTCAACGGTCAGTCTTTGATTTCGCCGAGGGTACAAATGTATTTCGAACCCAATAAACATTACAATGTAAGGCATAAGCGCGATTCGGTTCCTCTCAAGAAACCGCTTTTGCTTAAGGCGGCTTTTGGTTACTATTACCAGGCACCCTTTTACCGCGAGATGCGCGACTTTGAAGGCAAACTCAATACAGCGCTCAAAGCTCAACGCAGTATACATTATACGGCCGGTATGGAATTCGGATTCAAATCGCTGGGCAGGCCTTTCCGTTTCTCTGCCGAGATGTATTACAAAGATCTTGATTATCTGGTTCCATATATTCTGGATAATATCCGCATTCGATACTATGCATCAAATTCAGCTCGGGGATACGCCACAGGATTTGATATGCGGATTAACGGCGAATTCATCAAGGGTCTCGAAAGCTGGTTTTCGCTCAGTTTATTGAAAACCGACGAGAAAATTACTTATATCAATTCGGACAGTTTGAGTACAGAGACTGATTTCCTGCGCAGGCCAACCGACAGAAGAGTAAGTGCCGCCATCATGTTCCAGGACGAATTGAAATCGAACAAGGACTACCGCATGCATCTGATGTTGAACTTTGGTTCGGGATTGCCATATTATTTAGGGGGCTCGGCCCGCTACCGTTCGGGAAATGCCATTCCGTCCTATAAGCGGGTGGATGTCGGATTCAGCAAGGTGTTGATAGGAGGGGAGTCAACTAAAATTAAAAGTAAAATCATCAGACAGATGTGGATAGGGGTAGATGTCTACAACCTCTTGCAGATCAATAATGTCATCTCATATCTGTGGGTCAAGGATTTCAGCAATCAAACTTACGGCGTCCCAAATTACCTCACCGGGCGCAGGCTGAATCTGAGGCTGGTGACAGTTTTTAATTAGACATCAAAATACTCCAAGCTTTTACCATCTATGAAAGATCAAAATTTTTATTCTCGCTTATAGCAAAAAAAAAACACGACCAGGGCCGTGTCTTTCATGAGAATAATTACAAATCCAAAATACCGGATCACATTTTAATTTTAGAAGGGGTTGTGTTTATATCAGTTATAATGAT
>CAZRKA010000143.1:0-8497 GCA_964600345.1 uncultured Chitinophaga sp. | reverse complement strand
CTGAACCTGTAAATCAAACAGACAATGAAGATGAGTCAGAATCAATGGATTTTCTTTCAAGTGAATTTGCTGCCGATAAACTCAAGGAAATAATCAATAAGCCCGAAAATGTACGCTTGCCAAAGCTGAATTTCAAAAAATCCGTTCATGTCAGTTCAGCTCCTATAAAGCCCATGTCATCAAAGACGCTGTTTTGGATTTTGGGGATAGCAGGTGCGGCATCCCTGCTTGATACCCTGATGAAAGGTTCACAAAAACAAAAAACTGGTAATACAACAGATAAAAAATAAGCTTGAATTTGAGAAAAGAAAATATTACACTTGAAGAGCTTCGCTCTTGCCCGGAATTTGAAAGTATGCCGGATGAATTGGCACAAAAAATGCTTGGTTCACTAAATATGTTTTGCGATATCCTTTCGGCAAAATGTCTGGATGAACTCAAGAGCAAAGAATGGTAAACAAAACAATATAAAATCAATGACTAAAGATAAATATATACTTGACAAATTCTCATCTTTTGCCAAAGGGCAATCATCAGTAGGCGTATCCACAAGCAATTGTGTCATCTACACACGGGTTTCAACAAAGGAACAGGCCGACAACAACATGAGTCTTACCACCCAGAAAAAGGCTTGTGAATTATATGCCTTGAAACACAATTACAACATTGTCGGCAGCTTCGGCGGAACCTATGAGAGTGCAAAAACGGATGAAAGAAAAGAGTTTAATAAAATGCTTTCCTTCGTGAAAAAGTCAAAGGAGAAAGTGTCTTTTATTATTGTGTATAGTGTAGATCGTTTTTCAAGAAGCGGAGCCAATGCGATATACATTACCGAGCAATTAAGGAAGCAAGGTGTGTTGGTTGTATCCGTTACACAGCCAACAGATTCAACCACTCCAAGCGGTAGTTTGCAACAGAATATCCAGTACATATTCTCTGAATACGACAATCAGTTAAGACGTGAGAAGTGTATGTCAGGTGTGAAAGAAGCCATTTTAAGAGGTGAATGGTGTTACCGTGTACCAATGGGATATGATGTAATTGGCACGGGCAGAAACAGGCAAGTGGTGCTGAACCAGACGGGTAAGCTGCTTAAGAATGCATTCTTATGGAAAGCCAATGAAAACCTGTCTACAGAAGAAATCAAGGATAGGTTAAATGCACTTGGCGTTAAAATCTATCATCAGAAAATATCAGCCCTATTAAAAAATCCGTTTTACTGCGGACTTTTAACCCATCCTGTACTTGAAGGCAAGGTCATAGAAGGGAAACATGAGCCAATGGTCAGCAAGGAAATTTTCCTGAAAGTCAATGATATTTTAGACGAGAACCATCATGGCTACACCGTTAAACATGAAAACGACGAAATACCACTTAAGAATTTTGTTAAATGTGACCATTGCGGTGCTTCTATGCCGGGGTATATCGTCAAGAAAAAGAACCTTTGGTATTACAAGTGCAGGACAGTTGGATGCTGCAATAACCGAAGTGCGAAAAAGATGCATGATGATTTTGTAGGGATGCTTTCGCCTTTTCAGATTGGTTTTTCTGAGCAGTTAACCAAATTTATGAAACGGGAAATACTGTCAAATTTATCCTCCCACCTTCAAACCAGACAATCCGAGGAACAACTAATCAGAAAGCAACTTTTGGAGGTTAATGCTAAGATTGACAGGTTGGAAGAAAGATACATTCTGGAGGAAATATCCAAAGAACAATTTTTGAAATTTACGGATAAATTTAAGAATGAAAGAGTCGAAATCAACAAGCAATTGGAAAGATACTCAAAAAAAGTGTCGAACCTTGAAAAGTCGGTTGATGAATTGATTTGTTTTTCACGAAACCTCCCGTCACTATGGACTTCCAGTCAATATAACACAAAAGTAAGACTTCAAAATTTTATCTTTCCGAGTGGAATTACCTATAACAAGAAAAATGATGAATGTCGAACCAAAGAAATAAATCCTTTATTTTCCTACATCGCCCATCTGAAGCGGGGTTTGGACAAAAAAGAAATCGGCACAACCGAAGTAAATTTCAATTGTGCCGATTTGGTGGGCAATACCGGGTTCGAACCAGTGACCCCTACCTTGTCGAGGTAGTGCTCTAAACCAGCTGAGCTAATTGCCCGTTCGTAATGGGGTTGCAAATATAGCTGCGGAATTGATAAATGTAAAATGAATTTAAATGGAATGTGAAAATGTGTCCCAGCGACAGAAGCTTCCGATATGCGACAGATACATCACGGGTCATAACGATTCGTGCATCTTGTATCGATGCAAATATCATTATTTATTCTTTCCCCCACAGATTTTGTACCTGATCCAGCGAATGTGAGTGTGAGAATGAGAAACAGAATGAAGAAAAAATGAGAGCTCGAATGGCCGCTCTTCACTCTCATTCTCACTCTCCTATTTGTGTCCCCATAGCAGAGCTCCTTCGTCGCACGCTATGGGTCACACGAAAATAAAAAAACCGCCTTTAGGGCGGTTTTAATTTTCGTGGGAGCTACTGGGTTCGAACCAGTGACCCTCTGCTTGTAAGGCAGATGCTCTGAACCAGCTGAGCTAAGCTCCCTCTTTTTAAGGACTGCAAAAATAGATATTATTCAGACTTTCGCAAATATTTTTTTGAAATATTTGGCAATGCCCGGTAAACTTATGCCTTGGAAGGTTTTTCGAGGCCCTTTTCGCTGACATGAGTGATTTCAGCATCGCTCCACAACTCTTCAATACCGTAAAAATCGCGCTTTTCATCCCTGAAAATATGAACTACAATATCGAAATAATCCATCAGAATCCATTCGGATAATTCGGCGCCTTCTACATGCCAGGGCTTCTCCCCTGCTTGTTTCAAAGCCTGTTCCTCAACACTGTCGGCAATGGCACTTACCTGCTTGTCGCTGTTTCCATGGCAAACAATGAAATAATCTGCCATAGAGGTTTTGAGTTTTCTTAGGTCGAGTACTGTTATTTTATGAGCTTTTTTGTCGAGCATGCCGGCGATGATGGCAGCCTTCAAATCTGTTTTGGCGGTTTTCTTTTTTGGCATTAACCTTGTGTCTTTAATTGGTATCTCTGATTGTGTTTGCAAAAGTAAAACCAAATACCCAAATAATCGGACAAAATATAATTTATTTTAACCGTGTAAATTCGACAAATTCCTTTGCACTGGAACTGATGAAACAGGACATGGCTTCTGATGGCACTGTGGTTATAGCCGAATACCAGGGAAACGGCCGCGGTCAGGGAGATAAACAATGGATAAGCGATGCATACGAGAATCTCCTGTTTACTATTGTTCTCAAACCTGTAACAAATAAAGGCAGCGATCCGTTTAGCATTAACAAAGCCATTGCACTTTCCGTTCAGAACTGTGTCAAAAAATTACTTCCCGGAGAAGATGTTTACATAAAGTGGCCTAATGATATACTGGTGAACAAGAAAAAAATATGCGGCATACTGGTTGAAAACAACTTCAGCGGTCAGAAACTGAACTGGTCACTTGCAGGAATCGGATTGAATGTCAATCAGGACTTTTATGCTGAACCTGCCTTAAATGCCGCTTCACTAAAGTCATTTTTCGGGAGTGAAATACAGCGAAGCGAACTGCTCAAAAACCTACTCGAGGAAACAGACCGTCAATACCATAAAATTCTGGAAGGCCACAGCGATGCTGTAAGCTCCGAATTCGACAGTCAACTCCTGGGATTCCGGCAGAAACAACATTTTATAGCAGACGGGAAAGAATTCACCGCCAAAGTGGCAGGCTGCGACAGCGTTGGCCGCCTGATTACAGAAGACGAAAACGGCCTGAAAAAAGCCTGGCTGCATGGCGGTATCAAACAAGTGATATATGAATAAAGGTGTAATCGATATCGGCAATACTCGCGTTAAAGCAGCAGTTTTCAATGCTGAAGGCAGCTTAATCAAACTGCATAAATTCGACAAATCAGCACTTGCCTTCGACTGGATTAAAAGCGAAGGTGTTACAACTGTTATGGTAGCTTCGGTAGGTCAACATATCTCCGAAAACATCGAAGGCCTTAAAGTGATTTCCCTGAGCATGCACAGCAAGCTGCCATTTGTCAACCTTTATAAAACTCCCGAGACGCTGGGAGTAGACAGAATTGCCGTTATGGCGGCGGCCAGTATCAAATACAAGGGCAAAGCAGTGCTTGTTTTCGATATAGGAACCTGCATGACCATAGATTTGCTTTTGCCTGATAATACTTATTCAGGCGGCAACATATCTCCCGGCATCGAAATGCGTTTAAAAGCTATGCACGAAATGACAGGCAGACTACCGCTTGCACTGAAAAGCGAGGCCACTGAAAATCTCGGGAACACAAGCAGAACTGCTATTGCCTCAGGGGTAATATCAGGTATGCATTTCGAAATTCTCGGCTATGTAAATAAATACCGCAAACAATATCCCGGACTGATAACAATACTTTGCGGCGGAGATCATTCTCATTTTGAATTTCCGCCTGAATTCGGGATATTTGCGGACCAAAATTTTATGTTGCAAGGCTTATACCAGCTCTTATTACTTAATGAAAAATAAAAAAACCGCTTTAACCCTGATTGTATTTGTGATTTCGAGCCTTGCCATGGCACAAAACAATACAGGATCTCCCTATTCCACCCGGGGGTTCGGAGAACCGGAACCTTTTATAAACGCTTTTAGCCGGGCTATGGGAGGAACCATAAACGGCATCAGGACTCAAAGAACGCTTTCACTTTCGAATCCTGCGTCACTGGGAGCAATCAGACAGGTATCACTCGATTTCGGATTTAGAGTTGATTACAGCCAGATTTACAATGCTACTGCAACAAGGACTGCATATAACGGCAATTTCAATTACTTTGGACTGGCCTTTCCGGTATACAAAAAGCTTATAGTGCGGGATACATCTACGGTCAAAAACGAAAACAAACTTTACAGAGAGTACAAAACCCTGTGGAGTCTGGCTTTCGGACTCACTCCATTCTCAAATATCAATGTTTCATATTTCAAAATAATTGATACAAGTTATGGTCAGATGGGCAATTACTATTCGAAAAGAGGCGGTTTGAGCAGATTTTACCTGATGAATGCCGTTAACATCAAGCCAAATTTGTCAATTGGCCTGAATACCTCATTGCTGTTCGGACAAATCAGGTCTACCGAGTCATTTTATATTTTCGATACAGGTGTAACCCGCTCTACTTTTCACGAAAGAAATACACAGTTAAGCGGTTTCCGCTTCGATTTAGGTATACAGGGCGAGAGAATGCGAGATACCATCACAAGACGCGATTCAGTAATCGAAGGGGGTAAAAAGGTCTACAAAACTTTCAATTACCCTGTCAGATTTGTATACGGAGCAAGTGTAGGTACCGGTTCAAATATTAAATTCAACGAATTCAGACAGGTTCTAAACCGCAGCAATTACTACAGCAATGCGGCCAGAGATACTATACTCAGCGAGAACAACATCAGAGGTAATACGGGAATACCCATGTCATTATCGGCCGGTTTTAGTGTGACATTCAATAAACTCTGGATGATTGCAGCCGATTATAAAACCGATCTGTGGTCTGAATTTGACCGAAAGTTATTTAACGATTCCTTTACAAACAGTTCACAATTTAGTATTGGGTTCGCATTCAGACCGGATGTGGATGTTGATTTCTCCGAAAGCCTCAAGGCAAAAGGGAAAAGACGCGCCCGGCTTGAATATCGCGCAGGATTCAGAATGCTCAATACCGGCTACCTTTTTAAAGATAATTCAGGTAATATTTCCCCTTTAAAAGAGTATGGCATAAGTTTTGGAATTGGTATACCAAAGACAAGAACCGACATCGATGGCAGATCCAAAATCATCCTGAAGTCGCTTTTCAACATCACCGGCGAATATATACACAGAGGCAGCACAGCCAACGGATTGATCGCCGAAAATGTTTTCAGGCTGACAATCGGATTCACCCTTACCGACAGTTGGTTTAAACAAAGGAAATTTTATTAAGAAAATAACAATGAACGACAAACAAAAAATTGTAACTTTTATCCTGGCACTGATGTGTAATTTCACGTTTCTGGCTACTGCTCAGTCAAACGCTCCTACAGAAGAAGCCAAAAAACTACCCGAATGTATCAAATCTCACGGAGAAGATTCGCTTGAAACCCGCAGAACCATGTCGGTTCTACAGGAAGATTTCAAAAACAAGGATTATGTGTATTCATACAAATGGTTTACCTACATGTTTACCAAAGCCCCTTGTGCCTACAAGAGCGTTTATATATACGGTCAGAACATCTTAACTATACTTGCCGACGACCCCAAATATGCAGCGCGCAAAAAAGGACTTGTAGATACGCTGATGATGCTTTTTCCAACCCGTATCAAATACTACGGAGAAGAAGGTCTGGTTAAAGCTAAATGGGCAATCAATATTGGTAAATACAGACCTGAGAACGTACTCGAAGCACTTAAACACTACGAATTTTATATTGAAAGTGAAAAAGCAAATCTTGACGACGCTGCGTATATCAGAGATTATATGCGTCAGGCAACCCTTGCACACAAAAAGACTTTAATCGGCAAAGAACAACTTTTCAGCATATACGATAAACTAAGCATCATCAGCGAAGCCAATAAGATTAAATTTTCTGCCGACAGCAATCAACTTAAAAACTGGACCGGAACAGTGATTCTGCTCGACAAAATGATGTCTCCTTACCTTAAGTGCGCAGATATAGATGCCATCTATCAACCAAAAATCAAAGCTGATCCGGAGAATAAAGATCTGATTATTAAAGTCATCAGACTATACAAAATAGCCGGACCACTTTGCAAAGACAACCCAAACTTTGTTGCACTTCTGGAAAAGAGTTTTGCACTCGAGCCCAATGCCATTGCGGCCGAAGAACTTGGAAATTACTTTGACAAAAAGAAAAACACTGCTAAAGCCAACGATTACTTTGAGAAAGCCGCTGACCTGAGTGCAGATAACGTCAAAAAAGAAGAATTATACATTAAACTCGCAAAACGCTTTGTCAGCAGTAATATAGGAACTGCCAAATCATTTGCGAATAAGGCTCTTGCCATCAATCCTAACAATGGATATGCGATCATCATTCAGGGTATTGCACTATATAAATCCAAATGTGGAGATAAGTTTGATATGGCAATGGCAGCTTGTGCGGCAGTCGATCTTTTCAACAAGGCAAAAGCTGTAGACCCTTCCTGCGCCAAAGAAGCAAATGCTCAGATAGCTATTCACGCAAAATACTACCCTCTTAAAGCAGATGCTTTTTTCAGAGGACTGAAAAGCGGTGATTCTTATACTATCCCTTGTCTGGGTGTAACTTCCACAGTCAGGATAAAATAATTCTGACATGAGAGTATTCGCATATCTCTCAGTTTTAATATTGTCAATAACGGCCTGCAGCGACTATGCCAAAAAAAATGTGGCAAAGATGATGCAGGCAGATACTTTGATATTTACTCAGGAAGGCAGAAATGTCACAATCAACTACACAGATTCCGGTAAACTGAAAGCTAAAATTTTCGCCACTCAGCTGATAGGATATAAAAAAGATGGTAAAGACATCATCAGGATGCCTAAAGGGATAACAGGCAATTTCTTTAACGACAGCGGGAAGGTTGAAAGCTATCTGACTGCCGAAAAGGGTATATCCTATCAAAGTGAAAAAATAACCGAGGTTAGCCAGAATGTTCAGGTAATGAACAACAAAGGCGAAAAATTAAATACTGAAAAACTGGTTTGGGATCAGAAAAAGCAAATTATTTACACGGATAAATTTGTACGCATAACAACTAAAAATGAAGTGTTAACCGGCGAGGGAATGGAAAGCAAGCAGGATTTCAGTAATTGGGTTATTAAAAAACCAAGAGGCGAACTTCATATCGCTCAGGACTCAACAAAACAAAAATAACAATGGACAAGAAATCGTTAATTGGTTCTCAGATAATCATCGTATTGTACCTTCTGGCAGCCGCAATTGCAGCAATCGAAGCAAGTGTGCACTTTAAAACCGGCGGTTTTTCACACTGGCAATTCTATTTCTTTACAGCTATCTTTCTCTTTTGTGCAGTAATGTACTTCATCAGGAAAAAGCAACGCCTGCAAAATAAAAAATAGCAGGTTTTATCGCCTCCATATCCTGTTCCACAAACTACTTAGAACATCCGAGAATTCGGCTTTCCCGAAGGATGGTCTGATTGTTTTCATCTCAACCTTATCCTTTTCTTTTCTCAACTCGTAATAGAATACAAAGGATTTGTCAGGCCTGGTTTCACGGTAATCACTTCTGCCCCATTTTACAACATAAAATTTTAATGTGTTGCTGTCTCCGGCTTCTATGATATAAGCACCCTGACTAAACCATTTCAGCGTACTGAGAGCTTCGCCCTCAAATCCCTTCTCCAGTTCAAGATGTCTGGGATATGTGATGAAATCAATTTTTCCTTTGCTCTCCGATTGATCCT
>CAZRKA010000142.1:0-8559 GCA_964600345.1 uncultured Chitinophaga sp. | reverse complement strand
ATTGCTTTTGTATTTAAAATAATGTCTGTAATAGACTTCGACCTCGTACGACGATAGCTGCAATGCCGATGCTATTCTCTGCATTCTCTGATCGCTCAGCAAATTACCTGTAAGGCCTATTATCAGCTTTTTTTCCCGGTCCATACCCAATATCCTTCCCCGTCCTCATCCATATACCCGTGGTCTTTCAACCAGCGCAATATACTTAAATAATTTTCTGTTTCACCCGATTTAAGCATTGTGGCAAGATCATGTGACCTGAATTTTTTATCTGAACTTAAAACCCTGATTTTATTGTAATAAAGATTGAACTTTTCGGAGTCTTTCGTTTTGTCCTTTTTCGACAGACAAACATCACAGATTCCGCAATCACCTGCATTTTCTTCTCCAAAATATCTGACAAGTTCTGATGACCTGCACGATTTCTTGTTGAGGACATAGCGGTTCATATATTCCATTTTTTCCTTGTAACTGTTTCTCAAAAAGGCAATTCTTTCATCGGAAATATGAATGGAAGAAAATCTGTTTTCGAGAAAATTAAGCTGAGGTTTACTGTTTTGCGGTATGTAGTCTATAATTTCCACTTGCTTGAGTTTTTGCAGCTGTTCCTTCAATTTTCTTTCAGGGATATGTAAACGCCGCGAGATTTCTCTTTCATAAATATTGGTATAAAAGTCGAAAAGACCGCCGTAAGATCTTAGAAGTACCTTGAAGAGCTGATCGACACCTTCATTGCGCAACTGCCAGTCGTAGAGTTCAGAGTATGTACAGAGTATTTTCATACGCGACGGTAGGTAAACGGATTCGCTTGCGGTAAAATAGGCATCAGCCTCAAGTATCCTTAGTGAGTTGTAGATGAGATTCGGTGTCACACCATAGTAGGCACTCAGTTCACTGATGTCGAAGTTATAGCTTTGACCCTGACCGGATCCTACTGCCACCTTGAGATAATTGCATATCAGTTCGTAAACTCTGGCTATTTCTTTCGGCGATGGATACCTGGTTTCTATATTTTTTTTATCCTCTGTAAAATCTGATTTATGATGAAGCAGAACACAGTAAGATTTTTTCCCGTCTCTACCTGCTCTGCCTGCCTCCTGATAATAGGCTTCAAGTGTATCAGGTTTCTGTTCATGAATGACAAATCTCACGTCAGGTTTGTCAATTCCCATACCAAAGGCATTGGTGCAAACCATGACCCTGATTTTATTCCTTTTCCAGTCTTCCTGTTTGCGCGATCTTTCTTCGGCTTCCAGTCCTGCGTGATAGTAATCGCTGCTCACGCCATGTGAGTTGAGATATGAAGCGATTTCAAGTGTTTTTCTCCTGCTTTTGACGTATACCAGACCGCTGCCCTTAAGTTTAACCGAGATGTCCGCGATTTTTCCGTGTTTGTTTTCAGCTTCCTGAACAACATATGACAGATTGCTGCGCACAAAACTTTTACTGAAAATATTACACTTTTTCAGTTCGAGTTGTTTTTCAATATCGGCAATCACCTTTGGAGTAGCTGATGCAGTAAGTGCGATACACTTCAGATTGCTGAATTTATTCCGGAATTCTGCAATCTTGAGATAGGGAGGTCTGAAATCATAACCCCATTGCGAGATGCAATGCGCTTCGTCTATGGCCAGAAAACTTAATTCCATGTATTGAGCCGAATCGAGAAAATGTTTGCTCATCAGCCTTTCGGGAGATACATAAAGAAATTTATACTTGCCGTTGACACAGTTTTCAAGTTCAAAATCTATTTCTTTTCGGCTCATTCCGCTGTAAAGAGCCAGGGCCTGTACGTTTTTAGATCTGAGGTTTTCAACCTGATCTTTCATCAGAGCTATCAGCGGTGTTACAACTATGCACAAACCGGGTTTAATGAGCGCCGGAACCTGAAAGCAGACAGATTTACCACCGCCGGTGGGTAGAAGCGCAATGGTGTCATTTCCTGCTATTACACTTTCAACAATTTCCTTCTGTAGTGGCCTGAAGGAATCATGACCAAAATAGGTTTTTAATATGGTTTCGGTGTCAGACAAAAACGAAGTGCTAAATTAAAACAAATTAAGCGCCTCAGGAAATTTATAAAATAAAAACAGGAGTAATCTTGGCCGGACTACTCCTGTTCAGGTATTGAATTTAATTTGCTATTCGACTATCAGTTTTCCAACTGTTCTGCGGTCGCTGCTGCATATAAAATACAAGCCACCGGCCAGATGTCTCAGGTCGAATGTTTTCTTGCCGTCGCATAAAATTGTTTCTATCACTGCACCTTTTGCATCAATGATCAGCAACTCTGTAGCCTCCTGTGTAACGATGGTAACGCTGTTGATGGCGGGATTCGGGTAAATTTCAATTCCGGCATTAAACCGTTGAATATCCACCGACGAATTGGAATCGCAATCAATAACTTCAATTGTAATTTCGGGCTGGGCAATAGTGGTATCAGGAAAACTTCTCATACAAGTGCGCCACTGATTATTGATAAGAAACTTATAATAATTATGAAGTCTCACCTTATAGGTTCCTTCCTGCTGATACCGGTGATTCATAGTGTCATTCGATGAATTAATAATACTATACTGATAGTCAAATTTCTCATCACCGAATTCCCAAACCCATATACTGCTGTCGGCCGGCAGATACTGACTGGTATTTTTGAATTCAACTTTTTCGTTTATACAGTACACTTTGTCAGTATAAGTAAAAGAGGGCACAGGTCCCGGTATATAGAATGAAACGGAATCAATACTGATGCAACCCAGCATGGTTTCAATTTTCATTGTGATAGTATATGTACCACCGTGTTCGAACGAATGACTGACAGTCTGGGGTAGGGTATTAAAGAAAACATTCTGTGAATTTACACCTTTACTTCCCCAGTTGATGGTCCATTTGACAATGCGATCGCAAGGGTTATTGAATTTTGTTTTACACGGATCAATGATATACGACGAATCTGTTATGCTGACAATCGTTTTACATTGAACTATTGTCTGATCAATTTTGAAAACAGCTCTGGCTGCAGTGGTATAAATACTCTGACTCAGAGTGTCACTGCATCCAGTGCTGTCTGATGCGGCTGTACGGATAACATATTCTGCGCCGGTATCTTTATTGTAATACAAACTGCCTGAGCCGCCGCTTAATATGAGTGGTTTTCCGAGACCTGTAATCGAATATGGGAAGCTGCCGAAGATAGTCTTCGGGTCTGAAATATTGTCGTCGGCCTTATTGAGGTCGGTTTTTGTAAAGCCCTCCCTGTTGACATTGCCGGCTTCCTGAATACGTTCGTGCCAGTAGTCACGCGGGTCTACCATACGGAAAGTGATTTCCGGATATATTTCAAAGTATCTGAATTCCGGCGTTGATCTGATTTGCTGACCGTGGCAAATAATAGTATCAGTGAAATTCATGTTGCTGTAGAATCCTACAATAACTTTTTTAGCATTTCCACCCGGCGATTCACATTCAGAATTCAGTAAACCGGCTGGTTTTATTTTAAGTGAAGCAACAAAGAAACCGTTGTATTCAGGTGTAAAAGAATAAGCAAAATAAGTCTTGTTATTGACGCCGTTTACCTGTTCAAGCGGACTCAGACTGGTATCTCTGAAATGCAGAATTTTTTTCTGATCGGCGATTATACTAAAGCGAATTTTATGTCCGTATCCCGATGTATCTATAAATCCCTTTGACCCGGTCCAGGCCTTGCCGATAACGCCTTTACGATTCCAGATACTGGCTGCTATTTCTTCTTTACTCAGAGAAAAAATATTAATGTTCTGAGCATCCATAGCAGGTTTAACAAGGTCAAATACTTCGGATATATCAGCCTCGGTGTGCCATTTATTGATGCGCGACAACGGAATGTACTGGCTGTCTTTCGTGTAAAACTTATTATCCATTTGTGCCCTTTTTACGACCTTCAGATAATTCATCAGGAAGTTTGAATCGGGATGAACTTTTCTGAACCGTTCATAGGTTTCCGTAACATGAAGCGCATAAATCTGGTTATAGTATTTACCACTGTTTTCAGACCTGAGAGACCAGATGAGTTCATCGGCATCATCTGCATTGCTTGCATTGCCTGCACTAAATGCAAGTGAAATGCCGCCGCCTTTGCATATTTTAGTGAATTCGCTGCCTTCGGCAATATTAACGATACGAATGTTATTGTCTATTATCGGCAGTTTTGCAAAATTGCGGTAGAATACTGTATCCTGGCAGTTATTCGGATATACACCGGAATTCCAGATGCCGTTTCCTGTGATTAAGCCGGTGTGGAGGTATCCGTTCAAGGTATCTTTGATACTATTTTTACTGAAGTGAAGAGAATAATGTGTACCGGGTGCGCCATTCATCTGATAGCCCGGTATCGGCACCTGATAAGGTGGATTAACCGGTGGTAAGCCTCCCATCGATATTTGTCCCGGACTAAGATTTTTGCCTATTGCAGGCACCCAGTTATTTGCGTTATTAGCCGTGTCCAGATTAATTTCTGCCCAGGTATAGGTACAGCCCGGTTTACTGTCATCCAATATAAAGGTTATTCCAAAAATGCCGTTGCCTGCACATGTTATTCCGCCATGCCTGAGATTTCTTGCAGACGGAGGAAAGAGAGACAGGTTTTTAATGGTTTCACTGGCACAGGCCATAGGATGGCAAATGTCTTTTTGTGTAAGCTTCGCCGAATAACATCTGACATCATTGCTCAGATAAAACAACTGACGATGTGTGGCAGGGTTCACGCTGTCACCATTGACAAAGCCGTTGATTTTTATTTTTTTCCAGACCTTTTGACCGGATTGAACTTCGCTGAGTAAAATAGTATCCTGTGTATACTCAACCCATACATTAAACAGCAATTTGTCTGTTGGTGATTGAAGGTCAAGTGTGCTTCCGGGCTGGACGGTAATATATCTGCTACCAATAAATCTAATAGGTGGCAAGCCGTTATTAAGGTCAATATGAACGGTGTCACCTGCCGGAAGATAAAATCTTGTGGATTTCGAAATGTAAGTTTTGGATTTGCCATAGATAGCGTCATTGACCATAACTTTTTTCATTCCGTTGTAGATGAAAGAATCTTTGGTAGAAATAGCAAGGGGGTTGTTGCCATAGTATAGTGTAGTATCTCTGACAATGGCGATTGAATCTTCCGCCCATATGCGTTTTTTAATGACATAGCCGGAGTCTTTGTTAAATACACCTATAATCTGAGGCTTAGCTGCAAAATACTTTTTATAAACTTCATCCCAGGGCGTATACCAGTGCTGGGGTAAAGAGTCTTTACTGTATCGGCAGTTGATTCCTGTGTTTTCGTTTTTACGGGTATCGGTGGTACATGGCAGACAGTACCTGTCATCAAAATCCCAGATTCTTTCAATACACTGATTTCCCCTTTTCTGATTGTAAGCCGGGAGAGAATTCTGACCTGTTCCTGATGAATTGAAGGCATGCCCCAGAGGTTTATTGAATCCTTTGGGGTCGTTGTAAGTGCTGTCATCGTCTTTAAAGTTTTTGTCGTTGTGATAGAATTTAGACAGGTTGGTGAATTTAACTGTATCGGTAATGGTGCACTGAAAGTTCCTCTCCGCATCCATGAATTTGAGTCCTGAACCTGAATTGCCTTCAATCAGGGATTGAGGTCCCAGTACCAGTATTGTATCAAACACAGTTTTGCCGCAACCCGGAATGGTACTGGTAAAGGAGAATAAAATCTTGTGTGGTCCGGGCCCGGAAAATTTGTGAGTTCCTGTCCATGCACGCGAAATATTGGCGGGTATGGGGGGCTGCTCGTAGATAAAAAGTGGATTGGCTGCCTGTGGTATAGGGCCATCTTTCAGACTGAAATTTATCACCGGATCAGAGAAGCAAACGGAATCGCGATCTGCAATTACCTTTGGCTTTATAATAATATTTGTTGCTGAAGCTTTAAAAGTAAACGTTTCCATACAGCCGAAGAATGTAGTGACAGTAAGCCTGGTGTCAAATTCACCATTTCGGGGGCCCTGTGTCTTAAAAAAATGACAGACGCCGTTTGGAATATTGGCTTTCCATAACACTGGACTGGTTTTACTTCCTGAATCGCGCAATCCGTCGCCCCAGTCCCATACAAACTTTTTAATGCTATCCAAAGGGACCAGAGACTTGTTGGTAATGCAGAGAATTACACTGTCGCAGCGTCTAGGCTGAGGAGAAGTAAAATTAAGTCCAAGAGATGGCAACACGACGGCAATGGCATTATATCTCGTTTTACTTACACAGCCATTGCATGAAGTAATTTCTACAGTAAGGCCATACGTCCCACCTGAAGGATCCTGAAAGCTATGGCATATTGTTTTGGGCCCGCTGCCCCATACATTGTAAAATGTTCCGTCGTCGAACGCATAACGTCTGTTGCAAATGCTATCCTGAGGATCGCCGGCCCGGCTACTGTCGACAAAGCAAAAAGAATTGTTTGCGAAACACTGTGTTTTCGGACTTATCCTGTTCATGCG
Organism: uncultured Chitinophaga sp.; assembly: GCA_964600345.1. Lineage (GTDB taxonomy): Bacteria > Bacteroidota > Bacteroidia > NS11-12g > UBA955 > JABMMZ01. The sequence goes on along the minus strand of CAZRKA010000142.1, from coordinate 2,065 downwards.
GATTACGGGTTTGGGAAGAACATTGATGACAAGCGATGATGAACAGCTTTTGCCATTTGCAAGTTGCAATGACAGATTAATAGTTTTGACTCCGGGACTCGAAAAAACAAAGCTTGGATCACAAATTGAGTTATTAGATCCTTCACCGTTAAAGTCCCATTGGAAATTAGATGCACCAATAGAATTACAGCTAAAGAGAACGGGTTCTCCAACACATACAGGAGCGCTGGAAGTTATCTTGCATTGAGCGCTGAGCCTTATTTCTGCAAACAGAAAAAGGGTCAAAAGCACACCTAATAAATTGAGATTTTTTAAGGCAGCAATTAGCCTCACCATAGTTTTCATGCGAATAGAATTTATACTAAGAAGTATGAAATCCTTTATTCGTTGCCTGATGTGAGCAAATAAAATAAAAAAATTACAAAATGAAAGAAAAATTAAGCCGGCTATGCTGCCTTGCTGCTGTCCAGATCGGCAAGTTTGCTGACCACCATATCTGCTGTGATGGTTATTTCTTTTTCGTTTTTGGAAGGCGCTTCATACATGACATCGAGCATCAGTTTTTCGCAGATTGTTCTCAGACCTCTGGCTCCGAGTTTAAATTCAACTGCTTTACTGACTATAAGTTCGATAGCTTTCTTGTCAAAAACAAGTTTAATACCTTCCAATTCCATCAGTTTGATATACTGCTTGAGCAATGCGTTTTTGGGTTTAATCAATATATTTTTAAGTGCATCTCTGTCAAGCGGCTGTAAGTAAGTAATCATGGGCATGCGTCCAATAATTTCAGGAATAAGGCCAAATGATTTAAGATCAGAAGGGGCAATCTGTTCAATCAGGTCGCTGTCTTTGATACGGTCCTTAGCACTTGAATGGAAACCAATTGCCGAATTATTAAGTCGTTTGGCTATTAGTTTTTCAATGCCGTTAAAAGCACCACCGCAGATAAAGAGAATATTGCGTGTATCAATTTTTACAAATTTCTGGTCGGGGTGTTTGCGGCCGCCTTCCGGTGCAATGTTCGCAACCGTACCTTCAAGAAGTTTAAGTAAACCTTGCTGTACACCTTCGCCACTGACATCACGGCTTATTGAGGGATTGTCCCCCTTGCGGGCAATTTTATCAATTTCGTCAATATAAACAATACCTCTCTGTGTGGCTTCGGCATCGTAGTCGCTGGCCTGATACAATCTTGAAATAACACTTTCAACATCTTCACCTACATACCCCGCCTCAGTAAGCACTGTTGCGTCAGCGATACAAAAAGGCACTTTCAGGATACGCGCCAGGGTTCTGACGAGTAGCGTTTTGCCTGTCCCTGTTTCACCAACCAGTAACACGTTGGATTTTTCAATTTCGATATCTTCCTTTTCAGTGCTGTTAAGCACGCGTTTGTAATGGTTGTATATGGCTACGGATAGTACTTTTTTAGCCTGATCCTGTCCGATTACATATTCATCCAGATGTTTTTTAATTTCGTTGGGCTTAAGCAGATTGATTTGAAAATCGTGACCGTGCTTTTTGGTTTTAACGGAATTGCCAAGTTCAACCTCTACAATTTTAGAAGCCTGTTCAACGCATGCATCACATATATTCGCCTCAATACCTGAAATCAGCATTGTGGCTTCTTCTTTTGGTTTGCCGCAGAATGAGCAGAAAGATCCGGATTTTTTACTCGCCATTATTTTTTGTCTTTGCTTCTGACAAGGACTTCATCGACCATGCCGTAAGCTTTCGCTTCTTCGGCCGTCATCCAGTAGTCTCTGTCACTGTCTTTTTCAACTTTTTCGTATGTCTGCCCGCTGTGCAGAGAGATAATATCGTAAAGTTCTTTCTTCAGTTTGGAAATTTCCTTGTACGTAATTTCAATTTCTGTGGCTTGTCCCTGAACACCACCCAAAGGCTGATGTATCATAACACGGCTGTGCTTGAGCGCAGTGCGTTTGCCTTTTTCACCGGCGCACATCAGAACAGCTGCCATGCTTGCAGCTATACCTGTACAAATTGTGCTAACGTCGCTGGGGATAAACTGCATGGTATCATTTATGCCTAAACCGGCGTATAC
>CAZRKA010000141.1:0-8560 GCA_964600345.1 uncultured Chitinophaga sp. | reverse complement strand
CAAACCGTTATATGCCATTGTAGGACGACGCAGCAACCTTAAATCAGGCAATTAAGATTCAAAAGATACGTTAGACAAACTATGAGTGACGGAATAAAGAAAATAAAATTTGTGAAACTTATTGTATTAGCAATTCTAACTATTGTGGTTTCACAAGACGGTATTGCGTGTAGTGGGTATAAAATAACAATCGGCAACAGAACATTTTTTGGAAGTAACCACGATGCTTGGTTTACAACACCTCATATTTGGTTTGAAAACGCAACTAATGCCAAATACGGTGCAGCATTTACAGGAGCAAGATTTGACGGAGAAAACGGATATGCACCGCAATCAGGAATGAATGAAATGGGTTTAGCCTTTGAAAGACTTGTTGCTTATCACCCTACAAAAGAAAATTTTATAAACAGAAAGACAATCTCCAACCCGACTAAGTATTTAAAGGAAATTCTTCATACTTGTAAAACAGTAGAAGAAGTTAAAGCGTATATCAGTAAATACGACCACAGTTATTTTATTGAAGACGTTTTTATTTATGTTGACAAATCGGGAAAATATCTTGTAGTTGAGCCTTACACTTTGACAATAGGAAATGAACCAAGCTACGTTATAGCCAACTTTTGTCCTTCCATAACACCAGAACAAAATGCCAATAAACTTGACAGATACCGAAACGGAGTAGCATTTATAAAGAACGGTATTGACACTACACTTGAGTATTGCACCGCCTTGTCAGATACGATGCACGTTTGTAGAAAAAAAATTGGTGATGGAACTTTGCTTTCTTCTATTTGGGACTTAAATAATGGGTCGGTGAACTTGTATTTTTATCACGACTATAAGAAAACCGTTCAATTCAACCTAAGTGAAGAGTTAAAAAGAGGCGACCACATTATTGCGGTAGAAACGTTATTTCCGCATAACCCTGAATTTGAACAATTACGTAATTTCAAAACCCCAAAAGACAGTAATTTAATAGGAGTATTTATAGTTGCTTCTGCCGTCTTTTTTTTATTGACTTCTATTTTCTATCTAATTCAGTATTTCAGAAGAAAGGGACATAAAAAGTATTCTTATGTTCAACTATTGCTGATTCCACTTGGACTAAGCTTATTCTATTATATGTATGTATTAAGCGGGTCTGTTGAAGTTTTCTACTTTCCTGCGCCATACAAACACCCAACAAATGTTTTTGTAAGTTTGACTTCATACATACCATTTCTACTATTACTACTTATACTACCTTTTTCTGTGGTTAATTACAGACTATTAAAAGAAAATAGCTGGACTTTCTTAGCCAAGGGACTATTTACCTTTAACAATCTTATTTACATTATTCTTATTGGACTATTTACGAATTGGAAATTTTATGACATTTTCAACTAACAGACAGAATGGAAGGAAAAACGGCATATAACAAGGGTTTTGCGTCGGCTGTTGTGAGTACCGAATACCGGATGCCGCCCGAACGCCAAGCATGGGAACGATAGCAGTAAGCTTAAAAAATACATACAATTAACAAATAACTTTAAAATAAACACATCATGGACAATTCAAAAAAAGGAAAATGCCCCTTTCCACACGGAGCAAATACAGAATCTCACAATTCTGTTATGGAAATGTGGCCAAAAGCACTTAATCTCGACATTTTACATCAACACGACACCAAAACAAATCCATTGGGCGAAAGCTATAATTACGGAGAAGAATTCAAGAAACTTGACCTTGCAGCGTTAAAGAGTGATTTGAAAAAACTATTGACAGAAAGTCAGGATTGGTGGCCTGCCGATTGGGGACACTATGGCGGACTAATGATTCGTATGGCCTGGCATGCAGCCGGTACTTATCGATTGGCTGATGGACGAGGGGGTGCAAACACCGGCAATCAACGCTTCGCACCCTTAAACAGTTGGCCTGACAATACCAACTTAGACAAGGCCCGGAGACTTTTATGGCCAATCAAGAAAAAATATGGTAATAAAATTTCCTGGGCAGACTTAATCATACTTGCAGGAAATATGGCATACGAATCTATGGGATTTAAAACATTTGGTTTTGCAGGAGGACGTGAAGATATTTGGCATCCGGAAAAAGATGTTTATTGGGGTGCTGAAAAAGAATGGTTAGGTAAAACACGATACGAAAATTCATCGGAAAGTGAATCTCTTGAAAATCCATTGGCAGCTGTACAAATGGGATTAATTTATGTAAACCCTGAAGGAGTTGACGGTAATCCAGACCCTCTGAAAACAGCAAAAGATGTTCGTACTACCTTCAAACGTATGGCCATGGATGATGAGGAAACTGTTGCCTTAACCGCCGGCGGACATACTGTTGGTAAAGCACATGGCAATGGCGATGCTTCCATTTTAGGACCTAACCCCGAAGCTGCTGATGTAGAAACGCAAGGCTTTGGATGGATGAATCCCAAAGGTAAAGGCAATGCTGAAGATACTGTTACCAGTGGATTGGAAGGTGCGTGGACAACAACACCCGACAAATGGAATCACACTTATTTTCATTTGCTTTTAAACTATGAATGGGAATTGAAAAAAAGTCCGGCGGGAGCCTGGCAATGGGAACCTGTCAATATCAGAGAAGAAGACAAACCATTTGATGCTCACGTTAAAGGTGTTCGGAGAAATCCGATTATGACCGATGCGGATATGGCTATGAAAATGGATCCCGAATACCGCAAAATTTCCGAGAAGTTCTATAAAGACCCGAAGTATTTTGAAGATATATTTGCAAGAGCATGGTTTAAATTAACGCATCGTGATATGGGGCCCAAAAGCCGCTACCTTGGCGCAGATGCGCCCAAAGAAGATTTAATCTGGCAAGACCCGATTCCAACGGTTGATTACAAATTAACGGATTCAGAGGTGGAAGAATTAAAAACAAATCTTTTGAATTGCGGATTAACAAGAACGGAACTTATCAATACAGCATGGGACAGTGGAAGAACATTCCGTTGTTCTGACTTCCGAGGCGGTGCAAATGGTTCAAGAATTCGCTTGTCTCCTCAAAAAGACTGGGAAGGCAATGAACCTAAACGTCTGGAAAAAGTGCTTTTGAAATTTCAGGAAATTCAAAAAGGACTAAATAAAAAAGTAAGCATCGCAGACTTAATTGTCTTAGGGGGGTGTGCAGCCATTGAAAAAGCAGCACAGGAAGCGGGTGTAAATATTAAAGTTCCTTTTAGTGCAGGTCGTGGTGATGCAACACAAAAGATGACTGATGCTGAATCTTTCTCGGTTCTTGAACCAATTCATGACGCTTACAGAAACTGGCTTAAAAAGGACTATGCTGTCGACCCTGAAGAATTACTTCTTGACAGAACACAACTCATGGGACTTACCGCACCCGAAATGACTGTATTAATTGGTGGCATGCGCGTTTTAGGAACAAATTACGGAGCAACAAAACATGGAGTGTTTACAGACAAAGAAGGTGTGCTAAGCAACGACTTCTTTGTAAATATTACAGACATGAAATATACATGGAAACCTGTAGCTGAAAATTTATATCACATTATTGACCGTAAAACAGGAGCTACTAAATGGACAGCTACAAGAGTTGATTTGGTTTTTGGTTCAAATTCCGTGTTGCGTGCTTATGCCGAAGTTTATGCACAAGACGACAACAAAGAAAAGTTTGTGAAAGACTTTGTAAAAGCCTGGGTGAAAGTTATGAATGCTGACCGTTATGATTTGAATAATTAACCCGCTTGCTGACTGCCGCTACCCAAGGTCGGGTAGCGGCAAACTCATAGCAACAACTACATGAAAACAACATTACTCTATTTCACCTTTCTGCTTCTGACAGCTTCGCAGTTCGGAAATACTAAGATTTTAAAGGACTATGACTTTAACAAGGGTGGATATTATTTGCTCGGAACAATTGAACATAGCGACAAAAATACACTCAGGGACAGTATTGGCGAGTTCTACACAGATGACATTGCGCTTTTAAACAAGTTCAAAAATGACTGGACATTTAATAAGCCCGGAAAAAAATATGCCTGTGGTTATCATTACACAGTTTACGTTTGCCGGGAGGGACAAATTCTTGAATCTTTCTCTATTAATCTGAACTGTCAGGAAATAGTAACAGACGAGGGATACTTCTATTTTGACCCAGAGCTGCTCAGACAATTCTATGGAAAACTAAAAAAGCCTTACAGTAAATCAATGGACTTTACTTCCTTGACAGAGGCAAGAAAATACATAGTGGAAATACTCGCTGACAGTTCACTCATTATGACACCCAGTCCCCCATGGACAAAGTATGAAGGAACATTTCAGTTCGACTATGAATGCCCTGAGGGTTCAAAAGACTGCGAATACGACAGCATCCCAAAAAAGCTTGAGGAAATTGAGAAAGAAATAAAAAAGGCATATCCGTACGAAAACTTTGAGCTTGAAGAAAGAGGAGGTTCTTTGACAAGTATCATTGTGGAGGTAAAGTGCAACAAATCACTTTCTGACAAATTTAAGCTTTACAATAGAGATACAAACTCATATTCCGGAAAATGGACACCATATCGTTTATCACTGACAACTTACTGGAGGATAAAACCAAAATAAAAGCGGGGATTTGCTTTCCGCCTAATGCGGATCTTGTGAAGGTGTTTTGCTTAAAGGCATGGTTTCGCCAATAAGCGCACAAAAAGCAGTCTCATCAACAATCGGTAATTTAAAAAGTATCAGGTTGAACATTTGATAATCAGCGTGAGAATGGTTTTATTGCGGTGGAAAGGATTAGAATTGATTAAAGGAACGGCGGGCAAATGCTCCTGCTGTGCCAAATCGTGAAATGTTGAAGGTAACTTTTTTGACACACTCTGAAAATGCATGTATTTAAGACAGACAAAGACAAATTTCGAACTAACGAACTGAAAAGTTGGCTGTGGACTTTTGCTTTTGCGGGACTGATTTATTTTGCCTGGAAGTATTTTTTTTCATTCACCAATGATAATTTGATTGTTGGAGTGTCTGTTGTACTACTACTTAAACTGGGAGACACATTAACCCAATACCACGTAAGGGAAATTAAAATTGACGAAGATCAGCGGCTAATAACTGTTTTACTAAACAGCAGAATGTCCGGAGAGAAAATAAAGATATATGAATTAGAGCATGTTACTTCTGAATTAAAAATCAAATCCGGTCTCACAAAATATCTGTTTTCGTCATATATCCTTAAAATTTACTTGAACCCGAAAAACACATTTGTAATAAGCAATAGATATGGTTTCTCTTTAGAAACATTAACGTCGCTTGATAAGGTATTGAAATCATTAATAAGCAAACCATGAAAATGCAAGGCTGCCCATAAGCTGTGCTTGCTGTTATGGGGACGGACGAAATGGTATCCGGGCATTACTCCCCTATTCAACTTTGGCCATGTTCATGACCAGTATAAAAACAATAAGCCATTAGGTTTAAAAATAATTTCGTTTCTTTGTTATGTTCAGGGCCGGGGTGGACACAAGAACAATCCTTTACAACAACAAGCCCCGAACTGTTAACTGTAATTCAAAAATGCAACATAAGAATGACCATCATACAACACCAAAGTGCTATTTGAAGAATTTTTCAAGTGATGGTAAATTCGTCTTTAGGAAGCATAAACGAGTAAACAAAGAACTTAGAATTAATTTAGAATTAAATCATCCTGAGAGTTTAAAAAGTGCAACAGTAAATGATAATTTTTATACTGTTAAAAACGGAAACGACCCAATGCTTATTGAAACATTGATTTACGAACGTGAAATAGAAAACTATTATCCTAATTACTATTGTATGTTCTCTGACCCGAATATTGATAGCTTACCTACTTTGGAAGACCGTAGTCGTGCTTTAATGTGTCTTTTATCATTGCATTGTCGCACTCCGAAGCAGTTCGAAAATTTCTTTAAAATAGTTCCTCATGAATTCGAATATGAAATTGATAAAATAAAAGAAGATTATAAAGCTGCTCACGTATTGCATACACTGACAAATTTTATTAAAACCCACCAATTTAAAATATTTCGTATCGCAACTATTAATGACACTTCAGAGTTTATTACGAGTGATAATCCAGTTTTAATCGTAAATGAGAATGGAATTCTTGTCAATTCCGATTTTAAAGAACAATTCAATAAGACAAATAAAGTAATTATTCCAATAGATCCAAAACGATGCTGTATCCTTACGGGGGCGAAAGACAAAAACGGAATTAGTATAGAAGGGAAAGCATTTTATAATAGAATTGACAGGATCAATGTCGATTGTTCATTTGTTCAACATATAAATAATTTCATGATGGAAAGTGCTGACAAATACCTTTTCGGAAGTGAAAAGTATTTAAAAGCATTTTTTGGACTTTACAAATTTGTTAACTGAATTACAGCTAACAGCGGCTTGGCGTTATGCCGTGAGACAATAGAAAAATAGAATGCGGCAAAAACGCCATTCCGCAAAAACGATAGACTAAATTTAAAAACATGACCAAAATAATAATAAACTGCTTCTGTATACTGATGATGTGCTCTGCGTGCAGAAACCCCTACCCTTTGTCTGATCATGCTTCAGGAAGCCGGCAATCTCAAATACATGGACTGTTTGCCATCAGGAATGTGACCATTATTCCAATGACCCTGGCAGATACTTTGATAGAAAATGCTACGGTTGTTATAAGCGGGAATAAAATACTATCCATTAACGGTGAGGTCCCACGCGGTGCTGAAATGATTGACGGCAAAGGAAAATGGCTGATTCCCGGACTGATAGACATGCATGTTCATATCCCCACCGATGGGCACTTTAATACGACTTATTCTACCCGTTCTGCTTCCATTTTTACAAGTACACAGGATATTATGACGCCATTCGTTGCAAATGGCGTGACAACGGTATTTGATCTAAATTCAAGAGCCGGGCATTTTGGTCAGAGAAACGAAATATTAAGAGGAGATGTGATCGGGCCTCGTATGGCACTTGCTGCCATGATTGAAGGTGGCAGTGGAGACGGCAGAATTGTCAATACACCTGAAGATGGTCGTCAGGCCGTTCGCAGTGCAAAAGCGGAAGGATATGAATTCATCAAAGTGTACTCAAAGTTAAATGCCGAAACATACAGGGCCATCATTGATGAGGCAGGTAAACAGGAAATGAAAGTCGTTGGGCATATCCCCAACGCTTTTAAGGGTAAAATAGAAGAAGCATTTATGCCTCATTTTGACCTGGTAGCCCATGCAGAAGAATTTTTCAAACAGACTGAAGGTTTTGAGCAGAATCCGGAGCACCTGGCTCAATTGGTAAAAGCCAACGGAAGCTGGGTTTGTCCTACCCTTTTTATTATTGAGGCCGCCGCCGCTCAGGGGCGCTCACTCGACGCTGTAAAAACATTGCCAAGCCTGCAGTATGTGCATCCGCTGCTACAAAGCAAATGGCTGACTGCAAATAATTATAACATGAACGCTACTCCCGAAAGCATTGCGCGTCTTGAACGGATCATTGAATTCAACAAAAAACTGCTTAAGGCATTAAAGAAAGCGGAGGTTCCGATACTTGCCGGAACCGATGCTGGCACTTCTGGGGTAGTCTGGGGATTTTCGCTTCACAATGAACTTGAACGCATGGTTGCTGCCGGTTTAACTACAACTGAGGTTTTACATTCAGCTACACGCCTCCCCGCATTCTGGCTTGGCTTGGGCGACAAAACGGGAACAATTGAAGCAGGGAAATTTGCAGACCTGATTTTATTGGATGCGAATCCTTTGGCAGACATAAAGAATATTCGTAAAATAGCAGGTGTATTTGTGAATGGCCGCTGGCTTGACAAAAAGAAAATCAGCTATATGCTTGCTGATCTTGCAAAAAGAAATTCGGCAGCTAAAGACAAATGGGACTGGCAGAAAAGAAATGAATATTGATAATAAAAAGCAACTGATATGGGTTTTGTGTCAGGCAGAATGCCGTGTCAATACGAAGCTTTGTGCATTTCATGAACTTTTGAACTTCTAAAACCTCGCCGCAGTGCATCATACAGGTTTATTACCGGTATTCAATTTTCGCATAACAGGCAATTAATTTTCTGCGCAGTTTCCCCTAACTTCGTGTAAGCACAAAAAAACGCTTAACCACAGACACACAACACAGCAAAATGAAACCCGCCTTTAAAAAAGCATTCACACTTTTCAAATACCTGAGCATGGCATTCGCGCTCGCATATTGGGTATTTATCATCATTGACGATTGGGGTTTAATTGTAAAATACCTGACTGAGCACCGGGCTCATTATATCTTTCGTTGGCTTATCTGGTTCTTAATTTACTTTTTGATGTTTGCTTTCTATTACTGGCTGCTGGCAAGCGCTATTATTTTGATCGCGTACCGAATAAAAAAACCGCGCACAACATGACTTTTAAAACACAAACTCCTCCCCGTTACCTCATGCTCCATTTGGCGTTGACGACAATGGCAATCTACACCGCAACTGCTCAAACAGCTGGCTTGAACAGCGCGCAGCCAAACTGGAAGGATACCCTGCGGCAAAGGGAGTATCAGTTGCT
>CAZRKA010000140.1:0-8600 GCA_964600345.1 uncultured Chitinophaga sp. | reverse complement strand
GCAAACAACCGGCAATTCTGGCGCCTGCCAGTGGTTTACTTTTGCCGTATTCTGCCCTGAGGGCCATAAGTCCGGGCATTTCTGCTTCGGCAAGCGTGATTTCTTTTCTGCCCCATTCTGCAAGGGAAATATCTTTTACCTTATAAGGTACATAAGTGCTGGTTTCTGTAGACATGTTTTATATTAAAGTGGTGCAAAGGTAATATAATAATCATAAAAAATCCCGCATTCCTGCGGGACTTTTAAGTTATAAAAATATTTTATATCGGCTTTAATCAATCATCAGTTGACGGCTGATTATTCCATTTTCCGTCATTATCAATACAGTATATATGCCTTTAGTCAGTTCAGTTGAATTGATTACCACTGTATTAGCATGAATTTCACTCTTATACACCAATTTGCCATCCATACTTAAAATACCAACTGACAATATAGCAGTTCCTGAAACTGATTCAATTGTTATGCTTTCATTTGCGGGATTCGGATACATTTTAAATCCATCAGTCAAAATTGTTTCAGTACCTGAAGGATCATTGACATCCAGATTCAGTATGCTTATGGCATAGTCAGAGAAAACATTCATAATGGTGTCTATATAAATCATTGCCCTGCCTTTGAAGTTGGAAGGGGCGAACAAAGGGGGCTTGTTATACCATCCATAGGGTTCGAATCCGGCGTTAATAAAAGGATACAGCCCCGGCCTTGAACCTGTACCTCCGGCCAGTACCACTTTGCCGCTGATTCCGCGGTTATTTGCCGCCAGCATAAAACTGTTGGAGCCGTCAACAGTAGTAATCGGTGCCAGAGTGCCTGCATTTTTAACAATTCCGCGGTTAAATGGTGTCGTAGGATCCATTACGCCATGGAATGCGATAATCGGGGCATCAGCCGAAGACATAATAGCAGTATCGGCTATGGCACCACCCAGACTTAAAACCAGATTCGGTTTTGAACTATATCCGGGATACATTCCCGCATAGAAACCTCCAAGAGCCAGGGTATCGATTACCGAATTACCGAGCGAATCGAGCAATCCCGGTGTCATAATGTCATTTGGATCATCAAGACTGTTGGCGTGCAAAGCCACATAAGCACCTGACGAGGTTCCGCCAATTACAATTCTATCACCATCTATTCTGTACAGGTTGCCCATCGAGTCCACACTTCTTCTCATGTAGCGCATCAATGTTCTGCCATCCTGAGTAGCTCTGTAAACCGCGCGCATAATGGTAATTTTTTGTGTATTTGAACTCGGTGAATTGGCTATCCATCCCAGCCTGTGGGTTCCGGCAACAGCAACCCATCCTCTTCTGGCAAATCGTCTGCACATTTCAACTATAGCACTGTCGCGTCTTGTACCGAGATATGCTCCACCGTTTGATGGACTACCGGCATTGATATTGGCTGGCAAGAAACTTCCTGAATGAAAAATGATTATGACCGGTCTTCTGTTAAGCGTATCAATGGCCGTATCGGGGTGATAAACATCCATCCTTAGCGGAACCATTACGGCAGGACTGAAATTCATTGCCGAAGCATAGGTGATATTCGAATCTACCTTGATTTGTGCATCGGTAAAAACTTCCTGTTTAAAACGATAAGCCTGTGCATAAAGCCCGGCTGAAATCGCAAAGAGTAATAAGGTTAAGTAAATTTTTTTCATACTGAAATGCTGTTTAGATTAATACTTCAAAGATTAAATATATTTATATAAAAGCAAGAAAAACTTAACTATATTTTATCGATATCAAACAAAATACTGACATAAGCCATACGTCCGATTCTCGGACCTCCATATACATGAAATCTTTTGTTGTTTAATACATTAGATGCCCCTAACTTAATTGTTGCTTTAGATTCAATTACTTTTTTATTAATCTGAATATCAAGCATGTCATAATCAGGAACAAGGCCGGTAAATTGTGGCGAACCTTCAAACAAAAAACCCTGATTCCATTTGTAGTTAATATTGAATCCATAATCCTTCCACAAACCGGGATATTTTATTTTTTTGTCGGAACCCGGCTTTCTGAAATTGATATCACCTCCACCAAATCCGATATTGAATTTGTGCTCGGGCGTATTAAATGCGGGAATAATCGGATCCAGCGACCCTCTCCTGTCTAACTTATTCCAGCTATAGTTGGCCGAAACATTGTATTGCTTCCTTAGAAAATAATTTAAACCTGCAGAAAATCCCTGAGTTGTCACCATATCGACCGAGTTAGCTGCAATGCGGTAGAACTGAAATGATTTCCCGAAGGTGAACCCGGAGGTATCACTCAGTAATCTGAATCCCAGAAAATCGCGGTACCAGCTATAAAAATAGCTAATGTCAATCAACAGATTTTTAATTGGTTCACCCTTGTAACCTAATTCAATACTTTTAACCTTTTCGGGTACTATCGGTTTCAAGCTTACCCACTTCAGCAAAGACCGGTCGGCGCCCAGCGAATTGAGGTAATTGATCAGACTGGGGATTTCGACCATGCTGTCCACTCCATTGATATTACCAAGCAGAATTGCCCTTCCTACATTATAATACAAATACTGATCCTGTAAAGTCGGATTTCTGATGGCAGAGGTAAACGACAATCTGTAATAATGCTTCTTGTTACTGCTGTTATAAACCAAAGCCCCGGCGGGAGAAAATAAATAATCAAAATTCCTGTTCTTGTCCATACGACAAGCCAGCGTCATTTTCAACCTGTCATCCGCAAATTTTTTCTCCATCTGTAGAAATACACCAAATTCGTGATTGTATATCTTTCTGTTACCGGTATCACTGAAAATTGTTCCTCTGGAATCAGGTACATATAGTCTGAAATTACCCCCCGATGTAAAATCGAATTCACGGTAAGCGAATTTCTTTTCACCCATCAGATGATACAGGGCTGATTTGTCATAAAACCTTGAACCGCCATCCAGATATGTCGAATTGGAAGTTACCTCGTTGAATGCCTGTTCAAACTCGGGTGTGCCCGGATCCAGTCTTTTTTTGTAAAATAATGCAGGCCCGTCAGCATACGCTCTGGCCAGCGGATGCCATTGTCTCAAAAGCTCTTTTGTACTTTCCAGCGCCATCAGGCTATCCGAAATTCTTCTGTTGGGAACTGTCAGAGGAATCTGTTTGTATACATTGGCACCTCCGGGTATGGTTTGCAAAAGAGGAAATACATTGTTTACATAACCGTCGAGGTAATCAGAAAGAAATTGAGAATTCGATTTCGCCCTGTTTTGAAGAAGGACAGCTGTAAACACCGCGTCGTATGAATTACCTGCATTTTCGCGTGTGGCATACGCCCTGATAAACCAGTTGTTTTCCTTGTTCAATTCCAGTTTGTACTGCTGAAAGACAATGTCTTTAAGGCTGTATCTATTGTCTCCCTGATAAACTGTTGTGCCATATCCGAAATTATAAGCTGCTATTGCCCTGATATTGCGCTTCATTTTATAATGAAATGCCCCGTTTATTTTGATATTCCGTGTGTTGTAATCAACCAGGTCAATTTCCTTATACCCCGTTCTGTGAAAAACGCCAAGACCCGGATAATCCCATCTGAAAGTACCCCCGAGAAAATTATTGGTTTGAGAAGTCAGATTTTCATCTCCATAGCGGTTCACGGCATCATATCCTCCGGGATTGTTTTCTGACTGCAGGCTACCGTTGGTTTTGCTGTAATTATCAGCAACCCAGTCGTATGCACGCATTAGCATGACGCCAACCTTAAAAGCAGCTTTTTCTTTTCCCTCCTTGTTCTTCAAAGCCCTGGCATACCTAACCTGTGTTTCAAATAAGTTTCTCTCACCTGCCTTAATCTGAACGGTTAATCCTTTGTAACGAAAAGGGTCTTTGGTGATCATACTGATAACACCATTGAAGGCATTAGGACCAAAAGTGGCGCTGTTTGCACCTACAATGATATCTGCTCTGAGAAGATCGATGTCCAGAGCGCCGGCGAAATTACCCAGCGAAAAATTCAAGCCGGGTGCCTGATTATCAACTCCATCGAGGAGCTGAAGCGACCTCACCGGTCTGGTGCTGTTAAAACCACGGGTATTGATAATTCTGAAACCCAGACTTGCCGAAACCATATCAACCCCTTTCAGATGTCCAAGGCCTTCATAAAAATTGGCTGCCGGTGTTTCTTTAATAGCCGCCATTCCCATTGATTCAACAGTTACAGGCGACTCCTTTCTCTTGTCCCTAAGTCTTGAAGAGGTAATCGTAGCCGATTGAAACATATTTGGCTTTTCATAAAGAATTATTCTAACTGTATTGGAAACTATTGTAATTGTATCCTGCCTGTATTCGTAGGCAAAATGGTTAAAACCGACTATCACCGGCATATTCACTGCCTTTAAACTAAAACTGCCGTCAAATGAGGTAACAGTTTTACTGCTGTCACTTAAATTAATGATGCTGACACCGGGAATTCCTTCTCCTCTGCTGTCGGCAACAATACCTTTTATTGTTTGTGCCGGCAAAGAAGAAAACGACAAAATTGCGAATATTGCTAATATTTTGCCCATCTCTTATTGTGGTGAAAATTAGATAAAATTAAACTGAAAGCAAATGCAGTTTAAAATAAGTAAAAAATAAAATCACTATTAAAATAAAGCCAGAAGGATTAATGCGAATTCCTACGCTTCAGTTCCTGATTTATCAGACTTAATTCACGCCCTACCTGACCTTGAACCGAACTGTTTTCCTGAGCTCTGCGACTTAGATAAGGCAAAACGGCTTTTACAGGTCCGTACGGTACATATTTGGCAACATTGTATCCGGCTTTGGCAAGGTTGAAGCTGATATGGTCGCTCATTCCGAGCAGTTGAGCAAAATAAATATGGGGATGAAATGCTGCAATATTGTGTTTTTCCATGAGGTTAACCAGATGCTGAGAGCTTTCTTCATTATGTGTTCCTGCACAGATACTTACCCGGTCAATATGTTCAACACACAATTCCAGAGCGTCATTGTATTCTTTGTCTGAACCGGATTTGTCCGGATGAATAGGGCTGGTATAAAACATTTTCAGAGCCCTTTCTCTTTCCTTCTCCATATAGGCACCTCTTACCAGTTTAAAGCCAAGGAAACAATTCATTTCTTTCAGTTTTTGTCTTATATGGTCAACCCTGCCTGTTCTGTAACACTGAACTGTATTGTAGATTAGCGCCTTTTCGCGATTATAAAGGCTCATTGCCTCGTAAGTCATCCGGTCTATAACATCCTGTATCCACGAATCCTCTGCATCCACAAATAATCTGACATCATTGTCAAATGCAGACTTACATAAACCGGAAAATCTTTCTTTCACTCTGGCAAACTCTTCTTCTTCCTCTTTGGTCAGCAATGTTCCGGCATTAACTTTAGTCAATAAATCCATTCGGGCAATTCCGGTTGTTTTAAATACGGCAAAGGGAATTTCATTGCGACTTTCAGAGGCTTTTTTAATCGTTGCCAGTATTTCACGGAAAGTCTGATCAAAAACCGCTTCGGTTTCTTCTCCTTCAACAGAATAATCCAGAATGGTGCCAATATGATTCTCTGAGAGTATCTGAATAGCGTGCTTACAATCTTCTATGCTTTCCCCACCGCAAAACTGTTCAAAAATTGTCTTTCTGATAATTGTTCTGACAGGTGGTATAATATTGATCAGAGAAGCGGCCATTCCCGGCCCGTATTTGATAAGCAGAGGATAATTAAAGCTTTTAAATAATATCCTGGCCTTTCTTAACTCACTGTCTTTTTTATGGGCAAAAGCTATCTTTGTGTCGCTGAATGGGATAAGTGGCATGCGGCTGCGAAATTAATACAGCCGGACCAATATTTGTTTATGATTTTACGCAGGAGAAGGAATTACATAATAAATAATATGGCACTCGATACAGAATGAAGAGTTTCACTTCAGGTCTCTGACTCACCACGCCGGCTCAGAAATAATTTTCACCATTTCGTTTTTCACAGGGTGAATAAATTCAACTGAGTAGGCATGTAAGCAGATAGACCTGTTTTTAAGCGACTGAGGGGCTCCGTATTTCAGATCGCCAACTATAGGGGTTCCGTTAGCCGACAACTGAGCTCTGATCTGATGAAAGCGTCCGCTGATTGGATAAACTTCAAGCAGTGCCTGTTTACCTCTTATTTCAATTGTTTTGTATTTAAGCACCGACTCTTTTCCGTTGTCAACCGGTTTAAGAAATACTTCTGCTTTATGCGTTTTGCCGTTTTTCCTTAAGAAATGCCTGAGCTCTGCCTCTGCCTGCTCCGGAATACCATTAACCAATGCGCGATATGTCTTCTTTACTTCGTCGTTTCTGAATAATTCATTCATTTTGGATAAACCTTTTCCGGTTTTAGCAAGTATTACCACACCGCTCACCGGCCGGTCAATGCGGTGAATAACCCCGCAAAATACATTACCCGGTTTCATATCGCGTACTTTGATAAATTCTTTAACGAGTTCCGATAACGGTTTATCACCGGTTTCGTCTCCCTGAACAAGAATTCCCGCCGGTTTGTTGATTGCAATCAGATGATTGTCTTCGAAGAGGATACGCGAAGCTATGTCTATGGGGGCGTTTGATTTCAATGGATTCCGAAAGTTGCAAAAGTAAATATTAAAATACCTTTTAAGGTATTTCCAGTCTAAAAAAGTCAAACTGCCTACTCAGCGAAACAGATATTTTATACATATTGATTTAATGCTTAACTCATATTTAAATTGAATCTATTCAGACATCCTAATCAATCAGAAACCGAATCAAAATTTTGTTAACACAAACATATTCAATATGTAACGTTATATTAAACATTCTAAAAAATGAAGATTATTCAAAGATTTTTTATTAATTAATAATATTAATATATTACTTTTGATACTCTAAAACTAAACCAACTAATATGAAAATATGTACTGCTACGCTGATTTTAATTCTTAATCTTTGTACAAGCGTTAATGCAAAATCAACACAATCAATTTCTGATTCAATCGCTGTTATTTGTATTAAAAACAATCTCAGCGATACTGAACGAATCAAATGCCTGGATTTTAAATCTTTTGAACTGTCAAATTCTGACCCTGAATCGGGGCTTGAACTCGCAAAACAAGCATTGCGTCTTGCAGTTAAAATAAAATGGAAGCGCGGAATAGCACTGGCAAATAACGAAATGGCAGTCAATTACAAAGCACTTTCCTACCAGGATAGTTCAATTTACTTCTATTATGTGGCCTTAAAAGAATTTAAGGAACTTAAAGACCTCCGGGGGGAATCAGGAGTCCTGGCCAACCTAAGCCTTACATATAAATCCATGGGGAAATATGTTAAATCGTTAAAACTTCTTAATGAAGCCTTGTTAATACAGGAACAATTAAATGATTATAAGTCTAAAGCCATCATATTGGAAAACATCGGCTCCTTATACCTTGAATTGAAAAATATAACTTTTGCAAAACAATACTATTTAAAAGCCCGGTCAATTTATATTAAGCACAAAGACAGTGTAGGCATAACAAGAAATATGATAAACCTCGGTATCATACTGGATAAAACAGGAGATTACGATAGTGCTATTTCAAATTTTAACAGTGCATTGGCTATCAATACCAAACTTAACCGTCTTAGCAGTATACAAATTATATATGCTAATCTCGGTATAGCTTACCTGCACAAGAAAGAATTTGAAAAAGCCATCTATTATCAGAAAAAAGCCATTGAATTAAGTGAAAAAATCGGCAGCGAATTCTCACTTGCCATTGATATGGGAAATATAGGCGAAACCTATCTCGAACGCTTCAAAAATTCGGGCAATGAATCAGATCTTCACAATGCAATCGATTTTTTGAGAAAGGGATATGAGCTCTGTGACAGGATCGGGTTTACGCCCCCTCAAATAGAATTTTCAGAAAAGCTGGTGCAGGCACTCGAAATAGATGGAAAAAACTATTTGCTTGCATTTAAAGTTTTGAAAAAAGGCAGTTATTTAAAAGATTCGATGCTTTCAAGGGATAATGGCATTAAGCTTACCAGACTGGAAGCAGAGAAGGAAATTGCTATAAAGGAAAAAGAATTGCGAATAGCCAGAATTGAGAGCAGACTGTCAAAAGCTGAAAACCTGAAACATAAAAACGAAAAAATTATTCTCGCATTAGTTATTGTTTTGTTTTCGCTCGTTATACTATTGCTATATCTGCTATACATCAACAGACATAAGATATACAGACGTCATTTGAGCAATATCAGTCAATTCCAGTCGCATCAGTTGAGAACTCCGGTGGTAAAAATTCTCAGTATTGTTGAAGAATTAAAAAAAGAAGATCTGAACAGTCAGGAATTTGCAAAACTTCTGGATATGCTCGGCGATTCTACAAATGAACTCGACAGCAGGATTCATGAAGTAGTAGAGCAGACGGTAAAAAAGCCAAAGAAATAAAATTTACGGTGAATAAAGCAATTCTTCCATTTTTAGTTTTTGTATAATACTGAATTTCATCTAAATTTGCACTCCTTTTAGGGGCCCTTAGCTCATTTGGTTAGAGCATCTGACTCATAATCAGAGGGTACTTGGTTCAATCCCAAGAGGGCCCACTTACAAA
>CAZRKA010000139.1:1639-8742 GCA_964600345.1 uncultured Chitinophaga sp. | reverse complement strand
GTGTATTAAGCAGGACTACCAACCCGCAAGGGTCTACAGGAGACTGTACTGCTATGGCTATTAGAGCAGGTGTAAAGGTAAGAGATTTGCGCTTTATTCAATTTCATCCGACAGCATTGATGGACGGATCAGATACTAATAATCAGTTTTTAATTTCTGAAGCGGTGCGAGGAGCGGGAGCTCATATGCTCAATTCGAAAGGCGAGCGATTTATGCTCAGAAAACACAATGCCGGTGAGCTTGCATGCCGTGATATAGTCAGTTCTGCAATGCGGGGTGAAATGATGTCGGAAGGGGCTTCATTTTTGCACCTGGACTGCAGGCATCTGGGTGCTGAAAAATTCAGGAATTCCTTCCCGCTGATACACCGTGAATTAATGTTAAGAGGGATTAATCCTGCTATTGAATTAATTCCGGTAGCACCGGCAGCGCATTATCAATGTGGTGGAATCCGGGTCGGCGAAAACGCAGACACAGAAATTGCAGGTCTGTATGCCTCAGGTGAATGTATGTCAAGCGGATTGCACGGACGAAACAGGCTTGCCTCCAATTCGCTTTTAGAAGCACTTGTTTATTCGCACAGAGCCGCCTCTCATGTTATTGCCGGTATTGATGATATTAACGAGCCTGTAAATCCTTCACTAAAACGCATCAAATATGAAAAAGTACATAATTCAATATCTGATGAGAAAATAATGAGTATAAAAGCAGACATAAGGAATCTGGCTGATGCCATAATTTTTGATACAGGTGATAAAAATGAAAAGGGTAATTATCAAATTCAGCTCATTGAAATCAGGAAAATTGTAAGCGGATTTATAGAATCCGGTCTGGCATCTGTTGCTCTGTTTGAAGCGTTAAATATGTGTGATATTGTACTTTGTATCAATTCTGAAATAACAATGACTGAGCAAAATCAGCTTAACAGTTTTGAACAATTAAGTGTCTGAAAAATAAGAGTATAAACTATAATGAATTTCTAAATCAACAAACATTTCAGAGAATTATATTTTAAACAGGATAAAAATATCCGATATAAAATTCTTTACATTAATTTCGCATAAAAAACATACAGATGACAGGAAGTATTGCCGTTAAAAAAGAGAGAACACTGGCCGAACCATTCAGGATTAAGATGGTTGAACCGCTTAAGATGACAGATGAAAATTACAGAAGAGAGCGTTTGCTGGAAGCGGGTTTTAATCCCTTCCTTCTGAACGCAGATGATGTATACATCGATTTGCTGACAGACAGCGGGACCGGAGCTATGAGCGAGCGTCAGTGGGCCGGTATGATGATGGGTGACGAGAGCTATGCAGGAGCAAGCAGTTGGATCAGACTTGAAAAAGTAGTCAAAGACCTTTGCGGTATGCCATTTATTTTGCCAACCCATCAGGGGAGAGCGGCTGAGAGAATTCTTTACAGTATAATCGGTGGAAAGGGCAAAGTATTTATCAGCAACACCCATTTTGATACCACCCGGGCCAACATTGAATATACGGGTGCTCTGGCAATAGATGTACTTGAAAAGGACAATGGCGACGAAAATTATATGTTTAAGGGCAATATCGATATTGAGGGACTGAATTCGCTGATTCTTCATCACGGCAGTGAGAATATTGCAGCCGTCATTATGACAGTCACCAATAACTCATCCGGCGGTCAGGCCGTAAGTATGCAAAATTTAAAGCAGGTCAGAGAGATATGCGACAGGAATAAAATAATGATGGTAATAGACGGATGCAGGGTAGCCGAGAATAGTTACTTTATCAGTCATGGTGAACAGGATTATAAAGGAAAGTCATGCCGTGAAATAGCTAAAGAATTATTGCGTCTTGGTGATGCCATTATTATGAGTGCTAAAAAAGACGGAATGGTGAATATGGGTGGATTGCTTGCAGTTAAAGATGAGGAGCTGAACCGTAAATGTGTCAGCATGCTGATTATTTCGGAAGGATTTACAACATACGGAGGGCTTAGCGGCCGAGATATGGAAGCGCTTGCAGTTGGTCTTGAAGAAGTTTTTGATGAGGGTTATCTGCATTACAGAATAAGAAGTACAGCCTTTTTAGGTGAGCGTTTAAAAGAAAAAGGAGTACCTGTTTTGTGGCCTGTAGGTGGACATGCTGTATATATTGATGCGGGGAAATTATTTCCTGAAATACCGGTTTCCGAATTTCCCGGGCAGGTTTTAGTCAGCGAACTTTATCTTAAAGGAGGGATTCGTACGGTGGAAGTAGGCAGTGTGATGTTTGGAAAATATGAGGCTGACGGCAAACCGGTACCTGCGCCGAGAGAACTGGTAAGGCTGGCTATTCCGCGGCGGGTATATACACAAAGTCACATAGAATATGTCACAGATGTATTTGACGATATTCTGGAAATAAGAAACAGAAACCGCGGTATGAAAATTATTTACGAGCCCCCTTTCCTCAGACATTTTACAGCCCGGTTCGAATTACTATGAAAAAACCGGCCCTGATATTTGCAATTTTATGTACCCTGTTTTTGGGTTATTCCTTTGTCATTTACCGGGGATACGGAGAAGATAGTTTGATAATCGGAGAAGAAAAGATTGCTGCAGAGGGTAAGCTGCTATGGCAAAAGTACAACTGCCAGTCCTGTCATCAGTTTTATGGACTTGGAGGTTACCTCGGTCCCGATCTTACCAATGTATACAGCAAATATCAAGGCAATGAAGCGGCTCTGGAACTTATTATCGGTGCGGGAAACAACAGAATGCCTCCCTGCGATGCAAATAAAAGTGAAATTAAGAAAATGATAAGTTTTCTAAAATTGATGAACCGGACAGGTGTTTCAGATCCTTCAGGATTTAAACTGCATAAGAATGGCATGATATCTAATGAAGAATGAAAGTGGATTTCATATTTCCCTGTTATTCGCCATGGCATTTCTCATGTTGCTGACAGGACTTGTGTTTGGATTCCTTGCCGGCCTCGATTATATATTCCCTTCTTATCTCCGTCCGTATTTCGGATTCGAAACACTCAGGCCAATGCATGTCAGTCTTGTGATTTTCTGGATATTGCTGGCTTCCTCCGCCTCAGTGCTTTCGGGACTTAATTTCTTGTGGCCCGGAAGATTATCTACCCGACTCATCAGGTTGCAAAGCCTCTTATGGGGGATTACGATTATCGGTGTTATATTTTCTTATCTGAGAGGTAAGTTTGGCGGACGCGAGTACTGGGAATTCAATCCGGTGTGGGCTATACCACTCGGACTGGCCTGGCTGGCTTTTCTCATCAACTTTTTCAGAACAAGCGTGACAATGAAAAATCAGGCGGTTTATGTATGGATGTGGATGACAGGCATAGTATTCTTTCTTTTTATTTTTATTGAGAATTATTTATGGATGATTCCGTATTTCAGGGAAAGGATGATTACCGACATGACTGTGCAATGGAAGGTAAACGGCTCACTGGTCGGCGCATGGAATCAGATGATTTACGGAACAGCTTTTTTTCTGATGGATAAAATCAGCGGCGACAGGAAAATAGCTCACAGCAGGCTCGCATTTATTATGTATTTTCTTGGGTTGTTCAATCTGATGTTTAACTGGGGTCATCATATTTACACATTACCTACTGCATCCTATGTCAGGATAGTGGGATACGCCGTCAGTATGACGGAATGGATTTTTCTTCTTAAAATTATCTACCAGTGGAAATCAGGTTTGCGTACTGCCAAAACCAATTTCGGCAATTTTCCTTATCGTTATATCATTGCAGCCGATTTCTGGATATTTCTTAACATGACACAGGCTATTTTTATGTCTGTTCCTGCCTTCAATGTATTTACTCATGGAACTCATGTGACTGTAGCACATGCCATGGGTACCACCATTGGAATCAATACAATGCTGTTGCTTGGAGCAGGATTTGCATTTGCCTCGGGTAGCTGTTCAGGCAATTTTAAGTCGGACAAATTGCTTCGATTTTCCTTCTGGACAGCTCAGATATCCCTCCTGGTGTTCTGGTTATCACTGAATGCCGCCGGATTGATTAAAGGATTCTGGCAAATGAGGGTGGACCGAACTTCTTTTCAGATGATGATGACGGATATCAAACCTTACCTAATTGTTTTTGCATTTTCAGGGTTTTTACTGATGATTTCTCTGATTATACCGGCTCTTGTCCTTCTCCGATCATACCTGGTTTGCGGCTGCGGTTTAAAAATACCTCTGTTCAGGGGTTCTGATGAAAGATTAAAGATGAAAGCAGAAAGAAACTGATGACAAAATCTGACTTTGAAAAACATTTGTTAATAAATCGGATAAAAATATCCGAAATATACTTAAATTTGTATTATGTTTTCAAAAGCTTGTGAATATTCGATCAGGGCAGCCATATTTATAGCCAGTCGCTCTATGGAGGAGAAGCGCAGTAATTTGAAGGAAATAGCCGAAGCCATCGATTCGCCTGAAGCATTTACAGCTAAGTTATTGCAGCAACTTGTCAGGCACGGAATTATAGAATCTGTGAAAGGTGTTCAGGGGGGATTTGAGATCCCGAGGAAGAAGATGTCTAAAATAAGTTTATGCCATATTGTTGACGCAATTGACGGCGATAGCCTGTATAAAATGTGCGGTATCGGACTAAAAGCCTGTTCCGAGAAAAATCCATGCCCGGTTCATTACAAATTCAAGGCTGTGAAAAAAGAACTGAGGGAAATGCTGGATGGTACCAGTCTCAAAGACCTCAGCAAAGGGTATAATGACGGGAAAACTACTTTGAGAATATAGACATTAATAATGCTTTGGAAATGAAAAGCCACCGATTTAAAATATACCTGATTGCTGTTCTGAGTTTCTTGTTTTTTACATGCAGGAAAGATGAACCAATTGAAGGGATAGCTGTTGGGGCGATTAGTTTACAAACGGAATACTTATGCAATGATACTGCTCTCTTGTTCGATTCTATCTGTTTCCGGACAGAAGCCGGTGAGCTGATCAGCATTAGTAAACTGGAATTTTTTATATCTGATTTAGCCTTGCACCATAGCGGTGGAATTTTTAAGGTGCCGGGTTCATTTTATCTTAATGCAGCAAATAAAAATTACGAGGAAATTTCGAACGCCAGTATTCCTCACGGTGAATACAGCGGAATTAGTTTTATACTGGGTGTAGACAGTTTGCATAATGTGCCGGGAGGATTGCCGGGTAGTATAGTTAATAATGAAATGTTCTGGCCGGTACAAATGGGAGGTGGTTATCATTTCATGAAGCTGGAGGGAAAGTTCAGGGATAGCGGAAATATCAGCGGATATGCCATTCATCTTGGTAAAAATGCCAATGTAGTAAGTTTTAATTTTAATGAGCCATTCAAAATCGGGCAAAATGACGCGGAGTTTATTTTGCAGATGGATATTATGGAATGGTTTAAGAACCCTTATCAATACAATCTGGATAAAGATGGCCGATATACCATGGCCTCCGATTATCTTATGAATATAATTGCCGGCAACGGCAAAGATGTTTTTAAATTATTTAAGAAATAATGAAATACAGTGGGCATAAAATATTGATCAGTCTGGCAGTAATCGCTGTGACTATAGTATTTCATTCAGCCTGTAAACGAGAAGATGATAAACAACAGGTGAATGGCAGTGATGTTTTTGTATTGGAAGTACCCGAAGGCTTTCCTCAACCTTATGTTTCGGCAGAGAATCCATTAAGCAGGGCCGGTGTAGAACTGGGCAGGAAACTGTATTACGACAGTTTACTTTCAATGGGCGGGTCGCTGCAGGGATTGTCATGTGCATCCTGTCATTTTCAGTCTATTGGATTTATCAGGCACGGTTTGCCGGTACTGGCTCATGTGAATCTTGCCTGGAGCCGAAATTTTTTATGGAAGGGCAGCGACAATACCACGCTTGAAGACATTATGCTTTTTGAGGTAAACGAATTTTTTGCGACAGATCTCAGTGGTATCAGGTCTGATAGTCGATACCCTGAACTATACCGGAAAGCTTTCGGAAGCAGTGAAATAACAGATAAGCGCACATCATTTGCACTGGCTCAATTTGTTAGTACACTGGTTTCCGGAAATTCAGCATACGATAAATACATCCGTAAAAAGGGGAATATAAGCGAAGAAGCAAAAAGAGGAATGGATTTATTTTTTTCCGAAAAGGGCGATTGTTTTCACTGCCATGGCAATGCCCTCTTTACCGATAACGATTTTCACAATACAGGGCTGAAGGTTAAGTCGCAGGCCGACATGGGTCGGTATCTTGTCAGCGGCATGTCGTCTGATATTGGAAAGTTCAAAACACCTTCACTGAGAAATGTCGCTTTGAGAGATGTTTTTATGCATGATGGCAGATTTAAAACTTTAGAGCAGGTGATTGCACATTACAACGACGGCGTACAACATTCGGAATATCTCGATCCCCTTCTCGACAAACCACCATTGGGATTGAGCAGCGGTGATATAAGTGATATTGTCGCATTTCTTCAGACCCTGACTGATACAAGCTTTATCAGCAATCCGGCTTATTCAAAACCCAATTGAAATACATGTTTTGCCGGCTCAACATTCAAAAACAAAATCACAAAATAATTTTACATGCGACCTATTTCGGTTTATTCTAAATATGCCTATTACCTTAAGGAATTTGCCAGTGCATCCAAACTTGCCAATATAGCGCTCAACAGATATGAAACGGGCAAACGCAGGTCAATTCTGAAAAGCAGACCGTATAAAGTAACCATTGATCCCGGCAATTTCTGCAATTTGCGATGCCCGGGTTGTCATACGGGGATCAAGCATCCGGAGATGATAACGCCTTCGTTTATGAAGCTGGAAGATTATATCCGGATTTTTGATCAGCTTAAATCCTATATTATGAGTGTGGCTTTGTATAACTGGGGGGAGCCATTTCTCAACAAACAGATTTTTGATATGATTGATTACAGCAGAAGAAACAAGGTAGGAACCAATGTGCATTCCAATTTCAACCATTTCAGTGAATCCATGGCAATAGAAGCTGTTAAATCGGGCCTGACACATATTTATCTGTCAATAGACGGCGATACTCAGGAGGCATATTCGCAGTACCGCGTAAAAGGGAATATTGAACGG
>CAZRKA010000139.1:0-1629 GCA_964600345.1 uncultured Chitinophaga sp. | reverse complement strand
GGAGAACCTCAAAATAATGATTGAGACAAAGAAACGTCTGAAGAGCAGATTCCCGATTCTTACGTGGAAATACCTTGTATTCGAACACAATAAACATGAAATACAGGCAGCTTCTCAAAAGGCGCAAAGCATGGGAGTAGATTCCTTCGAGACCTTTAAAGCATATGAGAAGCTCAGTGATATATATGAGCTGGCTGAGGAATACAAAAATCAAAATACTAAAATTGATCTTAAAAAGGAAATATGCAAAAGTTTGTGGAGCAGTATTTATGTAAATTCTGATGGCTCGGTGCTTCCATGTTCACTCTCTTACAGAGACAATGAAGTTTTTGGCAATCTACTTAGATCGGATCTTTCAGACATCTGGAATAATTCATCATATTCGGAATCGAGAAAAATGTTTACCGGAGATTTTAATCCGGATGCAGTACCGTTGCCATGCAAAGGCTGCAAATATTTCATTGCCGGTCTTTGTTCAAAAAATCTTCAAAACTGATTTTTGAAAATCCTGTGAGCAGAAATATCAAGGCCAGAAACATAAGTGCAGAAACGAAAAACAGGCTTTCGTTGACATAAGGTACCAGGGTATAACTGAAAGAGGCTATACCCTGTATGCCAAGTATTAATTCGTTCATGTAAATGCCGCCTGCCAGAAAAAGTAGGGCAAATCTGTTGAAACGCGTAGTGAATTTCTGTATAAAGGCGTTGATATAGGTAAGAAGAAACAGTGTGAAAACGGCAAGAAGTACAAGGTGAAGATAGGCAATAATTATAGGCCGGAAGCCAAATGCCAGCTGACTGACGAATGGTATGCAGGACGCAAGCTGCAGAATAAATTTGATACTTAATGAAAAAGCCGAAAGCAAAAACAAAAAACGCTGGAAGGCAGGTAAATGAATCAGGAATTGTTTGGTGCTATTAAACAAATGTCTGAACAGTCTGAACCAGGCAAAGAGCTGAATAATTGCAGCACAAACCACCAGTAAGAATAAAGTAAGAGGCAAATCAAGCCATAAAGTCGAAAG
This sequence comes from uncultured Chitinophaga sp., assembly GCA_964600345.1. Lineage (GTDB taxonomy): Bacteria > Bacteroidota > Bacteroidia > NS11-12g > UBA955 > JABMMZ01. The sequence continues at coordinate 604 of CAZRKA010000139.1, read as the reverse complement.
CAGATAGGCCGGAATACACGACCAAGCGAGTCCTCTGAATATCTGCCTGGAAATTGTAAAATCCGGATTGACCGCTTTGATGCGTGCTATAAATAAAGCAATGCAGGCAAACAAAAACCAGCCGTTGTACTGAAAATGGAGATAATAATAAACAGATGCCAGATAGAGATTCTGATTGACATTATGCGTAGACATCATATAGGCCAGTGTGTAGGTGCCGGCTCCCGAAATCAGGTTAAAGAATAAGGCCGATTTAATCCATGGCAGACTCGGATGTATTTTGTCTGAAGAACGCAGATCCTTTAATAATCTGTATGCAAATATGTAAAAGACTATGACTGAGAATTGTGAAAAACCTATCGAAAAAGCGCCATAACCTTGTATCAAAAATGAAATCAGCATGCCATAGGCCGATATCGTATTGGCAATAAAAATATTGCGATAGAATTTGAAATTGATCTTATCGTTTATACTGCAGGTAAAATAAACCAGGAGCACATAAAGAGTCTGACTTATCCAGGCTGAAAATGCAAAATGTGAATGCGCATGCTGTATGAATTTCTGGTCGAAAAACGGGAATTCAAATCCTATTTTATAGCGCATC
>CAZRKA010000138.1:0-8746 GCA_964600345.1 uncultured Chitinophaga sp. | reverse complement strand
AAGGGTTTGGTCTTCACTACGGACAATTTTGAAGATACGGTGCTTTCTGAAGCTGAGTATGTAAAGGTAGAAAAAGTTGAAGGAGGGTTTTTCAGAAGTACAAGACAGCGTTCGGCTTATCACAAAGCAGTTTGGCAGTATTTTAATGAGAACAGTCGGGAATATGATCTGATTTACTACCGTTATCCCGGCGCCCACAAATATTTACTTAAGCTGACTAAGAAGACAGGTAAAAAAATATTCTTTGAACATCTTACTGCAGAAACCAGGGAAATCAAATTGTATGGCGCCGAAAATAAATTGAAGTTCAATCCGTCATCACTACTCGGTTATCTTGAATTTTATATTTTGCCGCTTTTCCGCGAAGCTGTTTACGGCCGCAGGATCAGAAGAAATGCCAAGTTTGGAATTTGCAATTCGGAGGATATTGCCGAATACGAAAAAAAATTATCCGGAAACAAATATCAAACGCTGATACTCGGAGATGCAGTAAATACAGCCGAATTCAGGATAAAGAAACAGTGTGTCCCGGAGTCCGAATTCAGAATGGTATTTCTAAAAGGAGCTGTTACAAGTGCCGACTTCAACGGACTCGACCGCTTATTGAAAGGTATGGCAGCCTATAAAGGCAAATACCGTCTGAAACTTTTTCTGAGAGGCAGAGCGCTTGAATCAGAAATAAAACTGGCCGAAGAACTGGGTATAGCCGCCATGTTAAACACCGGGGCCTTTATCGACAAGGATACTGCCGATCAGTTGATGGATGAAATGCATCTGGGCATTGGTGCACTGGCCGTTCACCGCAAAGGATTGAAAAGTACAACTACTATCAAGTCGAGGGAATATTTTGCCAGAGGTCTGCCCTTTATTTTCGGACATCACGATCCCGATTTGTCTGATAAGCCCGAGGCATTAAATTATTGTTATCAGGTTCCGTCAACTGATGAACCCATAAATATGGAGTCTATTATTGATTGGTTTGAGATTTCAAATTCTAAAAATAATTTCTCAATTATGATGAACAATTATGCAAGAAATCATCTAGATTTTAATGTAAAAATGAATAAACTAAATGATTATATTATTAAAATTCAATGCTAAAAATTGCCCACCGCATTAACACTATAGATCAATTAAAACAAGTGCCACCCGAATGGGGTGTTGAAATTGACCTTAGGCCCGAGGGAGATAAAATTATCCTGCATCACGATGCTTTCCAAAGTGGAGTGGATTTCGAAGAATGGCTTAAGCACTATAAGCATAGCCTGATCATACTTAATACCAAATCGGAAGGTATGGAAGAACGCATCATCGCATTAATTCAGAAATATGGCATAAGCGAATATTTCTTTCTCGACCTTTCACTGCCTTTTACCATTAAATACCTCAATAAAGGATTGAAAAAAATAGCAGTGAGATTCTCTGAATACGAACCAATAGAATTTGCAATGAAATTTGCCGGTAAGGCAGAGTGGTTATGGATAGATTGCTTTACCAGACTTCCGCTCGACAATTCAAACTATCAACAGCTGAAAAAGCATTTTAAACTCTGTATAGTTTCACCCGAACTGCAGGGGTACGAAATTGACAGGATAACTGAATTTAAATCGGCACTCGAAGGAATGACAATCGACGCCGTTTGCAGCAAAAGGCCCGACCTATGGTAAACGAAATACTCGATAATATTGATCTCGGCCCGGTGAAAGGTATTCTGTGGGATCTCGATAATACTATATACGAATACGAGCCTGTGCATAAAGAGGCATACAGCAAATGCATTGAAATGGCAGCCCGGAAATTTAATATCAGCGGAAGCGATTTTGAAACAAACTGGACCATTGCACGCCGGGCTGTGCACGATAGTTTACACGGTCAGGCAGCCATGCACTCACGTTTGCTCTATTTTCAGAAATTATCTGAACAGATATTCGGTAAAACAAATGCAGATTTTGCACTCGAAATGGAAGCGATGTACTGGGATACTTTTCTCGAAAATATGGAATGGAGGCCGGGCATGAAAATATTTATGGCAAAAGCGGCTGAACAAAAAATAAAGATGTGTATCGTCACCGATCTTACTGCTCAGATTCAACTTCGCAAATGGATCAGTCTCGGCCTCGACGAATATATGGATTTTATGATCAGCTCTGAAGAAGCCGGTGCCGAAAAACCCAAAGCCACAATCTTTAATCTGGCTCTGTCTAAACTCGGTCTTGGTGCAGCCGATGTCATCATGATTGGAGACAGCAGCGAAAAAGATATCGCCGGCGCCGAATCACTTGGAATAAAATCTTATCTGATAAAATGATACCGGTATTAAGAGATAAACAGGGCAATAGTAAAATTCCCCTTGCAAAGTCGAAACTGTTCTGGACCGGTCTGCTGCTCAAACTGCTGATTGCTGCATTTTTTGCCTCAGGTTTTATGGAAGAGCTTTTTGCGCCATTCGGAAACCACTACATCCGGAATTTTGATGATCCGTATACCTATTTTATTCAGAATGGCAGCGGCAACGAGTTCCCTTATCCACCCCTTATGCTCTGGCTTTTTTCTCTGCCGCGCCTCATCCTCTCGCCACTGATCCCGATAAGTGAACAGTTTAATATTGCAGATGCTTTGATATACCGCCTTCCGCTGCTGCTGGCAGACTTTGCCATATTACTGGTGCTGATGCGCTGGCTTAAAAACAAAACCAGAGAGGTGCTTATCTGGTACTGGCTTTCTCCGGTACTTATCTATATAAATTATTTCCACGGTCAGCTGGATGTTATTCCAATGGCATTGCTGTTCTCATCACTTTATTTTCTGTTCAGAAACAAATGGATGCTTTCATTTCTTTTTATCGGACTTGCCATAGGCACCAAAACAAATATGCTGCTGGTGCTTCCGTTCTATTTTATTTATCTTCTCAAAAATTCTCATGCAGGCTTCAAAACGGCGGGTATTTCTGTTTTAACTCTTGTATCAACCATACTCATCATCAATTTGCCGTTCATCTCTTCAGAAGGAATGATACAGATGGTGTACAACAATCCGGTACAACAGCAGATATTCGATCTTTATTATCAGTTTAATTCAAGTCTGAGAATATATTTCATTCCATCGGTTTATTTTATTCTGACACTCTATTATTTCAGTTTTAAATTTGTCAACCGCGATCAGCTCATATTATTCCTTGCCTTTACATTTCTGGCCCTTACACTGATGATTGCACCTATGCAAGGCTGGTATTACTGGATAATGCCCTTACTGGTTTATTTTATCATTCGCCAGGGAACAAGGGCCAAACAGCTTTTTGTATTGTTGTCGTTATTGTATTTCATCTATTTCGGACTGACTGATAACAGCGATTATTTTAGTGCATTCAGGTTTAACAGCGATGTAAGCATTAACAGCATAAGCAATAACGGAAATGACAAAGCGCTCAATATTGCATTTACCCTGCTTCAAACCTGTCTTGCGCTTTGCGGACTAATGGTATACAAAAACGGAATTGACAGCAATGTACAGGCAAAGTTTCTTTCTCAACCATATCTGATAGGAATTGGCGGAGATTCTGCAAGCGGAAAATCGACGCTCAGCAATGCGCTTGAAAGCGTATTCGAAAAACACAATACCAGTATTATCAGAGGCGATGATATGCACAAATGGGAAAGGGGCAATGAGAACTGGAATGTTTACACTCACCTCGATCCAAAAGCCAATAAACTGCACGAAGACCTCGAACATGCGAAAAATCTGAAATCAGGCAGAAGCATTCAAAGACGAAATTACGATCACAATACAGGTCGTTTTACCCTACCTAAATTTATTAAGCCGAATAAATTAATCATATTCGAAGGCCTTCACTCTTTTTATCTCAGCAATCAGTCGGCTGTTTACGATCTCAAAATTTTTATGGAACCCGACGAAAATCTGAGAATGTGGTGGAAAGTAAAGCGAGATGTGGCAAAGAGAGGATATACACCCGAAGCGGTACTCGAGCAACTTAAAAAACGCGAAGAAGACTCGGCAAAATATATCAGGACACAGGCCGCTCAGGCAGATATACTCGCAAAATACTATCCCATTCAGGCAGTTGATCCCCTCGATCAGGCTACTCAGCCGTCTATCGGATTAAGTATTAAAATTTCAAATGATCTCAATCTCGACAGAATGCTGGAAAGACTTGGAAATTGCAAAACACTTAAAATAGAACATCATTACCTCAGCGAACAACAGGAAATATTATTTACAGGTAATATCAGCGGAGATGAAATAGATATGCTTGCCGGTATGCTGATTCCCGAACTGGAGGAAATAGGTGTTTATAATACCATCTGGAAAGACGACTACGAAGGTCTTATGCAGTTTATAAGTGTGTACGTCATATTTGAAAAACTGAGATCAGAATCCAAGAACTGATGCAAGAGAATAATACGATAAGCGAACTGATTAAACTTACCGGGCAATTTGCTGACCGACCTGATCAGGTGCAGGGTCCCGGAGGAAATGTATCTGTTAAGTCCGACGATGGAACCATGTATATCAAGGCATCGGGTTTCAGATTCGAAGAGCTTAGCGATGAAAATGGTATTTCGGTTGTAAATGCATCTGCCATCTCAAACTATTTCCACCATGTAATTCCGTCAGATAAATCAGAAGAAGAAAAGAAAATGCTGGATGTCATTGCATCCAATATACTGCAAAAGGATGACGGAACGCTGTACCCCAAACCTTCCATGGAAACCGGCTTTCATGCGGTCCTGGGTAAATATGTCGTACATACTCACTCGGTGTGGTCTAATCTGATTAATTGCGCTGCAAACAGCGAAGAATTGACCGAAGCGCTCAGAACCGCTTCAGGTTTAAATATAGCTTCTATTCCATTTGTCAGTCCCGGATTCGGATTGTCATATCTTGTAACAGCTGCACTTAAACTTGCGGAAGAACAGGGAAGGCCGGGGCCGGAGGTATTTTTACTTGCCAATCACGGTATTATAGCTCACGCAGATAATGCTAAACGCGTGGCGGATCTGCTCAATTTAACCGATAAATGCATAAGGGATATAACAGGTACAGACGATACATACCCTTCTTGCGACATAGTGAAAAAAGGCGATGATGTCTGGTATCCGCAGGCAGGATTTATTTCTGAAATGATAAACTTATATGGATGTAAAAGCGGATTTTTCGATAATGTCATGTTTCCCGATCAGACAGTTTTTTTTAAGGGCCAGATAAGCGATCAAGCCGACACCGTTCTCAAGATCAATATCGGCGAAACCCAGGTGTTTTATGCCTGTGGCGAAAGAGAAGCAAAATCCGTTAACGAAACACTGACAGCCTATTTGTTTCTTTACCACAACCTGATTAAAAAGGGTATAAAGCCAAACTATATCATTCAATCGGATATAGATTATATCATCAGTATGGATATGGAAAAATACCGGAAAGGATTGATGGGAGAGGAGGGGAGATAGAAGAGGAGGAGGAGAGTAGAAGATAGAGGAGTAGACTTTTGAAGAGCTTGCCCCGTGGCGTGTCGACGAAGGAGACTCTGCCATGGGGAGGAGGAGGGGAGTAGAAGAGTAGATGAAAGACTAAAGAATCGTCGCAACCATTAATAACGTTAGTATTTCTCTAACCACCGACTTCAGTCGGTGGACGAATAACGAGGAGAGGAGGAGAAGAGTAGATGAAAGACTAAAGATTTGAGAAAAAATACTCCCCGATATTATGTTGAAAATGGAGATTTAAATTTGTTTAATTGAATTCTGAGTATTAATTTGGGGTAAAATTAAAACTATGTATATATACTCTTTTGAAAAACTCGAAGTATGGAATTTAAGCAGAAAACTAACTGTAGATATTTATCAGTTAACAGCAGATTTTCCGGATGACGAAAAATTTGGTTTAATAACTCAAATGAGAAGAGCGTCATTATCAATTTGTGCAAATTTGTCAGAAGGCAATTCAAGAAGAACTATTCCCGACAAAATCCGCTTTTTCAATATTTCATATTCAAGTATTGTAGAATTATTAAACCATACCATAATAGCTTTGGACTTAAATTTTTTAACAGATATCAATTACAAAATAATCAGAGATCAAATAGAAATAATTACATTTAAAATAAACAGCCTGATAAACTCACAAAACAAGTAAACTTTACCAACTTCAACTATCCCCTCCTCCTCTATCCTCTCCTCTCCTCCTCTGATTCCATATCTTAAATGAAAATCATCATTCCTCTATCCGGCCTTGGTAAACGATTCGCCGATGCCGCTTACAAAGACATTAAACCGCTCATTAAGGTTCAGGGTAAACCAATTATTAAATGGGTGGTGAATTTATTTCCCGGAGAAACAGATTTTATCTTTATATGCCGTGACGAGCATCTTCAGACTACAGCATTGCGATCCGAACTGGAGCGCATCATGCCTTCGGGTAAAATCATAGGAATCGAAGGTCATAAGTTCGGTCCGGTGTATGCTGTATCCAAAGCTTTCGACCTCATAGAAAATGATGAACCCGTTATAGTTAATTACTGTGATTTCTTTCAGGACTGGGATTACAGGCATTTCAAAGAAACCGTAGCCGGCATAGAATGCGACGGTGCCATTCCGTGTTATACCGGATTCCACCCGCATCTGCTGCATCCCGAAAATTTATACGCTTCGTGTAAGAAAGACAGCAATAATATGCTGCTGGAGATACGCGAAAAATTTTCATTCGAAACAGACAAAGCAAAGGCCTGGCATTCGGGAGGCACTTACTATTTTTCAAAGGGCTCTGATGTCAAAAAATACTTCAGACAGATGATGGATGAAGATTTGAGTCTGAACGGCGAATATTACGTCAGTCTGGTATATAATCCAATGGTTAAAGACGGACGGAAAATTCTTGTGTACGATAATGTTCCGCATTTCTGTCAATGGGGTACACCTCGCGATCTTGAAGAATTCAACACCTGGATGGACATAATGTATCACTATAAAACAAAAGCCGAATGATTTCACTGATACCAATGGCCGGTGCAGGCAGCCGCTTTGCCGATGCGGGTTACAAAATTCCCAAACCATTATTGCCTGTTCTGGGCAAACCGATGGTTGTTAATGCAGCCAACGCCTTACCGGCTTCCGATAAATATATTTTTATTGTAAGAGATTTTCAGATTGCCGAATACGGAATAGACAAACATCTGAATCAGTATTTCGATAATCCTGGCATCGCTGTTCTCGATCACCTGACCGAAGGTCAGGCAGTCACATGTCTGCACGCAAAAGAATGGATAAACAACGATGAACAGCTATGTATTGGCGCCAGTGACAACGGAATGATTTACGACCGCTTGAAATTTGAAGCCGCTTGCAATGACTGTGATGCTCTGGTATTTACATTCAGGAATAATCCTTCAGTTGTCGCCAAACCACAGGCTTATGGCTGGGTAAAGACAATAAACGGAAATGAAATTGAACGCGTCAGCGTCAAAGTTGCGCTAAGCGAAACTCCTATGAACGATCATGCTGTTGTTGGAACCTTCTGGTTCAGAAAAGGCAGTATGTTTGTAGAAGCTGCCGAGAGAATGATAGCAAGGAACAGGAGGATTAACAATGAGTTTTACGTCGACGAATGCATGAACGATATGGTTGAACTCGGCTACAGGGTTAAGGTTTTTGAAATAGACCATTATGTATGCTGGGGTACTCCGCCCGACTATCAAACCTTCCTCTACTGGGAAGAGTTTTACGATAAATATTTTTCTGTTTAGCCGGATGAATATACATACGCAAAACTATAAGTGTAGATTGAAAATACTCAAATGAAACTATCTGTCATTCTGCCGTGTTACAACGAAAAAGACAATCTTCAGTCTCTCTTTGAGCGATTGGATTTGCTTGCTGCATCAGGTATTCAAATGGAAATCATTCTGGTGAACAACGGCTCAACTGACGGATCTGAACTGGTCTTTGAAGCCGAATTGAGTAAAAGGGATCAAAATATATTCAGGGTTGTAAAAGTCGACAAAAATATAGGTTACGGATTTGGAATACTGAGCGGTCTTAGAGCAGCTAAGGGATCTGTATTGGCCGTCACACATGCCGACAGACAAACTGATCCCATGGATGTAATTCAGGCTCTACGGATTTACGAAATTGAAAACAATGAATTGCTTTTGGTTAAAGGATTCAGAAAGAACAGAAAATTAGCCGAAGCAGTATTTTCCTATGGCATGGGTTTACTTGCCTCTCTCGCATTGGGAAACAGGTTAACTGAAATTAATGCGCAGCCCAAATTATTCAGCAAACAATTTTTTGATACCGTTGAAAAGGATGCACCTCACGATTTTTCGCTGGATCTTTATTTTCTGTATCACGCTAAACGCATGGGCAGCATTAAAGACTTTCCTGTTTTTTTTGCCAAACGCACAGCCGGCGAAGCCAAAGGCGGCAGCGGCAGCTCCTGGAAAGTAAGATGGAAACTGATCAAACGCAGCTTTTCTTATATTTTAGAGCTTAGACGAAAAATGAAGGCCTTAAACACCTCCTCGTAAAACGAGGCCCGGGGCGCAGCCCCGCAATATCAGACCCACCCTGAGGGATTCGCCGAAGGCGAATCCCTCAGGGTGGTAAACGGGGTTAAGGGGCGAAGCCCCTCGCCCTTCTTGTATCTCCCGGGTTGAGGGGGCGGGGGGGCGGCCACCCCCCCCCAAACAAAAAAAAAAAAAAAAAAAAATAAAAAAAAAAAAAAAAAAAGAAATGTT
>CAZRKA010000137.1:0-8853 GCA_964600345.1 uncultured Chitinophaga sp. | reverse complement strand
AAGCTTCGAGGTTTCGGGCGGCAACGAAAACGAGGGATTCTATGCAGAATATGACGGATTGCCTGATGCATATCAGGTTGACGAAAACACTGCCGACGAAATGCTCAGCGCAAAAAGAGACGGCAGCGCTAAAAGATTAAGAGCTTGTCTCTCAAAACTTGAACTGGATGCCGAGCAGATTGCCAAACTGAGAAGAGCTTTCCATGCTTACAACGACTGCAAATCATCTGTTGTTAAGCGCTACAGCCACGCAATGCGCGAACTGACTGCCAAAATGAATGCTCGTCATGAAGAATTGCTGAAAGCTCTCAGAGCCGGAAGAATCACCAAAGAAGAATTCGAAAAAAGCATGAAAGCACTTCGCATCGAATTTAACCGTCACCAGAACCAGCTCGCCATGAAAGCAAGAGCCGCCCTTAAAGACTGCTACACCAAAATGCTGAGGGTAATGCACAGCATTCTGAGCGAAAGACAATGGAAAGCTTTTGTAAACTGCTACCGCAGATAAAAAATTCACACACACAAATCACATCATAAAAAAACCTTCCGCAATGGAAGGTTTTTTTTATTGCATATTTTTGCGCTTTACAAAGAAAGGCAATAAAATCTGGTTGAAATCCTTGCGTGCGTCAGCCTCTACAAAGTCGATGTGATACTGACTGCATTTAAGCCTCAATGCCTGGTTAAAAGTCCGCATTTTATTGAGGTATAATTCGCGCACATCGTCGGGATAAAGTTTCAATTCTTCACCGCTTTCGCTGTCTACAAACCTGTATGGGCGGTTATCAAAATTAAACTGCTGCTCTGTTTCTCCGTCTGTTATATGAAAAACAATGACTTCGTGTTTTCTGAATTTGAGATGTTGAAGTGCACTGAACAATGCATCATTATCGGCAGCAGCATCAAACATATCGCTGAATATTACAACAAGACTGCGGCGGTGAATCTGTTCTGCAATCTCGTCGAGAGTTGCAGCCACTCTGCTCGGACCCGGACCGGGTTCCTCAGCAAGTGTTTTCTGCAATTCGTTAATCAGCATTCGGTAATGCGTTGCCGACGATCTGGTATCAGTTTGCGAAACAATGCCGTTGCTGAAACGGGTAAGCGAAAAAGCATCCCTTTGCCTTTTCATCAGATTGGCAAGTACGGCAGCAGCAACAGCAGCAAATCTCAATTTCAAACGGCTTCCTTCAGGGTAATACATGCTGGGCGAAACATCGAGCAAAAGATGACAGCGCAAATTGGTTTCTTCGTCAAAGCGTTTGACAAAAAGTTTATCTGTGCGGCCATAAAGTTTCCAGTCTATATTTTTGGTTGATTCGCCGGTGTTATAAATCCTGTGTTCGGCAAATTCTACAGAAAATCCGTGAAAAGGACTTTTGTGCATACCGGTAATGAACCCTTCGACAACCTGCGAAGCCAGAAGATCAAGATTGTCATAGGTTACAGCTATTTCCTGAAGGTTCATAAGCTTAACAAATATATAATTTAATTGCCAAAAATCTGATCTTTTGCTTTTCTAAGCAAAGGCGAAAGATAAACATCACCCTGAACAGGCGGAATCGCTTTTTCAAAATCGGCAAGATAGCTTTCAAGAACCGGAGATGATTTTAATGGTCTTCTGTATGTCATGGCTTTAGATGCCAGCATCATTTCAATTGCCAGAACCTGCTTCACATTTTCACAAACTTTATAAAGTTTTGTTGCTGCATTGGCACCCATGCTGACATGGTCTTCCTGACCATTGCTGCTGACAATACTGTCGACACTGGCCGGAGTGCAAAGTTGTTTATTCTGGCTGACGATACCTGCAGCAGTATACTGTGCAATCATAAAACCGCTTTCGAGTCCCGGGTTATTAGCCAGAAATGGAGGCAGACCGGCTTCTCCACCTATCAGTTTATATATGCGACGTTCGGAAACTGAAGCCATTTCTGCTAATGCCATTGCAGCAAAGTCGAGACTTAAGGCAAGGGTTTGTCCATGAAAATTTCCGCCGCTGATCACAAGATCGTCATCGGGAAAAATATTGGGATTATCAGTTACGGCATTGAGCTCGTTTTCGAAAATACCTTTACAGTAATTCAGGGCATCAGAACTTGCGCCGTGTATCTGCGGAATACATCTGAAAGAATACGGATCCTGTACCCTTTGCTTTGGTTGTGCAATAATTTCACTGCCTTCCAGCAGACTGCGTATTTCTTCGGCTATTTGCTGCTGACCTTTTTGATTTCTGATTTTATGTGTGTGAGGCAGAAAAGGTTCAGGTCTTGCATCAAATGCTTCAATACTGAGTGCTGCAATTCTCGACGAGTGATATAATATAGAACCGGCATCCACTTGTGCGTGTATGGCATAAGCCAGCATAAACTGAGTGCCGTTTATAAGTGCCAGTCCTTCCTTAGGACCTAATATTACAGGTTGAAGTCCGTGCTTCTTTAGAATTTCTGAAGATGGTTTTTGTTGACCGTTCTCCCATATCTCGCCTTCGCCGATAAGCGGTAAACAAAGATGGGATAACGGTGCCAGATCGCCGGAAGCACCCAGAGAACCCTGCTGGTAAACCACAGGAATGATATTCCGGTTATACATTTCGAGCAATAATTCGGCAGTTGCAACCTGAACGCCTGAATAGCCATAGCTCAGTGATTTAACTTTAAGCAACAGCATCAGTTTTACAATTTCTTCAGGAACTGTTTCACCGGTCCCGCATGCATGCGAGCGCAATAGATTGTATTGCAGTTGTTGAAGGTCTGTATCAGAAACGGTGGTATCGCAAAGCGAACCGAATCCTGTGTTAATACCGTAAATCACGGCATCTCCGCCGGCCATCTTTCCCTGAATGTATTCGAAAGACTTTTGAATAGCCTCTTTGCTTTTGCTGCTTAATTCAGCCTTCTGTCCGCTTTTTAAAAAACTTCCGGTTTGAGCAATGGTCTGGATATCCTCTAGAAACATGGCTTACTTAATACTGTTGAACATACGGTTCCACCTGATTTTGACAAACTTATCTTCAAGCTGCTTTCCGGTTTCCGGATGATATGTTTTCTGATATTGTATGCTGAAGAATACAAACAACGGTTTGCCGACAATATAATTTTCGGGAACATAACCCCAGAACCTCGAATCGAGCGAATTGTCCCGGTTATCGCCCATCATCCAGTAATAATCAAACTTAAATTCGTATTCCAGAATAGGTTGTCCACCCAGATATGGCGTACTTCCCCTTAGTTCAAAATCGCTGTTTCCTTCGTAAATTCTTATTGCCCTGTCGTAGAAATAAAAGTTCTTGCTGTCAATTTTAACCTTCTGCCCGCGTTTGGGAAGCAATACCGGTCCGAAGTAATCCTTATTCCACGGATAAACAGACATATTATCGGGGAAAGCATTATTTCTAGGTGAATTTAACTGCCAGCTGCGCCTGATTGAATCTATTTTTGGAATCTCTGCAAACTTTGCAGGTTCCATCCACTTCTCGTCCATCAGCACGTGCAGATACTGCAGATCGGCAGACAAAGGCTCACTATATGAAATACCCAGTTTTCTGATTTCATCATCGGACAATTTCTGACCTGCCTTCATTTTAATTTTGGCATTAAATTCCTTAACCCCGTCGGCTGAAAAGTGATTACCTGTGCCCGGTGAATTTTGAATTCTGACCAGTTCGATCTGAAAATCCTTTTTCAGTCTTTCAATATCATCAGTGCTGACAGCCATCCTGTATGTCCTGGCGTCGAGCAGGAGGAAATCGTAGATATCGTATTCTTTGGTCAGGGTTTCGTCGTTGGGAATATCTGAATTTGCTTTAAAAGTGATGTAGTAATTGTGAAGCATTTTCGGAGGTTCGTACGCTTTCTCACCATTGATAATCAATTTACCGTCTTTAATTTCAAGTACATCTCCGGGCAGTCCTACACAGCGTTTGACATAGTTTTGCATCTTGTCAACCGGTCTTTCGGTCTGATCATAAAAATCCCAGGGCACATTAAATACAACCGGATCGTTTCGCTTGATACTTTGAAAACCCGGAAGTCGCATATATGGCAATTGAATAACATCCGTATAAGCCTGGGCACCGAACAAATCCTGATGCACAAGAGGAAATGCAACCGGGGTAATTGGAAAGCGGGGACCATAGTTCATTTTACTTACGAAGAGAAAGTCGCCCACCAGCATACTGTCTTCCATTGATGAAGTAGGGATTTTGTATGGTTCCAGCTGAAACATTCTAATCAAGTAAGCAACAACAAATGCGAAGAAAATGGCATCAGCCCATTCGCGTCCTGCTTCGCGTTTTGCAGGTATATATTTTTTTCTGAAAGCTTCGTCCCTGGCTGCTCCCAGATAAACCACTTTTTTATCCAGAGCCATTTTAGGATAGATGTAAAACGGAAATAAAACTCCGGTAGCCTGTTCGGAGAATTTAAATCTGCCGAAACTCTCCATCAGATCGATTACCAGCGAAAACCAGATAATGACATCTGCTGCCGGAATCAATGCCCATATCATCCAGGTTTTAGGTCTGCCGGTCAGTTTTATCCATGGCCAGTAGCAAAGAACAGGAAGAAAAGCCATCCACGCCAGCTTAACACCCGATTTGCGGAATAGAAGATAAAGTCCCGTATGAGTAAGTATGTAAAGCGGGACATAAAAAAGCAGAAAGGTATTGAAATTACTTGGATTCATTTATTTTAAAAGTGAAAAAATCAGAAGCCTATAATATCAGACATTGTATGGTATCCTTTTTTATCGTGAAGCCATTCTGCCGCTACAACAGCGCCTATAGCAAAGCCACTGCGGCTGTGAGCGGTGTGTTTTATTTCTATGTCGTCTACTTCTGAAGAATATTTTACGGTATGAGTGCCCGGTACATCGTCTGAACGTAATGCTGTGATAGAGAGGTCTTTTTCTCCCGGACCTTCATTGCTAAGCATCCAACGGCTCTTGCGGCTGAGTTCGGCCAGTATTCCCTGAGCAATAGTGATGGCAGTACCACTGGGAGCATCCAGCTTCTGTGTGTGGTGTATCTCTTCTATGGTAACATCGTACTCAGGCAGGTTTTCCATGGCCTGAGCAAGGATTTTATTGATGTGAAAGAAAAGATTCACCCCTATGCTGAAATTGGAAGCTGTCAGCAGAGATTTATTTTGTTTAACACAAAGCTGAGTTATCTCGTCTATATGTTCATACCATCCTGTGGTTCCAACCACAACCGGAACATTCAGCTCGAAGCATTTTTTAATATTTTTAACAGCAGCTGCAGGACTGGTAAACTCAATAGCCACATCGGCTTTAGCAAGTGCATCCCATTCCTTTTTACCTGAATCGATATCTATTCTGGATACAACCTTGTGACCTCTGCCGGTGGCCATATGCTCTATCATCTTTCCCATTTTGCCGTAACCTATCAGGGCTATATTCAGCTTTTTTGCCATAATCAGGTGCAAACTTACATGTTTTTTCAGTCAGAAAAAATTTGCGGGGCATTGAAGCGACCAAGCAGTGCTTTTAATCGATTCGGAATACTTCTATTCAAAAAAAAAGCCGGACATCGCTGCCCGGCCTTCATTACAATTATACAATCTATACTATGCTTCTTATCTGATGATGATTTTTACAGATTCCGAAACTGTTTCTGTAGCGAGCAGGAGGTAATACACTCCCTTTGGATATTCTGTAAAATCTTTAATGAAACTTCCGCCTTCGGTTTGAATTGTTTCAACTACCATTCCCATACTGTTGAGTACCTGAATTCCGGCGGTTCCGGGGTTGTCAAGAACTATATTAACCAGCCCTGTGCTCGGATTCGGATAAACTGAAATAACACCTTTGCTTTCACCGTTGTAAACTATCACTATTGTAGCTGAAACGGTAGATTCTCCGTTGACATCAGTTTGCCTTAGTCTGTAATAAGTCAAACCGGAAAAGGGTTCTCTGTCAAGTGCGGCATAAGCCTGAACTGAATGTGAATTACCTGCGGCCATTACTTTGCTTAATTCGGTAAAATGAACACCATCCCTGCTTTTTTCGACAGTGAAAAAGAGGTTATCGGTTTCAGAAGCCGTTTTCCAGTTCAGTTCTACTTCGCTGCTTTCATTCAGTTTACCCTCAAAGACAAGCAGTGTAATTGGAAGAGGATTGATTGCCGGTGAAAGTGATCCGAAAGTAAATGGACTGAATGACGACTGAGTTAGTGAAGTAACATTTCCGGGAGTAGAGGCCGTTATGGCATCCTGACCGGCGTTCTCCCACGAAGAACCATTCCAGTGTGCAACTACCAGATCGCCTGAGTAATTGTTGATACCACTCAATGAATTTTCCCAGTAAAGAGTCACTTTTACACCCGAAGTACCAGTCGTTCTGTTCAGGTCCCAGTATTCCATCAAACTTACATTATTGAGCACAGGTGAAGGTGTCCCCGACATGCTGGTGGTGTTGCTATAGGCAGCGTCGAAATATTCGGCAGTAAAGACATCAGCTGTGTCAGAAGGAGCGCTGATACCCAATCTTGCCCATTTTATTCCTTTCCCCAGCGGGAATACAAAAGAATCGTTTCCTGTTTTACGCATTGGTCCGCTTACAAAGCTTAGAGCCGAACCCGGGGTTGAAGTAGCATCGTCCGCTATGTTCAGATAATTAGTGATACTAGTTACAATTTTACCCAGTGTCAGTATCAATTCTCCGTTAACTGTTACCGGTATAGCCAATGTTGTAAGCACACCGCTCTTATTTTGTTCCAGATCTCCGAAACTAACTGCTCCCGAAGCGCCATCTATTACAGAAGCCGCAGAACCGGTAAATGCAACTGAACCGGCATCGCCATTAAAATTTCCGTCTGCAGTAAAATTGCGCATGACACTAATTGAGGTATTGAGTGTCAGATCGGCACCGCTTGCAATGGTAATGTGATTGAAATTACTTGTTCCGCTGCCGTTGATTTCCGAACTTGTTCCGTCGAAAATCACAGTAGAAGTTTGTCCGTCAAGGGTACCGCTGTTAATAAGCGAACCTGTAATGATATGTGATGTAGATGTTCCTGCTTTGAAAGTTGCTGAAGGGCCAATGCGCAATTCATCAGCAATATTCCAGGAGCCCGGTGCGGTAACTCCACCAGAATGTGTATTGCTTATTTTAACCACATTAAATACCGGACTATTCTGAATGATTGTTAACGGAGCTGTACCTGCAAAATCAACTTCACCGGTACTTACAAATGAAGTACCGTCGAGTTTAACACTGCCTGAAGCTGAATATGGCGCCCCGGGACTGAACTTTAATATTCCATCAGAAGTTACATCACCATTATTGGTAAAATTGCCGTAGAATGTATGAGTAAGCGGTCCGCCATGGAAACTGGCGCCTGCCGAAACATTGAATGCCACAAAAACGTACCACGGCACAGAAGGTGTTATACCTGCTGTATTGTTGATATTAACGGTAGCAAATGCCGGCGATGTATTGGAGTTGATTACCGGCGAGTAAGTTCCGTTAAAATTGATGATTCCTGTGGATGAACTGCTGATGGAATTAAGCAATTGCAGAGTCTGTACCCTGCTGCCCGTAAAAGTTGCAGTACCATTGCTGCTGAGGTTTCCCTTATTGGTAAGGTCGCCTTCAAGTATGGCAGTATTGGTCCCGAAACTCAGTGATCCGGTGCTTTCAATGTACAAGTCGCCGCTCATTGTAATGGTTCCGGAAGTTACAGTGTAGGAACCTTCAACTACTGATAAGTTATTAAAAGTAGTTGTTCCGCTTATTGATTTACCTGTACCATTGAAGGTCAAGGTACTTGTACCCGGAATAAAATTACCGTTGTTGATGAAATTGCCGTACAGATTCAATGAATAAATATCCGGGTTAAAATCGGCTCCGGAATTAATGGTCAGATCGCCGTTCACACGGATATTACCAATCAGCGATTTTGCGTTTCCACTGCCGTTCTCAAAGCTTAGACTGCCGTAAGTTATATTTTTTACCTGTTGTTCAACTATACCGTTGTATATCACATTACTTCCCGAATGTAGTGTACTGGTGATAAACTTTGCAGGAAAATGTGAGCTTCCGCCTATGTACAAAGTGCTACCTGAATCCATACTGAATATACCACCATCAAAACTTCTGTCAGCTCTGAATGTATCAAGATTCAGAATACCACTATTGATATTTAAATTACCGTTTATGCTGATAGTACCTGCCAGCTTAAGTGCCCCACCCGATTTAACTACGTCAAGATCATTGAAATTACAAGGGGTAACGCTCTGATCACCACTGCCGTTAAATCTGACTTTACCATTGTTTGGAATAAATGTACCGTTAAGGATCAAATCACCACCGATACTTAATACTGCTGCATCGGTTTCTATGAAAGTTGAAGCACCTATATTTAAGTTGCCGATAACGCTGAGACTATCAAGTATTAACAGTTCACCGCCTGCAGTAGTACTCAGGTTGCCATTTACAACTGTAGGCGATGTTATCCTTGCGGTTGATGTACTCTTATTAAAGTTGAGATTGTTATAGTCAACCTCAGCAACTACCTGTGCATCTCCTCCCGAATAAATAACAGTTCCGCTGCCGGCAGTAAAAGTACCGCCGGTATGCTCGAAACTTCCCGATATTACCAGATTTCCGTTGCCCGTAAATGTGATGGCACTTCCCGGATATTGTATCAGATCGCTGCTGACAATTACAGAACCCGAACCAATTTTCAAATGTATGTCGTGTCCTATAATACCATCACTTATCAAGAGGTTGGTACCGGCTGTTAAATTGCCGGAACTTACGTCAATAACATGCGATTTTACCGCCGACCACTGACCACGGATACTACCTGAAGAACTCAGATCGCCTCCA
>CAZRKA010000136.1:0-9078 GCA_964600345.1 uncultured Chitinophaga sp. | reverse complement strand
GTTTTCCGGAAGGCTGGTGTCTTTGGTTTGTATGGCAGTAAACAGGAAGATAAGTTCGACTATGTATTTTGAGAACAGCGCTGATCCTATCAATGGCAGACCTGACTCAGCCATACATTTCAGCAATCTGATGCAGGCCAGATGGAAGAACGGGCAGTTTCTGAATTACGGAAGTAATGGTGTAGACGGCAGCGGATCAGCAAGGTTTGTATATCCTGATACAACTGATAAAAGCAACGGCGGATTCAGATGGCTGGATCAGGTGCCCGGAGAGAAATTCGGAATAATGAATTTTGATTCTCTTGAACTAAAAAGAGGCAAATCACTGCAATTTGAATTAGCCTTGTTTTATGTAGAAGAAAATATATATAATATTAAACAAATAGGGGTTAATTGTTTAAAGATTAAGCAGGCCTTAATCGATAGAAATATGGTGAAATTGGTCGAAAAACCCACCGCAGAAAGCAGTCATTTCAGGCTGTATCCCAATCCTGCAAAAATTGGGGATAAAGTTTACCTGGGGAATCTCTTTGAAGTCCCTATGGGTATAAGACTTATAGATATGCATGGAAAGGAAATCATTAAATTGAATTTGGATATAAATGATAAAAGTGTTATATTACCACCTGATTTAAAACCGGGGGTGTATATACTTGAATGTAAAACATTAAACGAAGTAAAAGTACAGAAACTGATTTTAAATTAATTGAAACGCAACAAACAACATATGAATAGATTATACAAAATATTTCTCATCCTGATTGTAATCTTCGGTTTGCAGGAGGCGAAGGCGTCCCACATGATGGGAGGCGACATAGCCTACGAGTGTATCTCACCGGGAAAGTACAAACTGGTTATTAAAGTTTATCGCGATTGCCGTGGTATTCCGTTTAACAGCCCGGATATCAGGGTCTTTTGTAAAGACGGGTCGAATTCGAATTCGGTTAACTACACCCGTACAGCAATCAACGACCTGACTCCTACCTGTACAGGCGGTACAGCGCCATGTAATCCTCAGAACACACCTTCAAGCGAGGGTATTGAGGAGCACGTGTTTGAAGCTGTTATAGATTTCAACACCAATCCTTTTAAAGCCATGAAAGATGCGGGTTGCTGTGAAGTAATGATCAAGGTTGAACAGTGCTGCCGTAACGGTGCCATCACTACAATCAGCCCGGGTAATTTTTATACCGATGCGATGCTTGATATCTGCAACATTGGCAAAAAATGCAATACCTCACCACAGCTCTCCATACCTCCTGTGGCTTATGTTTGCTGTAACCAGCCTTTCACTTACAACAACGGTGTAAGAGAAGTAATAGACGGAGACAGTTTGTCTTACGATTTATCTACTCCGCTTAACGCCAACAACTCTAACGAAACCTATACAGGTAACTTTAATGCCAATATCCCAATGACGCCTTATTGCCCGCCAAATCCTGGTGTGGTTAACTGCCGAGCTTTGCCAAATGCAAAACCACCCAGGGGGTTCTATTTTGACAGGGAAACTGGTGATATTGTGTTTACTCCAACCAAATGCGACGAGGTAGGTATTATCGTAATCCAGATTACTGAGTGGCGCAAGGATTCAACCAAGAAATGGAAGAAAATAGGTTTCACCAGAAGGGATATGCAGATTGTTGTTAAACAGTGTCCGGATAATAACCCGCCATCCTTTACAGGTAATAACAAGTATTCGGTTTGTGAAGGTAACAAGATATGTTTCACCATCGGAACCAAAGACGAGCCATTCCTTCCCAAACAAACAAGACTTGATACTGTTGCGCTTACATGGAACTACGGTATACCATCAGCTACATTCACAATAGTTGACCCGACTGCCCGGGAGAAAGAAGCATTGTTCTGCTGGCAGACCAAAATAGGGGATGCCCGTCCAAATCCATATACATTCACCGCTACTGCCAAAGACGACAACTGTCCAAGGCCGGCTTCAGCCAACAGGGGTTATCTGGTTTCTGTTAAACCTAAAGCAAGAGATACCAGACAGTATGATATTCTTGATTGCGGAAAGTTCAGATTTACCGCACATCCGGTAGATACCGTTAACTACGACGCCAAGAACTACAGATATAAATTCACCATCAGAGACAGTACGAATTCAGGTTTACCATTGTATTTCGGATTCTACAAAAAAGACAGTATGAAGTTCAAAAGAGGTGGTAAGTATATCATTGAACACGAGATAAACAACCCGCCTTACAACTGTCCTACCATCTATACCGATACAGTGATTATTCCGCCGGTACTGGATGTAGAGCTGGCCTTCGGAAAAGATACCTTTGTGTGTGCCGGCAACAGCATTACCCTCGAACCGGTGATTTCTCATGGTGTGCCTACATACAAATACAGATGGGAGGCTCCTATGGGAACTTTCAATCCGAAAGATACCTTCAGTTCATATACACTGGTTAAGCCAACTGCCACTACCAGATTGCTTCTGACTCTTACAGATAAAAACAAATGTGTGGACAGCGATACCATATTGGTCAGATATCAGCCAAATCCGATTGTAGATATCGGTCCTGACCGCAGAATCTGTACTTACGACAATATCACCCTTGACGCCCAGAACGACGATACCATGCGTTACTACTGGCTGCCAAACGGTGACAGCACCAGAACCATTACCGTAAACATTGCAGGTAAATACATTGCCAAAGTAATTGATCACCTCGGTTGCAATACCAGCGATACTATGGAACTGTTCGTTAATGATACAGTAATAGCAATTGCAAAACCACACCGCGAGATCTGTATACTTGATACATTGAAAGTAACCGGTAAGCGCATGCCGCTCGGATACACCAGGCAAATTACCTGGAGAGATATCGGAACAGGCGTTACCATGGCTACAGACAGTTTCTTCAAAACTAAAATCACCACCATGACTCCGAAAGACTACGAAATGTATCTTAGAGTTAATCAGGGAGGCGTTGTTTGTGAAGATAAGGATACATTCACACTACTGGTTAATGCACTGCCTACTTTCCAGTTTGCAGGTCTGCCGCCAAGATGTTATGCCGACGGAGCAATTAACCTAACTCAGAATCAGATTGCAAAAGCATTCTCAGGAGATAAGTCTCAGACAGAAACTGATCTGCGCTACTACCAGCAATACAAAAAACCAAGCTGGGTAACAGGTGGTCCGGTTGGCGTTAACACTTATGTATACGACTTCCCTAAATTCATAACCAATGCCCAGGTTCCAAAAGCCGGATTGAGAGATACTATCTGCTACGAGTATAAAGACTATAAAGGATGCTACAACAAAGAATGTAAACCTACCAGACTGAATCCAAACCCGGATGTTAACCTATACAAAGACCGCAGTTTCTGCCAGAAAGCAGGACCGATTGAACTGGATCAGATAGTAGAAAGACCGTTCAGTAAAGTCGGAGGTATTCAATCTTTCAGAGTACTCGATGTTCCACCGGGATCAGGAGTTGATCCGGCTGCCATTCTGAGCATCGATTACAATTCTACTCCTAACAAGACCATGATGGATCCGGGTCAGGAGGGCGAAAACGAAAAAACAGGTGCTTACCTGATTGAATACTGCTTCAAGGATGCAATCACCGGTTGTCAGACTTGCGATTCAGAGTACGTTTATGTAATCAGAATCCCTGAAATTCAGTTTACAGGTTTCCCTAAACTTTGTATCAATGATTCTCTTCTGACACTGGACAGCTTCGTAATAGACCGCAATACAGGCAGAAGATTCAATCTCAGTGAGTGGAGTACAGTTGAATACGGTGGTTCAAGAGATCTCAGCAATCCTAACATTGCTCCTAAGATTCTGAATTCAATGGTCGATAAAAAATACTTCGATCCTCAGTACGGGGCCGGTCAGTATCTGGTTAAAATATTTGACAATTCGAGCGGATGTCCTGTCTCAGACAGTACCGAAATACTGGTCAACGGTTTGCCAATAATACAAATCAATGTACCTGATACCGTTTGTTCAAGCTCTCCGCCATTCACACTCAACAATATCCTGCCAAGTGGTGCCGTTGGTACATGGTCCGGAGTAGGTGTTACAGGAAGAGAATTTAACCCCGGCATCAGTGCCAAATCAAAACAATACGAAGGTCCTGTCAGAGTCAAGTTTGCTTATACCAACCCATTAACCGGTTGTACTTCTTCCGATTCTCAGACACTTCTTATACAGTCACAGCCTGAAGTACTGATAAGCACCGATAAGCCTTATCAGCAATGTGAAGGAAAAGTATTTGACCTGGCTGCTACAAAGAACTGGGCAAGCAATACTATCTGGACAACAAACGGAGACGGCAGTTTCGGAACAGCTTCACAACTCAGCACTACATACAATCACGGTCTTAATGATACAGCATTGAATGGAAAGGCAGGTAAGGTGAGACTGACAATCAGTACTGTTAAAGAAGGTGTATGTCCGGTTGCAACAGATAATATCAACCTGATAATTGAACCATATCCGCAGTTTAACTTCCTGGCTGATCCGGAAATTCAGTGCGAGCCTGCAATAGTTAACTTCAATACTTTTGTAGCCAAACCTGCAGGTTCTGCCAACCTAAGATTCAACTGGTGGTTTGGAAACGGCGACTCTATGGTAAACAGTACTAACTTCAATCCACAGAACGTTCGCTACGATACTGCAAAACGCACATGGTATGACGTTACTCTGATTGTAGACAATAAATGGGGTACCAAAGTTGATGAGGTTTGCAGTATCCGCAAAGATTCACTGCAGTATATCAAAGTACTTCCTCAGCCTAAAGCAGGATTCAGCAGCAATCCGGGATTCTTTACCACAGTGGCCTTCCCTAAATTCAATTTCTTTAACGAGACAAAAGTAAGATGGAGCAGCCCGGGTGGCATGAGTTATCTGTGGTACTTCGGCACAGGCGATCTGGATGATACAAGTACAAAATACAGTCCGGTACATACTTATACGGCTGATACAATGAAGTACTATGTGCACCTTACTTCAACCTTTACTTACAACTACAAAAACCAGGATTACGTATGCTGGGATTCTATAAGTCAGCTAAGAAAAATCGGTCCGGATGTAACCGTATTCGTCCCTACCGCTTTCAGTCCTGAGAAAACAGGTCCAAATGCCAACAACGTCTTCCTTCCTATAGTTAACGGTGAAAAAACTTACCACATAGAATTGTATAACAGATGGGGAGAATTGCTTTGGACAACAGATGATAAGTTCGCCAGCTGGGATGGTAAATAGCAGGGTGAGGATGCCCAGCAGGATGTGTATATGTGGGTGATTAAAGTGACGGCCTACGACGGTGAGGAATACCAGTACGAAGGAACAGTCACTCTGCTAAGATAATATCAGATTCGGATGGCAGGTCAATCGCTAAGGTTGATCTGCCAGCCGGTTTTATAAAGTATGAGAATTGGCGGTTTTATATTGACCCTCTTATTGATTCTTACAGGAATAGGGGAATTGTATGCCTCTCATATATCGGGCGCCGAAATAACATATAAGCACTTATTCGGCAATACCTATCAGTTTAACCTCAAAGTATACAGAGATTGCCGCGAATGTAAATTCAACAACAGCGGGGGAGGAGACAACAGCACCAATTGCAATGATGTACCCGATCTGGTAATCAAAGGCGCTTTAGGTACCAGCTACGCATCGACTCAGCTTGGCACCATAGAAACATCCAGAAAAAGCATTAAGGATATGACCAATACCTGTAATTCAGGTATAAGCAAATGCAGACCGGGTTCAAATATTCCCGTTGGTTTTGAAGAGCACCTTTTTGAAGGGGTCTTTAATTTCAACGACCTAATCAATGACGGTTACTGCAAATTCGATATTTCGATCAGTATGTTCTCAAGAAGTGTGAATATCAACACACTGATGTCTGAACAGACTTTTTTCAACTATGCCATGATTAATTTGTGTGAAAGTCAAAGTAACGAGTCGGTCGAATATCGGTCTTCACCTAATTTCTTTCACACACTCAGTCAGTCCAATTACTTCTCGTTAAATGCATCCAATACCGACAAGGACTCACTTGCTTTCAGTCTTAAACCGGCTCTGGTAAACCGTGGATTAAGTATTTCCTATGCCCTGGGCAGAAACAGCGATGCACCTTTCAGCTATTATTGTTTAAGCGGAGGAACTTGTCAACCCAATTTAAATGGCAATCTGGTAGAGGGTTTTTATTGCTCGCCTGCTACAGGAGATCTGGCTTTTACACCGACTCAGGTAAATCAGGGTGGAGTAATAGTCATTGAATGTGAAGAGTGGAAAAAGAACAGCAGCGGTAATTACTACCTCGCCGGAGTTACCAGAAGAGATGTATACGGTGATGTTGTAAGCAGTAATAATAACCTGCCAGTCATTAAAAATAAGATTCTCAACTATACAATTTGTGAAGGGAACAGATTTTCTCTTGAAATCAATGTGGAAGATCTTCCACTGATTGGTTTGCAGAATGATACAGTACACGCCTTTATTGAATCGCCATTACAGGGCGCAAGTCTTGATAAAATCCCTGTTTCGTATGCGCCTTATTTCAGATATGTACTCAATGTAGATCCGACACTCTGGTCTGCAGGCAATCATACCATTTGTATCCGCGCCAGAGATAATCATTGTCCGCTGAACGGTCTGGCAAGTAAAACTTTTACTCTGACCATCCTTAAGGCCAGAAATATCAAGATTAGCTCATCTGTTAAAAAATGCGGAAACTTAGAAGTTAGTTCCACCAATTTCAGCAATAAAAATATTTACTGGACGCTTAAAGACAATCTGAACAATGTCATTAAACAACAGTTTAACCGCAAATTAAATGTACAGCTTCCGTCAGGTGGCACTTATCAGATTGAGGCTTATCTGCCGGCAGAAAACGGTTATTGTGAAGTAAAGCAAACAGAAACGATTGTTGTAGCCGATTTCAAAACACCGGTCATGGATTTTGGTCCCGATTTCAGTGTTTGTAAAGGAGTTAATCTGAACATTCAACCAAGAAATTTTGCTACTTTTGATGCTTATAAGGTATTTGCCGATGGTAAGCTTATATCAGACTTTCCTCTGCAATTAAATGCTCAGAGTTCGCAAATCATAGAATTCAGAGTTGAACAGGACAATGGCTGCTTTGCTGAAGATAAATTAAGTATTAGTCTGCATCCTGTTCTTAATTACAAAGTAAGTAATGATACAGTTTGTGTCAATGATGTATTTCCGATTGAAGTAAAAAATCTGAGTTTTGACAAAGCAAAAGTCAGTTTGCTGGATTATACCTATTCAAGTCCCGCATCTACACTCGAAAGAGTAAACGCACATATCTGGAAGCTCGATGTAATTAATTACACGGCACACAGAATGGAGCTTTACAGTCTTATTCAGGATAAAAATGCCTGTTTTTATCTCGATACCAGCCATATCCTTTTTCTTGAACCTGAACCCATCAATGTTGTTTGTCCGGACAAGATATGCATCAATGCAGCTGCGCTTCCATTGCAAACCAGGCAGGGGGGTAGTTGGGAATGTGTCAATTTCCCAGCTTTATTGCGCAACAATACCCTTTACCCTGATTCAAGAACATCAAGCAATCTGATCCTTAAGTATTCCGAAACCCGTATTTGTACCAATGCGAAAACTTTTTATATGCAACCGCTTGATACGACACCTATTAGTTTTGTGCATGACAATAAGATTACTATTTGCGAGAACAACGGATTGTTTGAACTTAAGGGATTACCGGCAGGAGGCACATGGACAGGCGAGAATGTACTGGGCAATTTTTTTGTACCCCAAACAGCAGCAGGCAAAACCACAACAATCAAATACAATTACAAGAATACAGGGAATTGTACTTCCGTTGCACCCGTTTCTGTATTTGTTGAAAAATTGCCATCACTCAAAGTTATAGCAGATAAACCAAGGGTATGTTTAGGTGATGTGCTGAATTTACAGGCACTTTCTTCTTTGAATGCAACAGGCTACTGGTATACCGAAGGCGAAGGCAGTTTTGATCAGCCTGTTTCTGCCAATACCAGCTACAGACCAAGTGCGGCAGATGTCAATAAAGGACCGCTTAAGTTTACTTATACTCTTCAGACAAACGGAGTGTGTGGCAATCTGAGTTCTGAAGTTTATGTCAGTGTAAAAGTCGGACCAAACGGAAAGATAATTGCAGATTACTCCGATTCTATCTGCGAACCGGCTTCTTTTGTATTCAAATCAGATTTTAAACGCATCGAAAAACAATACTGGTTTATCAACGACAGTCTTGCTGAAGAATTTGATTATAATTTCAACTTCACACCTGTTTTGAAAGCAGGCACTTATGTGATAAAGACAAAAGTTTACGACAGTACCTGCGAAGCTCTTGCCATTTCTGAAAATATCACCGTGTTGCCAAAACCGGCTTTAAAAATGATCAGCAATCCGCAGATGAGAATTTCAAGAGAATATCCCCGTCTGTATCTGAAAGATCTTTCTTATTCGCGCAGCGGTCATACCGTTAACTGGTATTTTAACAACAACTGGATAAGCGACAGCAGAGAGTTTTATTATACTGCCGACGACGGCAAGGATTCTTTTTATATCAAACTTGTTGCAACTTCTAATCTGGGCTCATGTAAAGATTCAAGTACACACTTGTTTGTCTTTATACCGATTAACCAGCTATACATTCCCGATGCATTTTCACCTGATGCCAAAGGACCTGAAGAAAACAACAAGTTCAGGGTACAGGGCCCGCCGATGAAACAATTTGAAATTGAGATTTTCAATAAATACGGTGAAAAGGTCTTTGTATCTGATACCATGGACCAGGCCTGGGATGGTACATACAAGAATCAGGATTGTATGCAGGGTGTTTATTTCTATAAGATTATCACTACAGACTATGAGGGTATAAACCGCGATTATTCGGGAACCCTCACCTTAATTCGGTAAATCCCTGATTTTTCTCATTTTTTCAGCAGGCCTGAGGGGTATTTTTTTTTAAAGATACCGTTGCACTTTAATGATATATGTAATACCTTCGCATCAGTAAATTTATTTCAATCTGCGAACAATGCCTGATACTAAAGCCC
>CAZRKA010000135.1:0-9276 GCA_964600345.1 uncultured Chitinophaga sp. | reverse complement strand
CAGTGTCTTTGTGCCAGAGTGTTTCAACCTTAGAGCCCGAAACCGTTTCGAGTGTTTCAATCAGATCCTTATCGCAGTTGGATCCGGGGAAAATAACTACACCAAATTTCATTTGCCGCAAAGTTAATTAAATTAGCGGATGATACCGTAAAGGAAAATACACAATTTAAAGACAGATTGTGGCGAATCATTATATTTGCAAGGTAAATGCCGGGAACCATAATAATTAAGCGTTTTGTTTTTGCACTGATTTCGCTGTGCTGCAGCCATTTTCTTCCGGCACAACGTTATGGGTTGAGTATTGAAGCCGGATACCATTTCGGTATTCAAACGCGCAACGCCAATGATGCCCCATTTCCTTCAAGCACATCCTATTCACTTGGCAACGGCATTACACGCCAGATGATGTTT
This sequence comes from uncultured Chitinophaga sp., assembly GCA_964600345.1. Lineage (GTDB taxonomy): Bacteria > Bacteroidota > Bacteroidia > NS11-12g > UBA955 > JABMMZ01. The sequence goes on along the minus strand of CAZRKA010000135.1, from coordinate 8,865 downwards.
CATGTTTATCCCGATAGTTCTAACTGGTACTTTTCAGCTGGTATTCATCATCTTGGTAGCTTTGCAAGCGTGGTTGCTTCAGACGGAAACAGCATAAGTGAAGGAAAAGATTTTAAAGGTCAGCGTATGACCGTTAATTCACTTCGCGCACTGGCGCAACTTACATACAGTTTTCACGTCAGGCGTTATGACATAAACTTGTCGGGGGGTCTTGTATTGCCTCTGCTTAGCAGAATGCAGGAAGAAACATATATCAGCGATTCGGGTATTCTCAGCCGAACAAATGCCGGAATCAGGAATTACAACTCAATTGGATTTGCAGGCGGACTTGGCGTCAGTACATTTGTTACTAAAAAGATAGCCTTATTTTGCAATGCCGGATTGTTTCTGCTCAACAGTAAAGTAAAAAGCCGGAAGATAGAGTCATACAGTGATTCCAGAGGTAGAACACTGGAAGAGATTTATCCGGAAACCGGGCAGCGTGAGTTCATTTACCGCAAAGATGTAAATGAAATACGGAACAATAAAACCGTATTGCCCGATTTATACGACAAAAACAAGCCGACAGACAAGCTTAGCTATACCCGTTCGTACAGCAGTGCCGGCATTCAAATCGGTATTCGCTTTTTATTCTGATAATTTTGAAATCAAAAAAGCTTATCAGTTTTGTTTTTCCCCAGAAAATCGAAGAAGGTAAAACCGGGCTGGGTCAGAAATATGAGATCAATTTTGAAAATGGACAAAAGGTACTGAATTCCGAAAACACCAATTACAGTTTTGGTAGCCTGCACCAAATAATGCTGAAAGGACTGGATGAGATATTCAGAAATCACAGACCTGAGAAAATTTTAATGCTGGGTTTGGGAGCCGGTTCAGCATTATCAGTACTGAAAAGCAAATGCAAGTGGAATTACCACGTGACAGTTGTAGAAATTGATGCGGGTTTGATTGAAATAGCGAGACAGCATTTCGGACTTGATGAATACAAAAATCTTAATCTGATAAACATGGATGCGCGCGATGCGATAAAAGCTTTTGAAGTGAATAGTTTTGATCTCATCATTGATGATATTTTCTGGGACAGTGATATACCTGGTTTTTGTATGGAATCAGAATACCTTGCACAAAATAAAAAATTGCTGAAAGGCAATGCAGTATACATGCGCAACACCATGAAAACTGATGCGATGGATCACAAAGCCTATGAAAAGACTTTGTCGGGGGTGTTTCCGATGTATTATTCGCTTAAACATCCGGTCTATGGAAATAAAATATATTTTTGTCAGGGAATAGCGAGCGACAAATGACAAATCAGGAATTCATAAAAAACGACAGGAAAGTCACCAATGCCTGGTGCATGTACGATTGGGCAAACAGCGTTTATCCCTTAACCATTACATCTGCTCTTTTCCCAATTTACTGGAACAGCCAGACAAAACAGGGTATTGATATTCTGGGTATGCATCTTACTGATTCGATTCTGTTTGCCTATTGCCTTTCGTTTGCTTTTATAGTTATTGCCCTCATCAATCCGATACTCAGCGGAATTGCAGACAGTGAGGGCAATAAAAAAACGTTTATGAAGGCATTTGTCCTGATAGGCAGTGTCAGCTGTCTGGCAATGAGTTATTTCGACAGTGCACATATACATATCGGTATCATCACATTTATAGTTGGAACCATTGGTTATGCCGGCAGCATTGTGTTTTACAATGCCTATCTGCCTGAAATTGCAACCGAAGACCGCTTCGACCGATTGAGTGCCAAAGGATTTTCACTCGGTTATATAGGAGGCGTGCTTTTGTTACTGCTCAATCTGCTGTTTGTTCTCAAGCCTGATTTGCTTTATAATGTGGATGCATATGTCACTAAACTTATGGGCAGTAATCCATCTCTTACGATTGAAGCTGCAAAAAAAATGGCAGGCAGTCATTTTGCCGGTGAGGCAAGTAAGCTCGCATTCATCACTGTTGGGGTTTGGTGGTACGGATTCTCACTGATTCCATTCCGCTATTTGCCGGCAAACAGAAATACAGGAAATGGCATATCGTTCTCCAAGGGTTATCGCGAACTTAAAAAGGTGTATCAGGCAATTCGCCAATCAGCACTCATCAAGAGGTATCTGACGGCATTTTTCTTCTACAGCATGGGTGTGCAAACTGTTATGTATGTGGCAGCATCTTTTGCCGACAAAGAGTTGAAAATGCCTCCCGATAAATTAATTATTACGATACTTATCATTCAGTTGATTGCCGTTGTAGGGGCTTATGTTTTTTCCGGATTGTCCAAACGCATAGGCAACCTGAATGCCCTGCTGATACTTACTTTTATATGGATAGGCGTTTGCGTCAGCGCCTATTTTGTGTATTCAGCAAACGCATTTTATCTGTTGGCTGCCGTTGTCGGTTCCATTATGGGTGGTATACAAAGTTTATCGCGTTCAACTTTTGCCAAAATGATTCCCAACGATACCATTGACAATGCTTCCTATTTCAGCTTCTACGAATTCTCTGAAAAAGTGGCTATCGCCATCGGCACATTTTCATTCGGTTTTATTGAACATCTGATGCGCAATCTTAATGGAGAAATCAGTATGAGGTATTCTGTTTTATCGCTTGTTGTCTTTTTTACCATTGGAGCCTTTCTTTTGTTCAGAATCAGAAAAGAGAAGATTGAAGGCTATTGAAAAGACAGATGCAAACCGGAGAACTGATTATTATTCGCGGATTGCCGGGAAGCGGCAAATCAACACTGTCTGAAGTGCTGAGCGAAAATGGCAAATATCCGGTATTTTCAATCGACGATTATTTCACAGATGACCTTGGAAATTACAATTTCGAATACAGCGAAAATCACAAAGCATATAAGCAATGTGAATCCCGGACAGAAGAAGCAATGCGGGCATCGGTTCGCAAAATATTTATAGACAATGTCTTTAGTCTCGAATGGGAAATGGACGCGTATTTAAAACTGGCAGGCACGTATAATTACAGGGTTCATATTGTGACGGTAGAAAACAGGCACGGCAGCGAAAATGTCCACAATGTCAGTTTTGCACAGATTGAAAGAATGGCAGCAAAGTATAAAGTGAAACTGTTCTGAATACCCGCTTTCAGATTTAAACTATTCAGGATATTGAGTGACTTGTTAAATTCAATTAAATCAGTTCAAGACAGAATAAGTTGCACTCCGTCACTTTGTAAATTAAGATGCTCAAGTTTATTGAATGCTTATGTGAAAATACAAAGTGTTCCTTAATATCCGTTTATTGCACTATCAATCGCGCAGTGAATATAGCCTTGTCGGTCTGTACTGAAATTATGTAAATACCCGCTTCTAATTCAGGTACATTCATACTGAAACCTTGTGCAAGCATTTCTGCATCCGTAATTATCAAACTCACAACTCGTCCATTCATGTCGCTTATCATTACAGGGATATTTCCGACAGAATTTATTCCGGGTAGAAAAAGCCTGAAGTTTTCTTTTGCCGGATTGGGCTCGATTCTGATTTTGTCTCTTAGATTTTTGGCCTGAATTATTCCTGAGCTGATAAAGAAAAAAGTATCTGAAGCAGGCGACCAGCACCATTGGTCGCGGATGTATAATACATAAGATTTTTTGTTCTCGCCTTTAATGGTTTTTCCACCCTGAAAGTTTTGTTCCCCTACTTTGTGCCAGCGATAATCCTTTGCATTGACACTGCTGCTCAAACTGTCATTTGCTAATGTCAGGATGGATGGTTTAGATGGTTTGCTTCGCAATATAAAATTGATGCTGTCGGACTCTTCGCTGATGCATCCGTATGTATTCTTTACCCGAAGCGAGAGAAGTCCGGCTTTGCTTATATTGGTATAACGACTGCTATCGGAATTAGACCAGAAATATTTGTGTTCGTTGTTTTTTGAAAAAACTATTGCAGTGTCTTCCGGGCAAAGATTGCTGCTTCCTGAGGAGAATTCAATGATTGGTTTGGCAGGAACCGGCAGATAAATAACAGTTACAGTATCCGAAACCGGGCTGAAGCATGATAGGCTGTTTCTTCCCTGTAATGTGTATTTTCCGGCTGTTTTCACCATATAGTTTTTCTGATTTTTGGAATTATTCCAGTAGTATTCAGTCCATACATCCTTGCTTTGCAGTATAACGGAATCGCCGGGGCATAATTCTGTCTTGCCCTGAATAATTTCAATGAGTGGTTTAGCGGGAACAGCGTGTTTTATGGCTGTAACTGAGTTGCTTGCCGGACTTATGCATCCAAGACTGTCAGTTACAGTTACTGAATATGTACCACTGTTGTGAATGTATCGCGAATAGCCCCCTGTGCCCAGATTCCACTGATAACTTTTATATCCGGCTATAGTAAAAAGCAAAATACTGTCGCCGCTGCAGAAACTTGTGTCGGGGCTGTATCTCAGAGTGGGTTTTGAAGGATTCTGATGCATCACGGTATTGATGGTATCTGACCACAGACTTTCGCAACCAAAGCTATCCCTGAATTTATAAAACACTTTGACAGCCTGAGTGATGAATCTGGCTGTACCAGCTTGTCCGTCGTGCCAAACAGTATTCGGATAACCCGTTATGCCTGTAAATAGAATACCGTTTCCCTGACAGAATTCTTTTTTTGCAAATTGCAGGGGAGCTTTAATTCGGTTGTCGTGCACGCGTACTTGTATGGTATCGCTTGAAGTGCAGGCAAACTGATTGCTCATGGTAACCGTATAAAGTCCGCTGCTGTCTATGCTCAGATTGTTGACATTGGAAAGAACATTTCCTGAAGGAAGGCTTTTCCATACATAGCTGTTGCCGCTCGCAGGCCCTGCAATCAGTTTGAGCGGATAACCGATACATATATCACTGTCTTTTCCGAGATTCAGATTCGGTTTGTTGTAGATGCCCAGTTTAAATGTGTCTCTCAGAAAACAGCCGTTGATGTCTGTTTTTTTAACCCAGATTGTCTTAAGACCGCTGCCGTTCTTTTGCATACTGAAAGTGACAATACTGCTTGTATCTCCCGTCGACCATTGATAGGAAAATCCGTTGCCAAGCGATTTAATAAGTTTTTCGCTCCCGCAAATGGAAGTATCCCTGCCAAGTTCGAGTTTCATAGGTCTCAGTACACAGGGGTCTATGGTCCCGATTTTAAGGATATCGGCCGAAGACAGACAAGTGTCAAAAACAGCAACAGATGCTATATCAATGGTGTCATCTTCCTGGTTGTTATCGGCAAAAAGCAGGAAGTAAGGATTAAGGGCAAAACGGTCGTCAATGTCCTGGTTATTTCCTTCCAGAATAAGTTGACCATTGAGGTAGTAACGGTAGTAATTGCCCAGATTGACCGAAATCATCAGCCGGTACCATTTATTGGGTAATACCGAGTCGGAGGAATAACCAGTGGTGGCAGTTCCTATGCGTCCCGGATTAGAGCCGCCACCTGGTCTGATAAAACATTCACCGTCGTTTAAATTATTAGTATCAGTCTGAAAAAAGGTATGCCATTTAGTAAGGCTCAGGATTTTGAAATCAAACATTAAGGTATAGCGGTTAACCGAATCACCACCGCCGTTTGGCTGAATATTGTGTTTGCATTTGTAATAACTGCCAATGCCTATGCGTATCGCGGTATCATATTTAGAAGCGCCATTTACCACCTGATGTGTTCCCGACAGTAAAAGGTCGTTTCCAACTGTTGCTTTCAAAGGGTTTGATGCATTCTGGAATTTCCAGTAACCTTTCAGGTTTGGCCATTGTGAAGGATTAAGGTCCTGTGCATTGAGCGTATTCTTTGAAAACAGAAAAACAACAATAGACAGAATAGTAAAAATTGTTTTCATGAGAAGGTTTGTTTTGAATTGCAAAGTGAGAAATATTACGGAATAAAACAATATATAAAAATGCCATGCACGATATGTACATGGCATTTTTCAATTTTAATCAATATAAACAGATCTTATCGTATCACTATCAGTCTTCTGTTTTCGAGACCTCTCGAGTTTCTGATTCTCACTATGTAAGTGCCGTTGGCAAATGAATCATAGAGATCAAAAGTGTGAATGTCTTTGCCTTTGACCTCAAAGTCCATAAACATCTTACCGGACAGATCGAACAATTCGATAATGATGGTTTCGTCGAGTCCGAGACTTGCCAGGTTGAATATAGTGACGCTTCCATTGCTCGGGTTAGGGAATAGGCCGATTGTTGAAGGATCGGGTGCATTCGGAACTTCGACAGTATCGGTTTTGAAGCAACCCTTGTTGTCGGTTACGGTCACAATATACGGTCCGGTTTTGAGGCTTACGGCTGTGTCTTCTGTTTGAGCAGATGGATCGTTCCACTGAATTACATAAGGTGGAGTACCTCCGCTGCTCTGCACCCATGCAGTTCCGTTGTTGGCAGATTTGGTTGCTGAAATTGCAAATGCATTGATCTGCAATTCGCTCGGTTCGTCAACGAATACACTGTCAGTATATGTACAGTTATTGACATCAATAACTGTTACTATATACCAGCCTTTTATCAGTCCGCTGATATCTTCAGTGCTTGCGCCGTTGTTCCAGTTGAAAGTGTATGAAGGTGTACCACCACTTGCACTCAGATCTACCGCGCCGGTATTATCTCCGAAGCAATCCACATCGTCGGCTGTCAGGCTTGCTGTGAGAGGCGCCGATGGCTGCGTTAGGGTAATGCTGTCTTTGTGCGTGCAGTTGTTTTTGTCTGTTACAATCAATACATATTTACCCTGAACTACATTGCTGAGGTCTTCAGTATTTGCACCGTTGCTCCAGCTGAAAATATAAGGCAGTGTTCCACCGTTGATACTGGCATCAACAGAGCCGTCGTTGCCGCCGAAACAGTTAATGTTACTTTCACTCAACACTGAGCTCAATGGTGCAGCAGGCTGTGAAACATCAGCCGAATCTTTCAGCACACAATTGTTTGCATCGGTAACAGTAACACTGTATTTGCCACTGATGAGGGTTCCGATGTCTTCGGTATTGGCACCGTTGCTCCAGAGATAGGTATAAGGCGCAGTACCACCACTGATATCCAGGTCTAGAGCTCCGTCGTTTCCGGCAAAACATTTGACATCTGTAATCTGCATGGTCCTGCTGAGCGGAGCAAGAGGTTCGCTTATGTCGCTGGTATCGAACAATACACAGGCATTTTTATCTGTAACAATCAGACTGTATTCGCCTTTTACTTCGTTGCTGAGGTCTTCGCTTGTTTTGGAATTGCTCCACAGATAAGTATATGGTGTTGTGCCACCTGCAATACTGATATCTATGCCACCGTCTGTACCGGCGTGACAGTTGACATCTGTGACAGTTTTAAGTAGAGACAAGGGTGCCAGAGGCTCACTGATGTTGATGGTGTCTTTTCTGAAACATAAATTCTGGTCGGTGATGGTAACGATATAGGTACCTTTTATTTTTCCTGCTATGCTTGCAGTATTCTCGCCGCTGTTCCAGTTGTATGTGTAAGATGAAGTTCCACCAATTCCGTTGACACTGGCCGATCCATCACTGCCGGCATGGCAAAGCACATCGCTTATAGTGATACCTGAAGTCAGCAGGGTCGGTTCTGTTATTACAACAGTATCGCGTACTACACAGGCATTTGCGTCCGTAACGCGAACCGTATATGTACCAACCGTCAGATTATTTAAATCCTCTGCAGTCGAAAGATTATTCCATAGATACACATAAGGTGTTACGCCACCTGTTATACTTAGGTCGATACTTCCGCTGTTGCCGTTTTTGCATTTGACATTCTGGAAGGTATTTGACGCAACAAGCAAGGCGGGCTCGGTAATGATAAAGGTGTCGTGGACTATGCAATTGAGTGCATCCCTGACAATAACGGTATAGGTATTGGCGCTAAGGCTGCTGATGTCTTCACTTACGGCACCGTTGCTCCACAGGAAGTTGTAAGGTGTTGTACCACCGTTAACACTAAGGTCTATGTTGCCATCGTTGCCGTTTTTGCATTTAACAGTTGCAAATGTGCCGCTGCTTGTTAACAATGCCGGTTCTGTAATCTGCACTGTATCCCTCAGAACACAGGCGTTGGCATCCGTTATAACAACGGTGTAGGTGCCGGCTGTAAGTCCGCTCAGATCTTCAGTTGTAGCGTTATTGCTCCAGAGGAAGGTATATGGTGATGTACCTCCGCTGATACTTAAATTGACACTTCCGTTATTGCCGTTTTTGCAACTTACATTCTGTACAACTCTTGTTCTGGTCAGTAAAGCAGGTTCTGTTATGACAGTTGTATCGCGCAGTATACAACCATTGTTGTCAGTTATTCTGACATGGTAAGTACCGGCACTCAGACTGCCAATATCCTGAGTAGTGGCGTTATTGCTCCAGAGATAAGTATATGGACTTACACCACCGCTTACACTGAGGTCAATGCTTCCGTCATTTCCGTTTTTACATTTGACATTCAGAGAAGACTTGCTCCGGGTAAGCAGAGTTGGTTCAGTAATGCTTGTGGTGTCTCTGATGATACAACCGTTGGCATCCGTAACTCTTACGTGATAAGTACCTGCCGCCAGACTGCTGATGTCCTGTGTAGTTGCGCTATTGCTCCACAAATATGTATATGGGGTTGTACCTCCGCTGATGCTGATATCTATGCTTCCGTCGTTGCCGTTTTTACATTTGACATTCTGGAAAGTTTTTGTTTTAGCGAGGATTGCAGGTTCGGTAACAGTGACGGTGTCTCTGCGTATACAGCCATTTGCATCAGTTATCAGCACAGTATAAATACCGGCAATTAATCCGCTGATGTCTTCAGTGCTTGCACTGTTGCTCCATACAAAACTGTAAGGCGTAGTTCCGCCGCTCACACTGAGATTGAT
>CAZRKA010000134.1:0-9310 GCA_964600345.1 uncultured Chitinophaga sp. | reverse complement strand
TATGAACTACCTGTCCTATGACATTTGTAATGACAAATGTGTAAACCTGACCAGGCTTATACTCAAAATCAAAATTAACCTGTAAAACATCACCGGTCAGGGGATTGGGATACAATTTAAACGGTACAGGAGCATTACCCGCCATTACATTGCCTGAAACCAGTACTAAAGATAAAATAAGTGCGTATAATTTTACCATGTTTACTGCAAATTTACGATATTGATTTGGTTTTTAAAAATAAAAAAAATGCAGCCATCGAAAAATAGCTGCATTTTAAAGATTGCCTGAAATTACTTAGCCGGAGTTTCAGCCGGAGTCTCAGTAGTTGCAGCAGCTGAATCAACTGGAGCAGCAGTTTCAACCGGAGTTTCTACCGGAGCAGTAGTTTCAGTAGTAGCTGAAGTTGAATCAGCACCTGTAGTTTCTTCTGTTTTTGCAGCGTTGTTGCAAGCTGTGAATGCAAATGCAGCGATAGCGATAACTAATAATTTTTTCATTTTTCTATTTTATAATTAAAATTGGGTGCAAATTTATAGATATATGTCTGAATAAAAAAGACTAAATCTATAAAATATTAACAAATTGTATATATTTTATGACATCGTCTGTTTTGCGTATCTCTCCCTGTCGGTTTGTTTCAGATATATTTTTCTAATTCTGAGGGATTTAGGGGTAAGTTCCACATATTCATCCTTTTGTATATATTCAAGTGCCTCTTCGAGCGAGAACTGACGTTTAGGTGTCATTTTTGTAGAATCGTCCTTACCCGCTGCCCTGAAATTGGTTAGCTGCTTGGCTCTTACCAGATTCAGCACCATATCATCCTGCCTTGAATTCTCTCCTACTACTTGTCCTTCGTATATTTCCTCACCGGCGTCGATAAAGAATGTGCCTCTGTCCTGCATTTTGTCTATAGAATACGCCGTGCTGGTGCCGGTATCCATACTAACCAGAGATCCGTTGGACCTTCCGGCGATATCGCCTTTCCAGGGTTCGTATCCTATAAAACGGTGGGCCATAATTGCCTCACCCTGAGTTGCGGTAAGCATGTTACTGCGGAGTCCCATGAGACCTCTGGCAGGAATTTTAAATTCGAGATGCTGCATATCGCCCTTGGGCTGCATGACCTGTAATTCGCCCTTCTTCTGAGTAGCCAGTTCAATTACTTTTCCGGAGAAAGCTTCAGGCACATCCACAACCAGCATTTCTATAGGTTCGCATTTCTGTCCGTCAATTTCTTTAATGATAACCCTTGGCATACCAACCTGAAGTTCGTAACCTTCCCTGCGCATGGTCTCTATCAGAATAGACAGGTGTAATACGCCCCTGCCATAAACCAGAATACTGTCTGGACTTTCTGTATCTTCAATTTTGAGCGCCAGGTTCTTTTCTGTTTCTTTTTCAAGTCTTTCCCTGAGGTGACGCGAGGTAACGAATTTTCCTTCTTTTCCAAAGAACGGCGAGTTGTTAATCGTAAAAATCATACTCATGGTAGGCTCGTCTATCTGTATCCTCTCCATGCCTTCAGGATTTTCGAAATCAGCGACTACATCTCCGATCTGGAAATTCTCAATACCAACCATGGCACAGATATCACCGTTGTTGAGTTCGCTTACTTTTTTCTTTCCGAGTCCTTCAAAAGTATAGAGTTCCTTTACGCGCATTTTTGACATGCTGCCATCGTTGCGCACCAGTGTTACGGGTTGATTCTCTTTAACAGATCCCCTGTGTATTTTTCCTACAGCGATACGCCCGAGGTAATTGCTGTAATCCAGCGAAGTTATCTGCATCTGCAGAGTACCCTCATTGTTAATCGGAGCAGGCACATAATCGAGAATGCAATCGAGCAACGGAGAAATATTGTCGGTTTTCTCGCGGTAATCTGTGCTCATCCAGCCTTGTTTGCTGCTGCCATAAATAGTAGGAAAACTGAGCTGCTGCTCGCTGGCATCGAGGTTAAAAAACAAGTCAAAAACAGCTTCATGTACCTCATCAGGTCTGCAGTTGTCTTTATCTACTTTATTGATCAGTAATATTGGTTTAAGACCCAGCTGAAGTGCTTTCTGCAATACAAACCTGGTCTGCGGCATTGGTCCTTCAAAAGCGTCTACCAGCAATACAACACCGTCTGCCATTTTCAGAACCCTTTCTACTTCACCGCCAAAATCGGCGTGACCTGGTGTGTCAATGATATTGATTTTAATTCCTTTGTATTGAACTGAAACGTTTTTGGAGAAAATGGTAATTCCGCGTTCTCTTTCAAGGTCGTTGTTGTCTAGTATCAACTCTCCCGATTCCTCATTGTCGCGGAAAAGATTACAGTGGTGAAGAATTTTATCTACCAGAGTAGTTTTACCGTGGTCAACGTGCGCAATGATGGCTATATTTCTGATGGCTTGCATATATGTTTGGAGAGCTTATTGCCCTAAAAAAGTTTGCAAAGGTAGTGTTTTTTAGCCGTATTATCAATCAAATTCACCGATATACCTGATCTTCAGAAAAAAAAGAACCCGGTGCTTTCAAACACCGGGAACTAAGAGAATTTAAAGGTTTATCAGTTTAAAACTGCCACAAATCGTGTTCAAAAATGAATAAATCGTTTTTTATCCGGTCGCTCTCGAGCAGTGCCCCAACCGGATTGTTCTCATATTCTTCAAACTCGCTGATAAACATATCCTGCACATTGGATTCCCAGATAACATAGCTGTCGAAAATCCGCATTTGAAAAAAATCGTCGTAATTCAGCCTGGCTGCCTGATTCTGCCTGTTGAATAATTCTGCTTTCGACAACATAACTCTGAGGTTATCGTCCATCGGAATCCAGCATAGTGGTTGCTCAGGACCGGTAAGTAAGTCATAAGTTGGCCTGAATACCGGCGCAATAGCGATGATCCTCGGCTTGAAAACCGAGTGTTTAAAATCGAAAATCCAGTCTTCCAGAATCCAGAATTTATGAATATCCTCTGCTTTCATCGGTATCCAGATAACAGAATCTATGATGTCGGTTGGGTCTTCCGGATTTCTGCTAAATGAAATCACACTTTCCCGGCCTCCCCGTTTTTGAAAATCAATCTGGGAGTAAAAACTGCTTAAAGAATCGTTTTTGTATGGTGTGATCGACCCTTCCCATAAGGCAGTATACAAGAGCTGGTTAAGCGGTTGACGAGGCCATTCAAGCGCTTTGTTCATCTTTTGCCTGGCATCGATACAGCGAATTACTTTATGGTAATACTTCACATCCGCTTCTCTGTATGTGAGCAATGGTGCAGGTTGCCTTTCCCTTACTGCCACTTTGTAATAGGAATCGTGTTCGCCGCTCGTAATAAAATCGCTGTAATTAATCTGTGCGGATAATACTGCCGGCAATGAAAAGACAAATACAATCAGTTGCCGGAAATAAAATTTACTGTAGATTTTCATATTTATTTGAATTTAATTGTTACCGGTTCCAGTCTTATTTCACCTGAGGGTCCCTTAACGACTATTTCATCAATAAACAGCACATCCCCCGAATTACCCGAATTAATCAGATTCTGCAGCCTCGACAGTGAATTGCCGTTTTCTCTTACCTCCGGCGGATTATTGTTCATTCGCTTGCTGATGAGATTGGCTCTGAATTTTGTCACTTTGAATGTCACATTATTGAAATAAAAATCTTCGAGCACGGCATATAAGAACTGTTGTACCTTTAAGGTTGATTTTTCATAGGTTCCGGGTACCAGGCTGCCGAATTTCAATCGCGGTGCCGGCACTTTCCTGATCCTGTATTCCATCTCCCCCATTTTCTTAACACTTCCGTCAGACATTCGGGCATGTACAGTAACCAAGCCTTTTCCTACAGGTCCGGTGGCTGTGGCGATAAATTTTCCGCTTCCATTGCTTCTTATATGAATGCCTGCACTTGATTTCACTATCGTATTTGCAGGGGTAACTCCGGGTACAGAAATGGACATCGGATTGTCGAGCCCTATGAAAAGTACATTCATGTTATCGGCCGAAATGGCTGCTGAGGCTTGAAATGACTGCCATTCCAGTGGTTCAGAGCTCACCATAACCGGTTCGCCGGTCTTAGGATTAACCGATTCAATTTTAGCTTCCAGGCTATGAGTACCGGTACCACTGGCAGGTATTTCAATTTCACCGAAACCATTTACTACCTTTACCGGTTTCCCATTGACAAACATCTGCGCATCCGATTTGGTGTCGTAAGTAGCCAAAGCTACTTTTGCTCTGAACATCTCACCGCTCATTACGGTCTGGTTTTCGGGCAGTATGATAGCCATCTGCCCGTCGTTAGTAATGCTCTCAATATTGATGTTCTCGCTCAGCACATTCAACACTTCTGCTTCGAGCGCCTTGCATTCATTCTGAGTTTTTGTTAAGAGTGTTACTACACCAGCCAGCGGTGCATTTTCCAGATAACTGTTGACCCATGTTTTTCTGTTAAGCGCATTCCCGGCCGGATCTTCTGCTTTCAACTGTGTTGATTTCAGTAAAGATTTTCTCACCCGCTCTCCGTTTCGTGCACTCAAAACCAATGCGGCGAGTTGTTCACGGGTTTCATTGATTTTTTTCTGCAGTTTTTTACCGTTTCCCAAACCCTGATCTGCAAAGTAATAAGCGTGCACTTCCATATCATCAGGTTTACTGAGCTCTGTCATACCGGTCTGTCCTTTTTCGGGCAATTCGCGTCCTCCGCCTTTTGCAACTATCTCCGATTTCATTTTTTCAACATACTTGTGAAAATCTTCCGATATGCTGCGGGCTTTAACGGCCAGATTGAACCATTGTTCGGTTCGTTTTCTGGTCTTCTCGTTCAGCATGCGCTCGCTGAAACGTTTCATCGTTTCGGCGTTCTTGGCCTCTGTCTGAACATTGGCCTGATGAAAGGACAGCTCAAAGAGATGGAATGACTTCAAAATCTCGCGCGATACATTCAGCGCAAGCATGGCAATCAACACGAGATACATCATGTTGATCATTTTCTGTCGTGGTGTTAGTGTTTTGTTTGACATATTGTTTATTCATATTAAGTGGTGTTAATGCGTATATCTCTCCCCGCCGAAGAGCGTTAAAACTTTCGGAACAATAGCTATCTGTTTCCCTTATAGGGGAAAATCAGGATTTAATAAATCGTTGGATCTTTTGCCCCGCCGAGGGCGGGGCGGGATAAGAGATGCCTGTAAAGGCCATTATCGAATTAAGCGGATACTATTCCAGTAATTCGTTTAGTGTCGGTTTGAAGTTTGTTTTTATTCTGTTCATGATTCTGCTGTTGTTGATTGCCTTAAGGTTAATGCCTTTATATTACAACGCGAAACCCTTGATTTTATTGTGCTTCCGGACATTTACACCAATAGCTTATAAACAAAATATCCCGGGATTTTGGTCCCGGGATATTTCAGTATTTTTTAGCTTCTGACTAGAACTGCCAGAGATCGTGCTCAAAAATAAAGAGGTCATTTTTTATCTCATCACTTTTCAGCAGTGAACCGATAGGATCGTTTTCGTACTCCTGGAACATGCCGATATAGTTATCGAACACGTTAGATTCGTACACGATATAACTATCGAATATACGCATCTGAAAGAAGTCGTCGAAACTCAGACGCGAAGCGTCGTTATAACGGTTAAACATCTCGGTGTTTGCCAGCAATGGTCTGATTTCGTCCATCTTTATCCAGCACAATGGCTGTTCTTTACCGGTCTGACCGCCATAAGATGGCGCAAAGATAGGTGCGATGGCTATGATTCTCGGTTTAAACACAGAGTGTTTGAAATCGAAAACCCAGTCTTCGAGGATGTAATACTTCTTGATCTTCTCATATTTATAAGGCTCGTAGTAAACAGAGTCTCTTCCTATGGTAGGATCGTCGGGGTCAGTGGAGATAAAGGTAATAACCTCTTCTCCTCCTCTTTTGGTGAATTCCTCGGTATTGAAGAACGAAAGCAGTGAATCGGTTTTATAAGGAATGATTTCACCCTTTGTGAGTCCTTCGTACAGCAACCTGTTCAAAGGCTGGCGCGGCCACTCCAGTTGTTTGTTCATTTTCTGACGAACGTCGATACATCTGACGACACGTCTTGAAAACTTAACATCAGCTTCTCTCAGGTAAGGATATGCAATCACCGGCCTTTCGCGTACAGCAACCTTAACATAGCTGGTATGCTCTCCGCTGGTGATGAAATCGGCATAGTTTACCTGGGCTTTCAGTGAGAAAGCGCTGAGTAATAAAACCGCTGAAATAATGATTCTCATATTGATTATTTAAATGTGTAAGTGATTGGATTCAGCGGTTTTTCGCCACCCGGACCCATGGCCCTGATGCCCTGAATAACCAGCATGTCTCCTGTTTTTGCTTTTCCTGCAAAATTCTTAATTGCTGCTGTTCCGTTGCCGTTTACGCTGGCTTCTTCCATATAACCTCTCTTTGGCATAAAGATAACCTGATATTTGGTTACAGTGAATTTAACACCGTCGAATACGAAACCGTCGAGGTAAGCATATAAGAAAGACTGCATGCCTATTTCACCTTTATTATATGCACCGGAGGTAAGCGTACCAAGCTGAGCAACAGGCTTTGGAACTGCTTTAATCCTGAATTTCTGTTCACCCATTCTCTTGCTGGTACCATCCGGCATTTTTGCACTGACAGAGATTGAACTTTCTTTCTGACCTGCAGAAACAGTTGCAATATACTTTCCGTCACTGGTTTTTCTCAGGTTGATACCCGCACCGGCACTAACCGAGGTATTTCCGGGTGTTACTCCGGGAACAGAGATTGACATCGGGTTATCCAGACCTATATAAAGTACGTTCATTGCATCAGCTGCAATGGTTGCAGAAGGCTGGAATGAGGTCCATTCGATAGGCTCGGCTGGTATCCAACCTAATTCACCAGTTTCAGGGTTAATTGCTTTGATTTTAGCTTCCAATTTGTGAGAACCAACACCTGAAGCAGTTTGCGTATAGATACCAATTCCGTCCTTAATTGCAGATGCAGGTAGCACTTGCCCATTAACCATTATTTCTGTTGCAGCAGTAGAGTTGTAAGCCATCAATGCTATGTTTGCTTTGAACTGAGAACCCGACATCACATTAGTAGATTCAGCAATGATCAGAGCTGCAGTTTTGTCGAACTTGGCAGTTGTAGCATCGATGTTTTCAGCCAGTTTGGTCAGGATATCTGTTTCTAGTGATTTAGCGTCGTTCTGAACTTTGGTCAGCATGGCCATTACACCGGCTACCGGCGATTTGCCCAATACGTCTCTCTGCCAGGTTTTAGGAGCGCCGTTCTCGTCTTTGAAGTCTTCTACCTTAAAGGCAGTGTTTTTCTCGAACAGTGCAATAGTAGCTTTGTCATCTTTAACACCAATTAGTACTTTCAGCATTTTCGCTCTGGTGTCGTCAATCAGTTTTCTGATTTCATCACCTTTACCGGATTTGTTATCGTCGGTACCGAGGTAGTGCTTATGACCTTCCATATCGTCGCCTTTGCTCATTTCGAGCACTTTGCCTTTATCGGCTGCACTTTCAGGTTCTTTTCTTCCGCCTGCTGCTTTTTCAATGGCTACTTTATGTTCTTCGATCTTAGCGCAGAATTCAGCAGAAATCTTCTGAACTTCTTTAGCTTTATCGGCCCATTTTTTAGCCCTGACTGCTTTAGCAGGATCCTCTTCGGCTGCTTTAAAGGCATCCATTAAGGCTTTATTTTTATCTGATAATGTCTGATTGGCTTTATTGAACGATACTTCCATCAGGTGAAAAGCCTTCAGGATCTCGTTCGATATATTCAATGCCAACAGGGCTGTCAACACGAGATACATCATGTTGATCATTTTCTGACGGGGGGATAATTTACCACTTGCCATTTCTTAATTCTCCTTTCTTAAATTGTTTGGAAAAAAATTAACCGCGTGATGCACCACCCATAGCGCTCAGCATACTGCCATAAACATTGTTCAGGGTGCCGAGGTTCTTATTCAGTTTATTGATGTTATCTTTAAATTCTGCACTATCATTGGCTGTTGCTGACAGGTTGTTTACCATGGTGGTAAGTCCGCCTGCAAATGAAGACATTGAATTGCTTATCTCGTTAGAGGCAGAACCGATTGATTCGATCGCTTTAGCAGCTTTGTTGATATTTGAGGTATACTCGTTGGTGGCAAGTGTTGCATTGCTCAGGCTTGACATATCTTTCACGTTGTCGCTCAGAGATTTCAGACCGTTACCAAGACTGGTGATCAGTTCAGGACCAACTTTAGCTTCTGCAAGCATTTTGTCAAGTTGTTGTGAAATGGTTCCCTGTGCTTTTGCTTTTTTCTCGCTTGGCTCAATACCTGCAAGTTCAGGATAGACCAATGACCAATCGTATTCCGCGTGAATTGGTTCAAATACCGAAATAAAGAAAATCAACGCTTCTGTTCCAAGACCGATGGTCAACATTGCGTTGGCACCAGGCCAATGCAATATTTTGAACAAAGCACCGATGATTACTACGGAGGCTCCCCATCCGTAGACGTATGCCATTACTTTCTTAAACTGCTTGCTCTCAAAAAAACTGTTACTGCTCATAATTGTTAAAATTTGTTTTTGGTTAATGTTAAATTATATTGTTATTGTGTTGGAAAATTTAAACTGATCACTTTCTGTCTTTATTGGATCTTCCGATATAAGACTGAATGCAACGGAAACCGACATAACTTTTTGCCGTATCCTGGTATTCATAGGTCCTGCTGCCATTCTGTATGAAATAAGCAACGTCTTTCCAGCTTCCGCCTTTGATAACTTTGCGTTTCAGGGTGATGGCTGAATTTTCAGGTCCTGTTCTGTTGCCTTTTCCGTCGTTGGCATACTCATCTATGTTAAGACGGTAGTCAGGATTGAGATCATGTGTAAAGATATGCGACTGTTCGCTCCAGGCATTGATGGTCCATTCTGCAACGTTTCCGGCCATGTTGTAAAGTCCGTAATCGTTAGGAAAATAGCTGTCTGCTCTTACCGGATACATACCACCGTCAGCTCCGTAGTTACCTCTCAGAGGTTTGAAGTTGGCAAGCATACAACCCTTGCTGTTTCTGGTATAAGGACCTCCCCATGGATACGGGTTACCTACCCTGCCGCCGCTGGCTGCATATTCCCACTCGTATTCAGTTGGCAGACGGAAATCTTCAGTAAGCGGGTCACCGTATGATTCCCAGTAAGTATTTTTATAGATTGTTCTCCAGGCTGCAAAAGCATTTGCCTGATGCCAGTTAACTCCTACTACAGGATAATCGTCGTATTTAACGTGGTTGTAGTAGTGACGG
>CAZRKA010000133.1:0-9385 GCA_964600345.1 uncultured Chitinophaga sp. | reverse complement strand
TACTTTGTTTCTTTGCAATCTGATTTAAATTATTTCTGGAAGAATATTAATGAATATAAATCCCGCACAAATCAATCTTCAAGTAAAAATTACTCTCAAATCCGTCTGGGGATTGGGCCTGAGGCAGGTTTTTCATTTCAATTAAATACAAAATTTGCTCTTGAATTGAAGACTGCAATCTTCTTTAATTCACTTTCATTGAAGTCCGAATCAGATGCAAAAACCATTAAACCATATAAAGCTTTATGGTATGATACTCCTCAGACATTTTGGATAATTCCAAGAATAAACCTCTGTTATGACTTTACTAAATAGACTCATTATTGTCATATCAACAGGTATTTTTGCTATTTCCTGTTCAAAAGAAGATCCGTCTAATGATGATTCACGCTTAAACAAAAAAATAATGATTCTGGGCCATATGGGGATGGGTACCCAGTTCTCATGGCCCGGAAATTCAAAGGAGTCAATTTTAACTACTTTAAGTATTGGGTGCGATGGTTCAGAAATGGATGTTCAAATGACTCTGGATTCTGTTTTGGTTGCCTACCACGACCTTGATTTAAATTCACAGACAAATTGTGGCGGAAAAATTCATGAATTATACTGGAGCGATATACAATCCTGTCAATATAACAGATCGATTAACCCAAGTAATTTAATTAGGGTTGAAGACATTTTTTCTTCAATAAATAATTTGCAGGATTATTATTTCAGTTTTGATTGTAAAGTAAGTCATTCAATGAGTGACCCAAATTCATATAAAACTAAATTCATGAGAGCTGTAAAACGAATTTCGCAAAAATTTAATTTAGAAGAGCATATTTTACTGGAAGGTCCGCTTGATTTTTTAGTAATCGGAAAATTATTAGGCATGAAAAATCCCTTATTTTTATTATCGTACGACAAAAACACACCTTCAGATACTGCATATTATTATAATTTTTTCGGATTAAGTTTGCCTATGGAAACTGAGGATGGTAACCTTATTTATGCCAATAGTCTTAATTTGCGCACAATGCTTTGGAGCCCTCGAAACTACTATGAAAACAAAGAATTACTCCGGAAAAAGCCGGATATTATACAAACTGACGACCCAATTTCTTTATTGAAACTTACAAATAGATTCAATTATGAAAATGTGAGACCTTAATGATAAGTTCAAATCAGAGTTCAATTAAAACAAATTCAAACTACTATTTTGATTATCATTTCAAAATCTCAATTCCAGTTAGGGTTTTGAAAGTTCTTCAGTATACACAATTCTTGCAATTGTTCACTTTTAATAAATTTATAATATACCGTCAAATAATTTAAAATAAAAAAAGGGTGCCGCTCTTTGAGAACAGCACCCCCTTCAAGAATGTATAAGTGGAGTGAACTATTTCAGATCAAACCTGTCCAGATTCATTACTTTAACCCATGCCATTACAAAATTAGCAACAAACTTCTGTCCTGCATCAGCACCTGCATATACTTCAGCAAGCGCACGCAATTCAGAATTGGAACCGAAAATTAAATCAACCCGGCTGGCTGTCCATCGAAGTTCGCCGGATTTTCTGTCTCTGCCTTCGAAAGCTGTTTTATCATCGTTCAAAGGTTTCCAAACAGTATTCATGTCGAGCAGGTTTACAAAGTAATCGTTGCTCAGTACACCCGGACGTTTTGTAAATACACCCTGTGCTGAGTTGTTGTGGTTAATATTCAGCACCCTTAGACCACCAATTAATACTGTCATTTCAGGTGCGGTAAGAGTCAATAGCTGTGCTTTGTCTATAAGCAATTCTTCGGCAGACAGAGTGAAACCGGTTCTGCTGTAATTTCTGAATCCATCAGCTTGTGGTTCCAGCACTGCCATGTTTTTGATATCTGTTTGCGATTGCAGTGCATCCATTCGTCCGGGTTTAAATGGCACCTCTATCGTATAACCGGCATCATTTGCCGCTTTTTCAATGGCTGCCGATCCACCCAATACTATCAAATCAGCCATTGAAACTTTTTTGGTTTTAGATCCGGAATTGAATTTCTTCTGAATGCCCTCAAGCACTTTCAAAACTTTGTCGAGTTGAGCAGGATTATTGACTTCCCAGTTTCTCTGAGGAGACAATTGAATTCTGGCGCCATTGGCTCCCCCTCTTCTGTCTGATCCGCGGAAAGTTGATGCAGAAGCCCAGGCAGTTGAAACCAGTTCGCTTACCGTTAATCCCGAATTGAGTATATTAGTTTTCAATGAAGCGATATCTTTGGCATCTATCAAAGTGTGGTTAAGTGCCGGAATCGGATCCTGCCAGATAAGGGCTTCTTTGGGCACTTCAGGTCCCAGATAGAGAGAACTCGGGCCCATATCGCGGTGAGTCAGTTTAAACCACGCACGCGCAAAGGCATCGTCAAAGGCTTTCGGATCGTTCATGAATTTCCTCGATATCTTTTCATATATGGTATCATATCTGAGAGAAAGATCTGTGGTAAGCATGGTTGGTAAATGAAACTTAGTACTGTCGTATGCATCGGGAATAATACGATCACTGGTTTTAGCTACCCATTGATGAGCGCCTGCAGGACTTTTGGTCAATTCCCATTCATAGCGGAAAAGTATTTTAAAAAATGTCTGGTTCCATTCGGCCGGACTGGATGTCCAGGTAACTTCAAGACCTGATGTTATTGCATCCTTGCCCTTACCCGATTTATAAGTGCTCTTCCATCCCAGTCCCTGTTCTTCTATACCCGCAGCTTCAGGCTCGGGCCCAACATGTGTGGCAGGTCCTGCGCCATGAGTCTTTCCAAGTGTATGACCACCGGCAATCAGGGCAACGGTTTCTTCGTCATTCATTCCCATACGACCAAAAGTTTCGCGAATATCCCTTGCTGCTGCAATCGGATCAGGATTGCCGTTCGGCCCTTCGGGATTGACATAAATTAAGCCCATCTGCACTGCCGCCAGAGGGTTCTCCAGGTTTCTTCCTGCACTGTATCGTTTGTCTTCCAGCCATTTCTTTTCGGATCCCCAGTAAACATCAAGTTCGGGTTCCCACACATCTGCCCGGCCTCCGGCAAAACCGAAAGTTTTAAATCCCATTGATTCGAGTGCCACATTACCTGCCAGTATCATCAGATCGGCCCATGATATTTTACTTCCGTATTTTTGTTTGACGGGCCAAAGCAATCTTCTCGCTTTATCGAGATTTCCGTTATCCGGCCAGCTGTTGAGCGGTGCAAAACGCTGTTGTCCGGCTGTAGCACCTCCTCTTCCGTCACCGGTGCGATATGTACCTGCACTATGCCATGCCATTCTGATAAACAACGGACCGTAGTTGCCGAAATCGGCCGGCCACCAGTCCTGCGACTGTGTCAGAACAGCCTGTATGTCTTTTTTCAAAGCAAAATAATCCAGACTGTTAAAAGCTTTGGCGTAATTAAAACTACTTCCCATCGGATCTGAAAGAGATGAATTTTGTCTGAGCAAGTGCAGATTCAACTGATTTGGCCACCAGTCGCTGTTGCTTGTTCCAGTCAGACTCTTATCTGAGGGCTGCATATCAATTGCACTTGTCTTAGTGCTATCCTTTTCTGAAGGGTTTGCAGCATGGAAAGGACATTTAGCCGCATCCGGCTGAGCCATCGTATTAATGGCAAAGCCTAATAGAATGGATGTAATTAAATTTTTCATATCTTTTAATTTATTAGTTGACTAATTAATTTACCGTGACAAATGTAGGTATCATTAATCCCTGCATTAAATCGAAATTTTAATACCCTGAATTGATTTTCTTGATAAACTGCCTTTTAATTCAAACGGAATAACAGTGGCAAATTACCTGCTCCCTTCTAAGGCAGCAATGATATATATCACATTAATAAATATACTGTTAAATACTACTCCTTTAAATCTCAAAACGGGAATAAATAAGAACCGATTTCAAAAAGCAGACAAATCCAATATACAATATTCTCTGATCCGGTAAATCTCTTCAGCCGAATATTTTATTTCAACTTCATTTTCCAGCCAGTGTGAAATATATTCCTTGTGAAATCTGATTTTATAATCTGTTATCTGACTAACCTGTATTTCCTGTTCTGCCAGCAATCCGCCTGAATCAGCACTCAGCATGAAACCCTGCTTTGTCAGATCAATAATATTGTTTTCATATCTGAGATAATTATGTGCCTCAGGCAGGTAATCCAGTCCGTAGCGCACCAATGTAGATAAAATCTGAGGTGAGTTTTGAGCATTCATTTTAAAAATACCGAGCATGAGTTTCAATCCCTTAAAATCATTTTCATCGGCAAGTGCTTTCAAAATAGCGTGTTTGGTACTGCATGTTCCGCAAGCATTTCTAAAAACAGATTTCAGGTCGTATTTATTATCATTTCTTCCGTATGGCAGATTAAGAATAAATTCCATAGCAGCCTTAAAACTATACAGTTCATGTTTTAGGAATATCTCTGAAATTTCTCCTGATTTTTCAATATTAAAATCAAGCATTTCTAGTTTAGGCATATTAAATTAAAACGTCTGTTTAATGTGGTTCTGGTTAGTAGCCCTACCGATCATTAATGAAAGGATGATCAGACAGACTCAATTCCTGTCTGTGTTTTGAACATAAAGTAAAGCAAAATAGCAAGTATGGTAATCAGAATCATGGCCAGAGGTACCATCCAGGAACTTTTATTGGAGTACAGTATGGCCAGACCTGCGTATATCAATAACAGCGGCCAGAATTTCATTATAATCTCCCAGTCAATATCCAGCAATCCGAAATTGCGCATGAGCAGTAAAATGCCAAGGATGGTTAGAATTATCCCCGCAGTATAATTGCTGTTTTTCATTTCAGTTTTCATTTCCCGTTTTCTTTTCACCCGGTTTTTTTTGTAATAGTAATCCAAGGCCCATTATGACCAATACGGCAGGCCATAATTTTTCAAGTCTGAAATAAGGCACCAGATTGTTCAACAGAAAGAGTACCCCGGCCGAAATAAGCAGAAGTCCGAAAATCATTCTGGTGTCAGAATCACTGTTTTCAGCCGGCTCCGGTTTTTTAATTCCGGAATCCTGTATTGAGAGGCCGCTGCTTTGTCCGGGTATTTTATCAAAAGAAAATTCTTCTTTTGGAACCACAATCAGGAGCAGCAAATAAATAAATAAACTGCTGCCGCCTGCCAGCAAAAGTGCAATAAAGGCAAAGCGAAATATAATAGGATCAATGTGGAAATAGTCACCAAGTCCACCGCAAACACCGCCTATAACTCGCTGTTGTCTGCTTCTTCTCAGCTGTTTGTACATAAACCGAATTTCATACAAAACTATGTAAGTTTTTGAGATTACAATATATTTTGAGTGTATTTTTGCGCCGATGTTGAAACAAATTATAGAATGTGTTCCGAATTTCAGTGAAGGACGCGATGCGGAAATTATCAAACAAATAACCAATGCCATTGAATCTGTCAATGGTGTCATGTTGCTGCATGTTGATATGGGTCATGCAACGAACCGTACGGTTGTTACTTTTGCAGGCGAACCCTCTGCAGTAGTTGAAGCTGCCTTTCTGGGCATACAAAAAGCCTCTGAACTGATAGATATGCGTTTGCACAAAGGAGAACATCCGCGCATGGGTGCCTGCGATGTTTGCCCTTTAGTTCCTGTCAGTGGCATCAGTATGGATGAGTGCGTTCAATGGGCCTATAAATTAGGAGCCATGGTGGGCGACGAACTAAATATTCCGGTCTATCTTTACGAAGAAGCTCAGAAAGACAAAAACAGGTCAAACCTTTCAGTGATAAGAGCCGGAGAATATGAAGGTTTTTCGGAAAAAATAAAACTGAGCGAATGGAAACCTGATTTCGGACCATCTGTTTTACCACTTAAACATGGAGCTAGCGTTATAGGCGCCAGAGACTTCCTGATAGCCTACAACATCAACTTAAACACCAAGTCAACCCGCATTGCCAACCGCATTGCATTTGACGTAAGAGAGGCCGGCAGGGTTAAACGCGAGGGCAATCCTGTAAGTGGAAAAATTGTAACAGACGCTGACGGGGAGCCTGTGCGTATTCCGGGGACTTTAAAATCGGTTAAAGCGATTGGCTGGTATATTGAGGAATACGGCATGGCACAAATCAGCATGAACCTTACAAATTACAAGATAACATCGGTTCACAAAGCTTTTGATGAGGTTTGCAATAAGGCGAACGAAAGGGGAGTAAGGGTAACCGGCAGCGAATTAGTAGGTCTGCTTCCATTGCAACCGCTACTGGATGCCGGTAAACACTACCTCGCCAGACAAGGCAGAAGCACCGGTGTCAGCAATGAAGAACTGATAGAAATTGCCGTGCAGTCTCTTGGTCTGAATCAACTCGGAAAATTCGATCCTCAGGAACGCATTATTGAATATGTGCTGAGAGATAAACAGAAAAAAAGACTGATAGACTTGAGCGTAAGCGGATTTGTGAACGAGACTGCCGCTGAAAGCCCTGCACCCGGGGGTGGATCTGTGAGTGCTTTGTGTGCTGCCTTGGGAATTAGTCTGGGCGCAATGGTTGCCAACCTAAGTGCAGATAAAAGAGGATGGGAAGAACAGAGTTTGTTTTTTTCGGATTGGGCTGAAAAAGCTCAGGAAATTAAAGAAGAATTGTTATTCCTGATAGATGAAGATACCAATGCCTTCAATGCCATCATGTCGGCATTTCAACTTCCTAAAGCGACAGATGAAGAAAAATCCAAACGCAGTGAAGCCATAGAACTAGCTTCTGTTTACGCAACTGAAATTCCATTGCGCACCATGCAAACTGCTTACAAAAGCATTCCTGTTTTAAAAGCTATGATTGAGAAGGGAAATCCCAACAGTATCACCGATGCAGGAGTTGGCGCACTATGTATCAAAGCTGCCGTTCAGGGTGCATATTTCAACGTGATGGTCAATGCCAAAGGTTTGAAGGATAAAACGAAAGCAGTTGATTTTGCAGCTCAGGCCAAAGACCTGCTTGATAAAAACAATGCCGCTGTCGATGACGCCCTTAAGCCGGTAGAAGCGGCCGTTTCGTTTTAATTTAATAACGATTCAAACCCAATGTCAAAACTGAAACTGAAGTATATTGAAGGTGAATTCAACACCTCTCTCATTGATTTTGCGCCATCAGATAACGGGTTTATGCTCAATGTTGAAATTGGAATCGGTGACGAAAATTCCAAGGGTGCTGAGGCATACTCTTTCAACATTTGCGATGAAAAAGGTTTATTGAGAATAATTCGCAAGGATTCTGAGTTTATTGAAAAAGAGATTACAGCACTTGCGGATTACCACCTTTTGGTGATGAAATCCTATAACTATGAGAATATGCTGCAGTATTTGGATGGTATACTCAGAAAAATTCCTGAAAATATTTCCAATGAAGAAAAACAGCGAATGCTAGGGACTTATTTCTTTGCAGAACAAATTTAAAAGGGGTATTTCCGTTTTCAGAAAACCGGTTTTCAAAACCACATAAGTTTTATATTTCGATTTGCTGTCAGCGCTGTTTTCAAAACAAAACATGCATTTAATTGTCATATCAGTATGGCGGTATACATCAAGCGCAGCGAGCAAAAACTTCCTGTAAGCATTGAAGAAGCATGGGAATTTCTCTCTTCACCATTTAATCTGAAAAAAATAACCCCTGAGTACATGGGATTCGAAATCCGAAGCGGTATAAAGCAAAATGATACCATGTTTGCCGGACAGATAATCGTATACAGGATTAAACTTATCGCGGGAATAAGCAGCGAATGGGTAACCGAAATAACCCATGTAAAAAATCGTGATTACTTTAATGATGAACAGCGATTCGGCCCTTATCTCATGTGGCATCACATGCACAAGCTCAAACCTGTTGACGGGGGAGTTTTGATGGATGATACCATTCACTACAAAATCCCGTTTGGTATATTCGGGCAATTGCTGCATTTTTTGTTCATCAAAAAAAGACTAAATCAAATCTTTGAATTCAGGGAAAAAGCACTTGAATCTATATTTGGAAAATTTCCATCCTGATTCGTACTTTTGAATCAGGTTTTCCGAAGAGATGAATATAGAACAATTCAGGGAGTACTGCCTGCAGTTGCCGGGCACTGTGGAGGAATGTCCTTTCGGACCTGATACGCTGGTGTTTAAAATCAAAGGCAAAATGTATGCTTTGTGCGGTATTTATGATTTCGGAAGTATCAATCTCAAATGTGATCCTGAAAAAGCAGTGGAACTGAGAGAAAAGTATGAACAGATAAAACCCGGTTTTCACATGAATAAAAAACACTGGAATACCATAGAACTTGAGGGATTGTCACACAGTTTCATTAAGGAACAGATACGAAACAGTTATGAGCTGGTAAAGTCGGGACTTAGCCGGAAAGAGCAGGCTGAGATAGCACTTGGTAATTAAACGATTTAATTTTAACATTGAAATCTGATAAAAGCACAATATGAGTAAAAACGCATTTATTTTCCCGGGACAGGGAGCACAGTTTGTAGGTATGGGTAAAGACCTCTACGAACAACATGAAACTGCAAGAATAATGTTCGAAAAAGCGAACGAAATCCTGGGGTTCAGAATTACAGATGAAATGTTTAATGGAACAGATGAAGGACTAAGACAAACGCGAATAACGCAACCAGCCATATTTCTTCATTCAGTAATTGCCGCCAGATGCATGGGTGACGAATTCAATCCCGACATGGTAGCCGGGCACAGTCTGGGCGAATTTTCAGCTTTGGTTGCCAATGGCACCCTCGATTTTGAGGACGGTCTCAGGCTGGTATACAGCAGAGCAATGGCTATGCAGGAAGCCTGCGAAATGAAACCAAGCACAATGGCAGCAGTTCTGGGTCTGGAAGATGAAAAAGTAGAAGAAATTTGCCGTGAAATAAAATCAGGAATAGTAGTACCAGCCAATTATAACTGCCCGGGGCAGCTTGTAATTTCGGGCGATATTGAAGCCATTAACGAAGCCTGTGAAAAACTGAAGGCAGCAGGAGCTAAGAGAGCATTGGTACTTCAGGTAGGCGGAGCATTTCACTCGCCTTTAATGAAACCCGCTGAAGAGAAACTGGCTGCAGCAATTGAAAAAACAGAATTTAAAAAACCATCCTGTCCGGTTTATCAGAATGTATCTGCCCAATCTGAAACAGACCCCCTTGCCATTAAAAATAACCTGCTCAAACAGTTAACCGCTCCGGTTAAATGGACTCAATGTGTGCAGGCAATGGTGAAAGACGGTGCTGTAAAATTTACTGAACTCGGTCCGGGCAAAGTACTTCAGGGACTGGTCAAAAAGATTGCCCCCAGCTCAGAACTCAGTTAGAACTGGTCTCAAAAATAACCTTTTAGTCAATCGTATTTAATTTTATTTATAACATAA
>CAZRKA010000132.1:0-9398 GCA_964600345.1 uncultured Chitinophaga sp. | reverse complement strand
TTATATAGACTTTCATAACGGCGCCGAATACATGGAAAACAATGCCATGCTGGTAGTTAAATTTATCAAGATGCTCAATGCCAGAAAATGCGGGAATGATGAGCTGGTGGTAATAGGTACCAGTATGGGTGGTATTGTCGGACGTTATGCTTTGTCGTATATGGAAAAGAATAAAATACCGCATTGTGTAAGGACATTTCTTGCTTTTGATGCGCCGCATCAGGGGGCTAATATACCGCTTGGCTTCCAGGCTTTCCTGAAGTATTACAAGGGCGTTGTCTGGTCAATCGAAGAAAGTTTCAACAGAAAGATAGACAGGGCAGCCACCAGACAATTATTGATTTATCACATCTTATCCGAATACAATACCAGTATGCACGGGGAAAGAAAAGATTTTAATCACAAACTTAAAGAACTTGGAAATTATCCCAAATGGTCGAGGAATATCGCCCTGATAAACGGCAGTATTAACAGAAGTTTTCAGAAATTTAATTCCGGTGATCCTCTGCTGAAATTGTTTCCGGTCAATACGTCATTGACATCAAATCCTTTCAAACTGGGTGCAACCGTGTATGCCATGTGCAAAGCTTACAGAATAGACGAAGCGATGGTTTTACAGGTGTTTTATCCGGCCGATATAAATTATATTGAAAAATGCGGGAAGTTCAGTTTTTGCCCTGATAATGTGCCCGGAAGTATTCGCTACGATTTAAGGGAAGCACGCAGAATATATGTAGCCCTTAATCTTGTGGATGTTCACAGCTCGGCCTGTTTTATACCCAGCTATAGTTCGCTGGATCTGCGCGATCCGAAGGTTTCAGAAGACATTGTCGGAAAACTTGACAGCAAAAAGCCAAATCCTGACATTTATCCTTTTCATACCTATTCAGGTGTTATGAATACCAACGAAGAGCACATGATGATTACTGATGCTAATATCGACTGGGCAGTGGCAGAAATTGAAAAAAACAGAAACGAATTACCGCCGGTTCTCAGCGGAAAATACAATTTCGGACGATATGAAAGATTTTCTCTTGGTTCGGTAACAATCAGCAATAATTCAGTTCTGCAAATAAACGGGAATTACATGAATGGTTTTGGAAACGGAAGCTATGATAAAGTGAATACTGCCGGTTCCAGGTTCGAAATATTCACATCAGATTGCAATGTATACATTGTTGCCGACCGGGGAGGAAGTTTGATTATAGGCGACAGGAATATGCCCGTCAACAATAAAGGAGTACTGCGCATTAGAAGCGGATCTGTATTGGTTATTAAAAGTGGAGGTTTGCTGCACATACATAACGGATCGCAACTGATTATAGAAGAAGGTGCGACACTGGTTTATTATAAAGATGCCTCGATTGTACTGGATGGCGATGATGCTCTTTTGCAAATTGATGGTAAATTAAGACTTGAAGAGGGAGCGGTATTCAGCATCACTAAAGGAGAATCACAGCGAAGCGGCACCCTCAAGTTCCGAAATGCAAAGGGTGGTTATGGCAATGCATCGATCGAAACAGGTGGTGGCAATGCGTCAATTGATCTGAAAGGTTATGGTAAAAACACCGATTTATTGTTGCAGGTTGAGGGTGAACTTAACTGCAAACAGGGCGATAATAAATTTCAATTGATTGCATTTAAAATCAGCAATTGCAAAGTGAATTATGGCAATAGTTCCAGGATAATCATTGCAACTGAATTCCACGCAGATGAGGTGATTTTCGAAAAACTGGAATGGGCAAACAAAGGGTCTTCTGATGCAGTATTGATGTCTAATCATTCCCTGGCAAAAATCAGCAATTGCGAATTCAGCAATCTGGCTTCCGGCATAAAAGTCACCGGCACATCCTCGAAAACCAATCACCTGGAGGTGAAGACATGCAAATTCAGGAATTGTATCAATGGTATCAATCTGACCGATGCCGTTCTGGCGGTTAACACAAGTCTTTTTGAAAATTGCAGTGAAAACGGAGTTTATGTTGCATCAGCGGAATCCGATATCAGGATTGAAGGTTCATCATTTATAGGCAATGAAACCGGTATGTATATGGTCAATAAAACGCCAAATGCTGATTATCTCTTTGTGCTGAGTTCGCAATTTATCAGAAATAAAAGCGGACTTAAGACCGAAAATATTCACTCGGCAGTTTCGTGCAGCAATTTTCTGAATAATGTCTATGGTTTGAACGATGAGATGGGAGAAGTTTCGCTCAGCCCCGACAGGTATATTGGAGGATATGTGTATACACTTAATGGAGGAAGCAATACCTTTGCTTACAATACGGGTGCGGGTATTCATCTGAAAGCCACCCTGCTTTTCATATTCAACGGGGAGAATAATTTTTTACATAAATCAGGGAACCTGCCATGCAATTTTCTGAAGGGAGAACTGGCTCACAGCAGCAGTACACATAGCAGTGCAAGTCCTTATAAATTTAAAGCAGAAGGAAATTACTGGAATCCCGCACCTGCAACAAATTTAACAGATGGTGCCGGAACACATTATTTTGTCAGCTTCCCTTATCCCGGAAGCGGTGGTACAACCCTCAATTATTTCGATGGGTTTATGCAGTCAACTATCAATAAGGATTGTTATAACCCTTCATCATGCAATCCATGTAATTATTCTGAAACAATTTCAAAGCAAAAAGGAGAGTCATTCGCCGCAGATTCTGTTCAGATAAGTATATGGCCATTTCCGGTTAATGATGTCGTGAATGTCAGGACTAACAGCGGAAATCTGCAAGTCAGACTGATTGATTTAAGCGGAAGAACGGTAGCAGAACATCTTGGTGAAAACGGTTTGCTGAGTATTGCTACGCTAGGGTTGCCAGAGGGAGTATATGTGCTCGAGATCGTTAATGAGGCAACAGTATCATACAGGAAAATTATCATTAAACACTAAAGTTATGCGTACACTTTTAAATAGGCTGATAGTCAAAATAATGACTGGTCTGAAGCTCAACGGCATGGTCATTACACTGCTTAGAATCAGCTGAAGACCGAATTAAATAAGAAATTGTGTTGTAGGATTTATCTGGAGGTAGTTGTTTAGTTTTTTGTTGATGCATTAGCACGGTTCGGAAACGAACTGTGCTTTTGTTTTTTAATTCTAATCAGTATAAATCATGATCTGAGTCAACTTTTGTTTTACTGATTTTGATTTCCTTTGTTTCAACAATTATGAACAACCGGTCCCAATATCTGCGTTTTACACTGGCATGCATCACCTGTATAGCCCTTGTGACGGGATTGGTTATGATAATCAGAAAATTCAATCAATAATTTAATACAATGAAAAAAAACATGGGTAGTACTGACAGGATTATCAGACTAATACTGGCAGCAATTTTCGCTTATCTTTACTTTGGTTCTGTAATTACAGGAACTACAGGTTTGGTACTGATGATTCTGGGAGGCGTTTTTGCCCTAACCTCTATCATTTCTTTTTGTCCGCTTTATACAATTTTCGGGATTAGTACCTGTCCTGCAGAAAAACAGCCCTGAGTTTAAACGCACTAAACGGATTTCCTCTTGCCGCGATGTTTTCTCATTTAACAGCGGTAACACTTATTTCTACATTGGCGCCTTTAGGCAATGCGCTTACCTGAACAGTTTCGCGTGCGGGAAAGTCTTTGCTAAAATATACGGTATATACCGCATTTACTTTTGCGAAGTCAGCCATATCGGTCAGGAATATGGTGGTTTTAACGATATCTGAGTAATCAAATCCTGCTGCTTTAAGTAAATTGCCGATATTCTTCATTACCTGAACTGTTTCAGTTTCTATATTTTCGTTCAATAAGTTGCCGTTGGAGTCGAGTGCTATTTGCCCGCTGCAGTACAGCGTATTGCCGATATGCACAGCTTGTGAATAAGGGCCGATTGGCGCCGGTGCCTGTTCAGTGAATATGATTTTTTTTTCCATGCTTGTATTTGTATTTTTGTGGTCGAATGAACATTGCTGTAAAAGGCTCACCGGAACGATCAGAAGAATTAAGCGAAATACTGTCATCGGCGGGTTTGGTTTTTACAAAGGTCGAAAGTACAAAAAATATCCATAAGGGCAATTATGATGTAATTTTCGATCTTGGTTTTGATGATGATCAGGAATCCATTGATGATTACAGTTTACTCGATAGAAGTACTATACTTCTGCTTTCTTCAGTAAAAATTCAGCTTGAAGCTGTGCTCGGTTCCAAATTGCTCGGGCAAAGTGCTGGCATAAATGCCATGAGCGGTTTTCTGAAAAGAAGTTCACTCGAATATTGTTGCAGTAATGACTTATTCGGAGAGGAAATGATTCTTAAACTCGGGTGGAAAAAAGGTTTGAAATCAACATCCAGGGTAGGTTTAATCTCTCCCAGGATTGTTTGTATGATCATAAACGAAGCCTATTATACAGTTCAGGAAGGCACAGCAAATATGAGCGACATAGATCTTGGGATGAAACTTGGAACTGCCTATCCCAAAGGGCCGTTTGAATGGTGCAAACAGATAGGGATTAAAAATGTATATGAAACATTATCAGCACTTTATTCGGACACACATGATGAAAGGTATAAAATTTGCAGCATGTTAAAAACAGAATACCTGAATAGTCAGGCAAAATGAAAGGTTTTTTACGCATAAGCATTGTTTTTTTAATTTTTGGCCCGGCATTATCTGCTGCAGCTTTTAACGTAGACACCCTGTATATCTGTAAAAACAGTTGTATCGCGTATACAAATGTAACTACTCAGGGAAATGCAATTGCCTGGGAATGGACGTTTCAGGGCGGCAATCCCGGTAGCAGTAATGTTCAGAATCCATCTGCCGTTTGTTATCCAACTGCCGGTGTATTCCTTACTACAGTAAAAACTACTTTCGACAATGCAACAGATACTACCGATTCTGTACACGTTGTGGTTTACGATTTTCCGATACCTTCATTCAGTTTCCCGCTTGATACAGGTTATTGTGCCGGCAGCAGCTTTCCACTTACGTTAAATACCGTTTCATATCCCGGAGTACAGTATCAGTGGAGCACTGGTGCAACAAGTTCCGCGATAACGGTCAATACTCAGGGTACCTATTGGGTAAATCTGGTATTAAGGGCCGGAAATAATGTCTGCGACAGCGTTCGCAAAACGGTAAATATAACAGAATACCCGAACCCAACGGTTTATCTGGGACAAGACAAATACATGTGCCAGAATCAGGTGATAACTCTTGATGCAGGAGCTGGTAGTAATTATACATATCTGTGGAGTCCGGGCAATGAGGTAACCCGTACCATCAATGTTTCATTACCAGGGGTATATTCTGTTGCGGTAAGCAATCAATACGGATGTACCGAAGACGACGAAATAGAACTAATTGATTCATGTCCACATTATGTTTTTGTGCCTAACGCAGTCAGCCCAAATGAAGACAGACTTAACGATCTGTTTGTCAAAGTATGGAACTTTACACCGAAAGATTATATTTTCAGTATATATAACCGCTGGGGCGAGTTGCTTTTCGAAACCAACGACCTGAATGCCGGCTGGGATTGCAGATTTAATGGTGAACTGGTCCAGCAGGATATTTACCTCTATAAAATCACCTATTATGACACCGACAAAAAGTGGTACGAAATGCGGGGTACCTTCTATGTCGTCCGTTAGTTCTTCCAGACTGAGGTTCCTTCACTGCAGTTTTTGCAGATATCAATATATTGCCGGCCTTTAATTATCTGTGCTCTGAATCGCTTATAGGCTTCGCCGTGCCATATTGAAGCAAAGTCATTGTTTACGATATCGCCAAGCCTGTAAGTACCGTCTTTGTCGAAGCAACATGGTACAACTTTGCCATCCCAGGTTATGACACAACTGTTCCATAAACGCCAGCAATGGTTAAATAATTTGTTTTTAAACCTGACCGACCCATCTTCAATTTTGTATCGGCTATATGTCTCGTTTTTTGGAATCATATCGTTGCCCGATTCATAGTCGTAGATCTGTGCAGATTTTATAGCCAGTTCGTCGACGCCATATTCTTCGGCCATTTTCCTGATTTCGGGCAATTGATGTTCATTATGCGAGAATACTATAAACTGCCATATAACATGCGGTGTTGATGAAGAAAGTCTTTTTTTGGCTTCCATAAGGTTACGTGTTCCGTCAAGCACTTTATCCAGTTTACCGCCGATCCGGTATTTGCTGTATGTTTCCTGATCAGTTCCGTCAATGGATATAATCAGTCTGTCGAGACCGCTTTCAATGGTTTTTTCAGCATTTTCAGCAGTCAGGTAATGGGCATTGGTACTGGTGGCAGTATACATGTTTTTCTTGTTTGCCAGTTTAACCATTTCAGTAAATTGCTGATTCAGGTATGGTTCTCCCTGAAAGTAAAAGGTGATATAACCACTGCTATACGCCAGTTCGCTTATTGCTTTTTCGAATACCGGCATCTCCAGCATTCCGGTGGGCCGGCTGAAGCTTCTCAGACCGCTTGGGCACTGAGGGCATCTTAAATTACAAGAAGTGCTTGGTTCGATTGAAAATGATATCGGTTTGCCCCATTGAACAGGCTTTCTGAGTAATCTCGAGTAATAATAACTGCCAAGAACCTTAATTGCGTTGCTGGTTCTGCCCCAGGTCAGGTTCTTTCTAATCAGATTGCCGATATCTTTCAGATTTTTATTCAATGCCGGATCAGTCGTAAAACTCAACTTTTATATCGGCACGCGTATACGAAAATGCCTTTAATCTATCGCGGGTTTCTTTCAGCATTTCAGTCCAGCCGCAGAGGTAAAACATTGCCGGAGGTGCGGAAGAAAATTCCTTTTCATAGTATGGATGCACATATCCTCTTGCGCCATCCCATTCCTGGCGGCTTAAAACAGGGGTATAGACGAAATTGGGGTATCTGTTCTGCAAATCTTCAAATTCGTCGCGGTATAGGATTTCATTTTCAGTTCTGCAGCCAAAATAGAGCCTAATTTTTCCTTTAAAATTCCGGAATAGAAGCAAATCCTTAATCATAGCTCTGAAAGGAGCCACACCGGTACCTGTGCAGATAAAGCAGAATATTTTCTCCGGATCCGGTTCATCGGGTAATACAAAACGCCCCTGGGGATTACTTATCTTTAATATATCACCAATTTTCTGATGAAATAACATAGGTGTAGCGGCACCGTCTTCTTTCAATACCACGCAAAGTTCAATTACAGGTCCGTGAGTTATATCTGCAATTGAATAGCTTCGTGTAGAAAACTGATGAGGAAGACTGCCAAAATCGATGATTACAAACTGTCCGCTTTGAAACCTTACATCGTGCGGAAACTTAAGAAAGAATCGCCTGAGTTTGGGACTTAATTCGATAATGTCACATATTTCGGCATTATAGTATTCCGTATGCAGCACAATAGTTGATAATGGATACAAAGATGCATAAAAAAACCTTACAGTATATGTAAGGTCTTTCCAAAAATATGAATAAGGGCTTATTCGCCTATCTGCACTGGTGATTTTGGTTTGGCCTGTTCTTCGACAATATTTCCTTTAATGTGAAGTATTGATTGACCGAGATTGGTTGTAACGGTAATACTTTTAGCGAAATTACCTTTCTTACCGGCTGAATCGAATATAGCTGTTACGGATCCTTGTCCGCCCGGGGCAACCGGTTCTTTGCTGAAGTTTGGTACTGTACAACCGCAGGATGCTGCAGCATTGCTGATTACAATTGCTTCATTACCCTTGTTTGTAAAAACAAAAGTGTGTTTTGCTTTGGTTCCCTGTACAATCTCTCCGAAATCATGAGTGGTTTTTTTCCATTCAATTTCTTTGGGTTCTTCTGTATTTGCAGTATTGATATCTGGACTGCAGTTTAGTGTGACCAATGCAAAGAGGAAAGTAAATACTGAAATCATGCCTTGTTTTGTTATTTATTATTGATGAAACAAATTCTGTGCCGAAACCAGAAGCTATCTCAAAAGTAGATTTTAATGGGTTTTCAAATATTTTTCATTTAGACAAGGCACTCGAAGAAACCCATACCGGAAGTAAGTCTGGGTAATGAGAGTAGCGATGTAAAAATGAAAAAGATGCCGAAAAGACAAAAAAGGTATTTTTGAGATTGCTTCTAAGTGTTTTATCTGACAATGTTTGCTTTAAGAGTCAGTTCAAACAATCCCTGACTGGTATATACTGCAATAGTTTTTACATGTTTCCGCGATTTGCCTTCCGAATCAAATTCAATGTTGATATTGGCCGAATCGCCCGGACTAATCGGGTTTCTTGGCCATTCTGTAGCCAGGCACCCACACGATACGGCAATGTTTTCGAATATCAGCAACGTGTCGCTGTTGTTATAACAGGTAAATACGGTCTTTACTTTTTCGCCCCTTTTTATGTCGCCAAAATCGTGGGTGGTTTTATTCCAACTGATACCTTTTTCGGAAAGGGACGATGTGAGAGCTGAAACGAGCAGTATTATAAAAGTAATCGCTGTTTGCATTGAATTGGATCCGGTCTTTAAAAAAAAGCGTTGCAGAAATTAAATTCCACAACGCTTCTATTAAAAAATGAAGGGTTTTATCAGTTGGTTTTAAGTTTGACAGTTGCACCGCCCGGTTCAATCGGATCGACAGACGGTTTAGCGGTAACTTCGCATCTGAATTTAAGTTCGTGAGGAGTCGGGCCGTTGGTGTGAAGTGTAACGGTTTTGTCGTTAATACCCATTTTGCCATTGGTGTTGAATCCTACTTTGATTGTAGTGCTTTTTCCGGGCATAATAGGTTCTTTGGTATAGGTTGGAACGGTACAGCCGCACTGAACGTCGTGGCTCTTAATGATTACCGGCTCTTTGCCAACATTTGTAAGAATAAAAGATGTTTCAACCTGCTCGCCTTCGGTAGCTTTACCAAAGTCGTGGAAAGTCTTGTCGAATTTGACATCGTAAGCTTTGTCTGAAAGCACAACTTTAGGCTGGGCAGCCTCTTTCTTAACTGCCGTTTTCTTAACTGCTTTCTTTGGTTTCTTAGGTTGCTGAAATGCTGCCAGTGCTATAATTACGAGAGCAGAAAGGCTTAAATAAACTATTTTTTTCATATCGGTTATGTTAATTATATTTTCTTGGATTAAGATTGTTTTTTGCCGGCAGATTTAGGCTTGTCGGCATCTGCATTGGATTTATCTTTTTTTACTTTTTTTGCTTTTTTGGTTTTACCTGATTTCTTTACCGGTTTTTTAGCTGCTTCGGCAGCGGCTTTTGTCGAATCGTCGGTATGTTTCCATTTGTCATAAGCGGCCGGGCTTAGTACAGTTCCTTTAATGGTAAGGGTTACAACTCCTTCGGAGGTGGTTACGGTGATAATTTTATTGAAGTAACCTTCACTGACAGCGTTAAAAGTAGCTCTGATATAGCCTACA
>CAZRKA010000131.1:0-9574 GCA_964600345.1 uncultured Chitinophaga sp. | reverse complement strand
GATCTGGGAGGAGGCACCTTCGATATTACAATTCTCAGCATTACCGACGGTGTTTTTGAGGTACTTTCAACTAATGGCGACACTTACACCGGCGGAGATGATTTTGACAGAATCATTGTAGAATTGTGGTGCGCTCAACATGGAATTGAGACCGGTTTACTTCAGAAAGATAAATCGCAATATCAGACACTCAGATTACTGGCCGAGCAGGCTAAAAAACATTTAAGCAGCGAAGCCGAATTTAAAGGAGAATTTAACTATAACAACAAGCGTATTTCTCTTGTCCTGAAGCGTTCAGAATTCGAAAATGCCATTTCACCCGTCATTGAAAAAACTCTTGCCTCATGCGCTATGGCACTCAGGGATGCCGGGCTGGAAAAATCGGATATCGATGAAGTAGTAATGGTTGGCGGATCTACCAGAACACCATTTGTCAGTGAAACAGTGCGAAAATTTTTCGATAAAAAATCGGTTAACAACAGCCTGAATCCGGATGAGGTTGTGGCACTGGGCGCTGCCATCGAAGCAGATATTCTGGCGGGCAACCGAAAGGATATTTTACTTCTGGATGTTACACCTCTAAGTCTTGGCATAGAAACCATGGGCGGATTGATGGATGTCATTATTCCGCGCAACAGCAAAATTCCGGTGCAGGCCGGACGTCAGTATACGACATCCATTGACGGCCAGAGTAAGCTGAAGATTTCGGTTTATCAGGGCGAAAGAGAGATGGTTGCAGACAACCGCAAACTTGGCGAACTGACTCTTAATAATATTCCTTCGATGCCGGCCGGTTTGCCGAAAATCGAAATCCGTTTTCTGCTTAATGCCGACGGTATTTTAAAAGTTGAAGCCATAGAACTCAGATCAGGAATCCGCCAGGACACAGATATTCAGCCTCAATACGGGCTCAGCGACAAGGAAGTTGAAAAGATGCTTCTGTCGGCCATGCAATACGCCGAATCGGATATGCATCAGCGTATGCTGGCAGAGAGTATTACCGAAGCCAGACAGGTTATTTATCAGTGCCGCAAAATGATAGACAACAACAGTCAATTGATAAGTGAGGCCGAAATTAAAGAAACGCTTGCGGCTATCGAAGCACTCGAGATACTCTGTGAAGATGAAGACAGGGAAGCAATAATTTCTTCGACCGAACGTTTGAATCATATTACCAGACCCTTTGCCGAACGTCTGATGGACGAGGCTATCGGCAAAGCATTAACCGGAAAAAAGCTCGATGCACTGTAAATTAAAATACCTTATTCTGACAGGATTTATGTGGACTCTGTTTGTTCAGGCGCAAACAGAGGAAGAAGTGGAAGCACCTCTTCAACAGCAAAATCTGAATACCGAAGAAAGTACCAAAACCAAACTGGGGGTGAAGTTTACCATGGGAGGACATACTTTTTTCGGTAACGCCTTCGACAATGCCCGACCATTATATGGTTTCGGAGCAGGTATATACAATGTTATCCATCTCGACAAGGCGAAGACACTCAACATACACTGGGAACTCAACCTGACTTTCAAGGGCAGTAAATTTGCAAAGCCCAACGACACATCGTACAGTAAAATATCTTTAGCCTATATAGAACTGCCTGTTTATTTCAGCGTAGAACTTTTCAAAACACCTAAAAATCTACCCATGCACCTGCTGATGGGAGGACAATTCGGTTATTTGTTCAGAAGCAGTATCAATAAAGCCTATGGCAAATTCGGTGAAGTTAAAACCGACCTTCCTTTCAAACGCATAGATCTTGCGCCCGCACTCGGATTCAGAAAAGAAATAGGCAATGGCATGTCTGTTCAGCTGGTAGGTAAACTCGGCATGCTGAATATATACAGCAATGTGTTTAAAGAGCGCTCCGATCCGTCTTATCCTGAAGATCCGGCCAATTACAATTATAAGGATATCACGCCCGCTTTTAAGGATGGGACTCACAGTGCCAGAAACTTCAGCATCGAATTGTCGTTTCTGTTCTGATATAAACCGCTCGGGAATATACACCTGAGTTTAGTCCTGTAATCTTTAAGTGACATCGCAATTAGGGTTTATATTCCACCCTCTGGCACAAGTTTTGCAAGATTCATTCTAAAAAGACACCCTTGAAACATTTTCTACTTTTCTGCAGCTTACTGTTTACAATGGCTTTATCTGCCCAAAGCAGTCCTAAGGTCAATCTGTATCCCAACCCTGCCACAGATTTTGTGAGGCTGACTTTTAATGAAATCATTTATACGGATGTAACTGTTACCATCAGTGATATTCTGGGTAATAAGATAGAAACCTTTACATTTAAGCCTTCAGAGTCTATCTATATCGACCTGAGCGGACTGGAACTAATGAATGGCATGTATTTGATAAAGATAGAAACAGGAAGCAGCATGTTTCTTAAAAGGCTGCTGATTAAGGCTAACTGACTGTAAGAAAGGCAGGTCAGTTGTATTCACCATATCAGGATTACCCCATTGTTTTCAAGCTACTTTCTTTTACAAAGTCACGGATAACTGCACTTTTCCGGCCCTAATTGCCTTAAGCTGAGCATCTACAAAAAATTTTCTATTCATTTAAAATTTTGTACTTTTGCGGCCTTATTAAATTATGAGCATTTCAAAAATACAGGAACTATTGGGAAAAGATGCCGATAGTTTGTTAAACCACCAGTCGAAGACAATCAGTAAAGACAGCATTCATTTACCGGGCGGCGATTTTGTAGACCGCGTATTTGCACAGACAAACCGCTCACCACAGGTTCTCAGAAGCCTTAATGCCATATATAACCACGGTCGTCTGGCCGGAACAGGCTATGTAAGCATACTGCCTGTAGACCAGGGAATAGAGCACAGCGCAGGTGCTTCATTTGCGCCAAATCCTGCCTTCTTCGATCCTGAAAATATAGTTAAACTTGCAGTTGAAGGCGGTTGCAATGCAGTTGCTTCTACTTATGGTGTACTTGCCGCATGCAGCAGAAAATACGCCCATAAAATTCCATTCATTGTTAAAATCAATCACAACGAATTCCTCACCTATCCTAACAAATTTGACCAGATCATGTTTGGCAGCGTAGAAGAAGCCTGGAATCTTGGTGCTACTGCTGTAGGTGCAACCATCTATTTTGGTTCACCCGAATCTGCACGTCAGATAGTTGAAGTGGCTCAGGCATTCGAAAGAGCTCACGAACTTGGAATGGCAACCATTTTATGGTGCTACCTCCGCAACAATGGATTTAAGAAAGACGGCGTGGATTACCACACTGCTACCGACCTAACTGCTCAGGCCAATCACCTTGGCGTAACTATACAGGCAGATATTATCAAACAGAAATTGCCAACTCTTAACGGTGGATATACTGCCCTTAACTTTGGAAAAACCCACGCTAAAGTATACAGCGATCTGAATACAGAACATCCGATAGATCTTTGCCGTTACCAGGTAGCCAACTGCTATATGGGCCGCGCAGGTTTAATCAACAGCGGTGGTGAAAGCAAAGGCGCCAGCGACCTTTCAGAAGCGGTGACAACTGCGGTAATCAATAAGCGTGCAGGCGGCCAGGGTCTTATTAGCGGAAGAAAAGCATTCCAGAAACCAATGAACGAAGGTATAGCGCTTCTTAACAGCATTCAGGATGTATATCTGACTAAAGAAGTCACTATTGCTTAATTCATTTCTTTATCCTAATCTTGTACTTGTATTATGAGTTGGTTTAAACGCGTATCCGAAGGAATTACCACCAAAACCAAGGAAAAGAAAGCAACTCCGGATGGTTTGTGGGATAAATGTCCGAGGTGCAAAACCATTACGCCGCATAAGGATCTTGTGGAAGCGCGTTTTGTTTGTCCTTCGTGCGATTACCACTATAAAATCAGTTCAAAGGAATACTTCGAAATATT
This sequence comes from uncultured Chitinophaga sp., assembly GCA_964600345.1. Taxonomy (GTDB): domain Bacteria; phylum Bacteroidota; class Bacteroidia; order NS11-12g; family UBA955; genus JABMMZ01. The sequence continues at coordinate 5,680 of CAZRKA010000131.1, read as the reverse complement.
GTTCGACGACAATAAATTCAAGGAACTGGATGCCAATCTGATTTCTGATGATCCACTCAGTTTTACTGACACCAAACCGTATACCAACAGAATAGAGGAAAGCATACAGAAAAGCGGACTTAAGGATGCCGTGCGCACTGCCTACGGAAAATCCAACGGCCGTAAAATTGTCATTGCCTGTATGGATTTTGGTTTCATCGGCGGTTCAATGGGCAGTGTAGTGGGAGAAAAGATAGCGAGAGCGATAGATTTTGCGCGCGAAAACCGCATGCCTCTCATCATTATCAGTAAAAGCGGTGGAGCCAGAATGATGGAAGCCGCCTTCTCGCTTATGCAGATGGCTAAAACCTCAGCAAAACTGGCCCTGCTTGCAAAAGACGGAGTACCTTATATCTCTTTGCTTACCGATCCAACCACAGGTGGCATCACTGCTTCTTTTGCCATGCTTGGCGATTTCAATATTGCCGAACCTGAAGCATTGATTGGTTTTGCCGGTCCAAGGGTAATAAAAGAAACTATTGGCAAAGACCTTCCCAAAGGATTCCAAAGTTCCGAATTCCTGCTCGAGCATGGTTTTGTAGATATGATAGTACACCGCAATGTGTTGAAAGACAAGATAAGCCTGCTTTTGAGCCTAGTTTGGGACTAATAATTAACCAGAAGAATAACAACCTTAAAAATAACAAAATGAACTTCCCCGAAAATTTAAAGTACACAAAAGAACACGAATGGATCAGCGTAGACGGCGACGTTGCAACAGTTGGTATCACAGATTTTGCTCAGGGCGAACTGGGTGATATCGTATTCGTGGAAATCGAAACTATAGGTCATACACTTTCAAAAGACGCGACTTTCGGAACGGTTGAGGCCGTTAAAACGGTCAGCGACCTATTTATGCCAATCTCAGGAGAGATTATGGAAGTAAACCCAGGCCTGGAATCAAATCCTGAATCCATCAATCAGGATCCATACAATGCCGGCTGGATGGTGAAAATTAAAATCAGCAACCCTTCAGAGCTCAACGATCTGATGGATGCCACTGCTTATAAAGCACACGTAGGTCACTAATCCCTGCATTGAAAGCAGATCTCAAAATATTGAAACATCAATTGCCCGCGTTTACGTGGGCAATTTTCATTTTTGTGCTATGTTCTACGGAGAGCGGCGGTTTCATCAGCCGAAAACTGCTTGGTATTCCAACCGACAAATGGGGACACGGATTTATCTTTGCCGTCCTCGTTTTCTTTATCATGCTGGGACTTATCAAACACTGGCGTTTTTCCTTCCTCTTGAACAAAATCAGGCTTATCTCATTTCTGATCGCAGTTATTTATGCCATACTGATTGAGATCTACCAGCATTACTTTACAGATTCGAGAGTAGCTGATTATCAGGATATACTGGCTGATGTCATAGGCGCTATGCTTGGCTGGGTATTATTCTATACCGTATACGGCAATCTCAAATTTCTCGATAAAATGTAAACTTTGTGTTAAATTTTCGTTTACCTCTTTTCCCTTAGTTGTATTAATCATAAAATAAAATTAAATTTGTACTGTCATGGAACTCAAGAAAAATCCAAATGTTGACATCACGAAGGACCGGATAATTTACAGGTTCATAGGTTTTGCCTTCGTGTTTGCCATTACCTTTCTTATGTTTTCTTTTACCTTTTTCGACAAGAAAAAACCAAAGATGAAAACTGCCATCATCACTGATGATGCCGAACAGGTGGAAAACACCCAGCACGAACCGGCTCCTCCACCCCCACCACCGCCACCAACACTTACCGTCGTTGAAGACATCGAAGAAGAAACCAACGATTTCCAGTCTACAGAATTTGAAGAAAAACAGGAAATTGTTGATCCGGTTGTGACAGAGGTAGTAACTGAAAAAGTTGAGATTATAGATGAAGAAAAAATCTATGAAGGCGATCTTGAGAAAAACGTTTCTTTCAAAGGTGGACCTGATGCCCTGAATGCGTTTCTTGAAGAAAACCTCGAATTCCCTGAAGCAGCAAGACTGAATGACATCAGCGGAGTCATTATCGTAACATTTACAGTTGAAAAGAATGGTACTATTACCAATATCCATACCGACGGAAAAGGTGATCCCGATCTTGAAAGAGAAGCAAAACGCGTTATCAAGCAAACCAGTGGTATGTGGGTTCCCGGCGAAAACAGAAAAAAGCCTGTTAGATCCATCTGCCGTATTCCGATTACCTTTGAAATCCTCGAAGACGAATAATCTTAAAGTTTGAAAATATTCATAAAACCCGGCATAGTCCGGGTTTTTTTTTGCTCTGAACTATAATCAGATTGATTTTATATTTCCACTCGTTTCAAAACAGTTTCCACTAACATATCATTTTTTTGTCATTTTACGGCAATTGCACAAGATTGAACCCGCTTAACCGGTTTTATAAGTACTAATACGTTTTGTTATGGAATTTAAAAAAAATCCGGCTGTCTCCATCGCAAAGGAAAGGCCATTGTTTACCATTATCGGTTACATCTTTTCGTTTTCTATCGTTTTCATCACGCTGTCTTTCACAGTTTATGACGATACTCTTACCATCTCTGATATCAGACCCCTTGATGATCCGGGACTCACGATAATCAACTACAAGGTTGAAGAAGATCAGCCTAAAAAAGAACCTGAGAAAGAAACTAAATCAATTATCAATCCCGAAGCAGAACCTGTAATTGACGATGAAGCGAAAGATAAATTAATACAAAAACCGGAAGTTCCCGAAACCGGCACAGGTTCTTTTAATGTTGATTCTTCCGACAAAATTGCGGAAAAACCTGAACTACCTGTGGATGAACCAATCAATGAGGCCATGCTCGACGCTAAACCTGAATTTCCGGGAGGCATTGAACTGTTGCACAATTTTATAAACGAGCATATCATCTATACGCATGAGGCCGTTATATATGGTATAGAAGGCAGAGTTAGCATCAACTTCATCATTGAAAAAGACGGCTCCGTTTCAAATGTACATATCAATGGTATTCCACTTGGTTTCGGGCTCGACGAAGAAGCCGTAAGAGTGGTAAGACTGTTTCCGAAATTCATTCCTGGAAGTATACGGATGCGACCTGTAAGGACCATTTGCAACATAGACATTAATTTTACCCTCAATGATTAGGGCCTGATTTCCCCGTAAGGGCAGACAATTTCAAAATGCTGATTAATGTCAAGGCTTGCCCTTCAGCGCATCCAGCCTTTTGTATACCTTGCGTGCTTCTTCAATTTTATCCTTGTATAAATTCTTGTATACTTTATTCCAGCCCATCATCATCTGCATGTAAAATATCTGATAGTAATAGTAAGAATGAATTGATTCAAGTGCTGCTTTTCCCGACTTCGAATGCGAATTATCAGACAATAATTTTTCAAGTCGGGTCAATGCCTCTTCTGTTTTATCAGGCTGATTATTCATGATATATGATCCAAGTCCGCCGGCTGCAAGTTCTACCGTCTGCGAATTGCCATTTTCTATCTTTTCGAAGAAGTAATCGAGTTCGTCATTGCCGCTGTAACGGCCAATGATTCCAAATACTATAGACTGCATTTTCCTGTGCGGATTGTGACGGTGCTGATCGGCAAAATTAAAGGCTGCATTCCTGTTCAGCTGACCAAGTGCATAGACACTTCTCTTTACTACGTCATAAGATGAATCGTTGAGCATATATTTCAGGGTACTTTCATCTTTAATGGCACTGAAAAACTGAACATAGGCTTTTCTGACCGCTGCCACAGGCTCGTTCATCATTCTTGTTTTGTATTGATCCGCAAATGGCTTCAATGTTTCACTGTCAAATTTCTTCAGATTAAACTCATATAAAGCTGTAAGGCGATTGTTCCAGAAACTGTCTTCCAGCATTATTGCACAGTACTCAAGTCTTGTACTCATGTTTAAATCGGGCTGTTCGCATAATTTTTCAAATGCCTCTAATCTGTGGGCTGCCAGTTTTGCATTAATTAACTGCAAGTTCCATTGTTTACTTGTTTTAATTTCATTTTTGACAGCCAGCAACTGGTTTTCAGCATCAAACTGTACAAAGCTTTTCTCGCCGGCATCGGCAAGTTTGATTACCTGAGTATCCCTGCTTAAGATAACCCTTTGCCTCCTGATTCCATTGTCTGTAAATACATCAATATCTACCGGTAACCTGTAGCGTTTGTTTAACTGAATCACTTTTATCTGATAACCTTCCGCAGGAGAATACGTGTGACTGATATTCAGTTCGGGATGACCTTTATCCAGAAACCACTGATCGAAAAACCAGTTGAGGTCTTCGCCGGTAACTTCCTCGAAAGCTTTTCTCAGATCACTTATCTCAACAGTTTTATATTGATGTCTGTGCAGATATAATTTCAGCGCTTTAAAGAAGGCTTCGTCTCCGGTATATTTTCTGAGCATATGGAGAATAGAGCCACCCTTCTGATAACTGTGGGCATCAAACATTTCTTCCTGTTCCAGATAATGATAACGGATGAGATTTTCGGATTTATAGGAAGATTCACCCATATAGTTTCCATGAAAATCACTGAGTTTATAGTCGGCTTCGTTTCGACCGTATTTGTGTTCATTCCACAAATATTCGCCATAGGTGGCAAACGACTCATTTAGGGGAATATTAGACCAACTCTCGCAGGTCAGCAAATCTCCAAACCAATGGTGAAACAATTCGTGGGCTATGACATCCTCATAAGTTTCGTCGAGGTGTTCGCGTGCATCGTGCTGGAGTTTGTCGAAATGAACCACACAACCTGTGTTTTCCATGGCACCGCTTACGAAATCTCTGACCACAACCTGGTGGTACTTATCCCAGGGATAATCATATCCCAGTATGTCACTGAAAAATGTGAGCATTTCGGGCGTATTGCCGAAAACCAGTTTTGCATGAGGCTCGTATTCCGGTTCAACAAAATAATGTACATCCTTGTTTCTCCATTTGTCTTTTACTTCTGCAAAATCGCCTGCCACCAAAGCAAACAGGTATGGTGCATGTGGCTTATCCTGCTTCCAGTAATCGGTCCTGGTACTGTCAGTAAGTTCTTCCGAACGCATTAAAAGACCATTGGATACTGTTTTGAATTTCTTCGGCACTTCTACCGACAATTCGAGACTCGATTTCTGATTAGGTGCATCTATGGTTGGAAACCAGCAGGAAGCAGCCTGGGTTTCTCCCTGAGTCCACAACTGAACCGGCTTACCTTTTTCTGAAGCATCGTGATTGATAAAATATAAACCTTTGCGGCTTGTGATCGCATGACTTCCTTTTATGATTACTTTTTCGGGTTGTGCCACATAATGTATGACAATAGTATAAGTCTCTTCCCTGACATAGCGTTTATCAAGTGCTATACGCAATTTTGCAGAGTCGTAACTGTAATTCAGCGGCTTTAATTCAGGGTTAATCACTCCCGCATTTATCTCACCTGAATATTTCAAAACAGCTACCTTTTCAATTCGCATTTGCACCGCATCCAGTATCAGAGAGTCTACAGGATAAAAATGCGGTTCCAGCGTTATGTGCGCAACACCCTTCATTTCTCTTTTTCTGAAATCAGGATGCAGTTCGAGTTTAGTGTGTACCAGGTCGTTCACCATCGTTACACTGCCGCGGTAGATACTCAGTCGCGGGTCGGCTTTAGTCTGGTTAGCATC
>CAZRKA010000130.1:0-9740 GCA_964600345.1 uncultured Chitinophaga sp. | reverse complement strand
AGGTGTACTAATAATACATGTCAATAGCATAAGAAAATATTTATTTAATTTAGGTTTGTTAATTTGGATTTGGATTTCATAATTATCATGTATTTCAAAATAAATTAAATTTCCAATTGAACCTTTTAAGTTAAAAATAAAAACTTCCGCACATTTCTTCTCAAACTCCTTCAATAAATTGTCAAAGGTGATGCTTTGAAATGTCATTAAACTTAAATTATAAGATGGCCCTTCTCCACATTCAATTCTACTCTCTCTAATATAAATATCTTTTGACTTACTAATTGATTTGATTGCATTTCGATATGAAATTGAATTGGAATAGAAGTAAACTTTATCATTCGAATCATCCAATAAATATATTTCATTTACCATACTGTCTTAGCCCCTGATATAATATAAAAAACTAATTAATTGATTTAATCAAACCATCTGCAAAAAAAAAATAAAAACAATACGACTACTTAACTTTGCTTGTCCGGAAGTTTAATATTGGGGCGCATTATTTTATTTCCCCAACATCTTCTTTAATTCCTGCAATTTCATCAGTGCATCAATTGGTGTCATGGCGTTGGGCTCTATGGCACTCAGGGCTCTGTGCAATTCTTCAAGCTTGGGGTCGCTCACTCCAAACATGGTTAACTGGTATTGCGGAACCTTCATGGTTTTGAGGGTTTCCCTGCCGCTGATTTTAGCGCGGTCTTTTTCGAGCTCAGAAAGAATTTCTTCTGCACGGTGTAATACCATCTTAGGCACCCCGGCCATCTTGGCAACATGTATGCCGAAACTGTGCTCGCTGCCGCCCTTTACCAGCTTGCGCAGGAATATGACTTTATCAGTAGTTTCTTTTACAGATATGTGATAGTTGACTATGCCCGGGATATTGGCTTCAAGTTCGTTGAGCTCGTGATAGTGTGTGGCAAATATCGTCTTTGGCTGATCGGGATGTTTGCCCAGGAATTCGGCTATTGCCCATGCAAGCGACACGCCATCGAAAGTTGATGTTCCCCGTCCTATTTCATCCAGAAGAATCAGACTTCTCCCTGAAATATTATTGAGAATGCCGGCTGTCTCTATCATCTCTACCATAAAGGTACTCTCTCCTCCAGAAATATTATCGCTTGCTCCTACCCTGGTATAAATTCTGTCTACCAGCCCGAATTCAGCCTTATCTGCCGCAACAAAACAACCGATTTGTCCCATCAGTACTGCAAGGGCTGTTTGCCTGAGCACTGCACTTTTACCACTCATATTGGGACCGGTAAGAATAACAATGCGCTGTTCTGAACGGTTCAGTCTGATGTCATTGGGAATGTATGGACTGTCAGCCGGCAATTGCTGCTCTATCACAGGATGTCTGCAAGCTGTAAGCTCCAGGTCAAAACCTTCATTGATGAGTGGACGGCTATAGTCATTGCTTTGCGAAACTTCAGAAAAACTGAGCAGGCAATCCAGCCTTGCCAACAGATGACTGTCGTGCTGAACCCTGCCGATATATTCGCTCATTTGCTGCAGCAAATCGCTGTAAAGCGAATTCTCTATTTCAAGTATCCTGCTTTCGGCGCTGAGTATTTTGTCTTCGTACGATTTCAGTTCCTGAGTGATATAGCGTTCGGCATTGGTGAGAGTCTGCTTTCTGATCCAGTCTGAAGGTACTTTGTCCTTGTGCGTATGTGTAACCTCGAGATAATAACCGAATACATTGTTGAAAGCAATTTTAAGAGATGAAATGCCTGTGCGCTCAACTTCCCGCCTCTGAATTTCAAGTAGTTTTTCCTTTCCGCTGAACTGTAGACTTCTGAGTTCGTCGAGCTCTTCGTTGACACCTTCGTTAAACACACCGCCTTTATTAATCAGGACAGGACTGTCTGCTTTAAGTTCTTTGATAATCTTTTCTGCAAGTTCAGTACATGGATCCAGTTGAGCCGCATATGCAGACATTTCGGCACCCGGCAATTCTGAACATATAGTGCGGATCTGCCTGATGCAATCAAGAGCCCTAGCCAGCTGAAGAACTTCTCTCGGGTTGGCGCGCAGCAATGAGATCTTTGAAATGATGCGTTCGGTATCGCCGCACTGTGACAAAAGAATTGCTATCTGCTCTGCAGCCTCGCGGTAGCGCATCAAAGCTTCTACCGTGTTGAGCCTGATTTCAATTTCATGCAGATCTTTCAGCGGCAACACAACCCATTTCTTCATTAACCTGCTGCCCATTGGCGTCAGGGTTTTATCGAGCACATCAAAAAGTGTTTTGCCTCCCGGATGCGAAGGGTAAAGTATCTCTAAATTGCGAATGGTAAACTGATCAAACCAGACAAATTTTTCCTCGTCTATTCTGCTGATGGAACTGATGTGCCTGATATTGTGCTGCTGATTGTGTTCCAGGTAATAAAGCGAACTGCCGGCGGCGACTATGGCAGCTTGCAAATGTCCTATGCCGAAGCCTTTAAGCGTGCTGGTTCCGAAATGCCTGAGGAGTTTGTCTTCGGCATAATCATGCTGAAATACCCAGTCTTCAAGCGCAAAATGATAAAACTTATCGCCGCACAATGCTTTGAACTTTGCAGATTGCGGTTTGCTGATGATGATTTCGGAAGGGCGGAGACTGCTGAGTAATTTTTCGATGTAATCGGGCGATCCTTCAGCCACCAGAAATTCGCCTGTCGAAATATCCAGAAATGAGACGCCTGTTTCATGCTCAGAAAAATAAACTGATGCAAGAAAATTGCTGCTTCCGGAATCAAGCACTTTGTCGTTAAATACAACACCCGGGGTAACCAGTTCTGTAACACCTCTCTTGACTATTCCTTTAGCCATTTTCGGATCTTCAAGCTGGTCGCAGATTGCAACCCTGTGTCCGGCCCTGACAAGCTTAGGCAGATAGGTATCCAGAGAATGATGCGGAAATCCGGCGAGTTCGGTTTCACTGCTGCTGCCGGCGCCGCGCCTTGTTAAAACTATGCCCAGTATTCTCGAAGCAGTTATGGCGTCCTCTCCGAAAGTTTCGTAAAAATCTCCTACTCTGAACAGCAGCAAAGCTCCCGGATACTTTTGTTTGAATCCGGAATATTGCTTCATCAATGGCGTTTGATTATCCGCTATCTTTGCACACATAATGCTCCTAATTTACAGATTTAATGAGGGAGAAAAAAAAATCAGATCTTACCCGAAATAATGTTCCGCAAGTTAAGCACGCATCAACTAAACCGATTAACAATTTATCAATACCGCAACACGCCCAAAAACCCCGTCGCAGTTGTTTTGGACAATGTGAGAAGTATGAATAATATCGGGAGTATTTTCAGAACATCCGACTGTTTCGGTGCAGCTCATATTTACCTCTGCGGCATCACCGCCTGTCCGCCTCACCGCGATATCCACAAAACCGCTCTCGGTGCCGAAGAAAGCATGCCATGGACCTACTGTAAATCTACTGTCGAAATCTGCAGGTCTCTTAAACAGGATGCTTATATATTGCTGGCAGTTGAACAGGCCGAAGGCAGCATAGCTCTGAACGATTTTAAGTGGCCTGAAGGAGCTAAGATTGCCCTCATTCTCGGCAACGAAACAGAAGGTATCGATCAGCAGGTTTTGGACATCTGCGACTATTGCATTGAAATCCCGCAATTCGGCACCAAACATTCTTTTAATGTGTCAGTATGCGCCGGCATAGTGCTATGGGAATTGCTTAACAGAAAATAGATCTCAAAGTTGTAACTATATAATTCCGCTTTATTGAATTATCACTGAGTTTGTTCAGTGAAATAATCCTGTCAGTAACTGTAAAGATTTGGCGTAATCACCAAACCTATCATTATCGATGCATTCCAGCGGGGAACGGCATTGATAAGTTCATCCGAATTGAGTCCGTGATAGGACGCCAGCTGCAATTGAAACTTCACTTTTTCGGAACCTACCCTGAAGGTCATGGCCTGTTCAACCATCCCATAACTGCTTTTGCTGTTGTACCGCTGCAAATCATTGTTCCAGAAACTGCTGTCTGATAAACTTGCGTTGTGGAAACGGATATTGCTCATCCGGATGGAATAGGCAAAAGCAAAATGATCGTCTGTACTCACATATCCGAAATTGGGCATGATGCCGATTCTGGTGTAATTGCCGTTAAAAAAATGAATGGCATTATTTGTAGTCACCCTGTTTTTAAAAGAGCCCAATCCTATATCGCCATAAATTTCGAACCTGAACTGTTCGCTCTGATCCTGATCTAAAAAATATCCAAGACCCAGATTCAGCATATCTCCGGTATATCGACGGGTTTCAATGGAATCGCTGCCCGAACTTTCAAATGCCCTGTTGTACCCGACATAAGTGCCCAGTCCTTTAACCGGGGCAAAACCGGCGGTAAAATCTATCTTATTAAACAAATTAGTGGATCCGTCGAGATATACATCACCGGCGCGTTTAAACAAAGGCACAGGGTTGCGGTTGGCCGTGTAAAACCTGGCTCTGCAAGAGCCTAAAAATATCGGCAACACTGCTAATATTAAACAAATTCTGATGTATTTATTCTTCATAAGCGGCTTATATGTATACGAAATTACTCTATTTCAGTTTAATGCGTATATTTATCTTTTGAATTTTATCTGATTTGCATCAATTTGCATTCCGGAAGCACAATGGCATTATTTTTGGATTTTATACGCTGATTGAGGTTTTACGGCTTAATTATATCGCTCATTTTTAACGTTTACGGCGGCTTTGCCCAGACTAAAGCAGTGCCCCAAACTGACTGGCAGCTTCAGGTAGACTACGAACAAAACCGCCTCGACCTGACAGACGGCGATATAGATGGTATTATTGAAATTGGCAATGCCCGTCAGAACGAACTGGCTACTTCCATTTATATACGCCGGATTGACCGCCTGCAGGAATATATCCGGACCCTGGATGCAACACAGTCTGTGCAGTACAGCCGCGCTCTATTCGAATATCTCAAAAAAACCGGCAAACAAGACCTGCTTCACCTTTCTGCCTCACAGAGAAATGCCGACCTGCTGGAGAAACTCATCACATTGAACAATCCAGACAAAGAGCTGGAACTGTTAAAAAACGATCTCCGAACCGGCCTTAATCTCAGCGATATCATTAATCTGAAACCTTATGCCAAAACCTACTGGATATATGCAGCCGGTTTTTATCCGACAGATGTTCTGAATGCTTTTAAAAATCTGGCTTACACCCCCCTCGGCAATGATGTCATTCTCGCGCTCAGCCGCATAGATCCTGCTGCCATCAAACAGTACTTTGGTTCCAATCACCTGATAGACCGTGCTGTTAAAAATTCGAAAGACAGTATTGCCGTATTGCTCTACGATATCTACAGAAAATACGGAACTCAGTCGCGTTCCTACGCCCTCATCGAATATATTCACAAAGGACAGCTGCATGTGGAAGATGCCGAAACGCTTTCTAAAAACCCCAGACTGTTTTACAGAAGTCTGATTGAACTGCGCAAGAAAAAAAATATACTGGCCGATTATACAGTAGAAAAAGAACTTGAGACCCTTGGTATGGAAAGGGTTGTTGAAATTAATCTCCGTCACGAGGACAAAGACACGGTGAGATTCGAACCCATACAAAACGACAACGCCAACGAAATTTATACCGCCATTGTATACTGTCCTCAGGAAATATTTACCTCGTCATTTCTGGGCATGTATAAACGCATGATGGCAAAACGCAAGGATGCTTCGGGATATATTTTTCTGAAAAAACTCAATTTTAACAAGTTCAGGGTATTCCTGAAACAATGTGCCGGTTACAACAAACTGGATGATTTTTTCGCTACCATGAACGATAGTCAGGCCAATGCCCTTATCAGTATGTTTGCCGGCGGCCTTTACAACTACGGTGGCAATCTCGGACCGGCAGTAGATGTGGCAGATACTTACGGCAGTCTTGAAAACGAAAATGTAAAAGCCATTTTTGTGCAAACCATCAGGAGCGAACTCAAAAACTGTATTCTTCAGCGCAACGATCACGGCATAAAAATATACGGATTACTGCTCAAACTCTGTGGCGGTGATCCGGGCGAATACCACACTTCTTACGCCTTTCAAATTCCCGAACTGGACCGCATTTCGTCGGGCGACCTCTTTCCGGACAGCCTGCACATTCAACAGCATTTTTTCTTCGACGACGAAGACGGAGAGGCGGCATTCAACAGTTGGCTGAACCTCTACCCTGCTTCCATCTACAAAAAAGAAGACAAAGGCAGCTACATCGTTTTCAAAACAATCAGGGGTAAACGAATGGAGATATACGCCAACAAACCGCATTCAGAAATTGAAGGGCGCAATGCGCTTCAGAAATATTTCGAAAGCATTAACCGTTTTCCCGACCTCATAGTACACAGAGGGCACAGCTATTATATCGACAACACGCTTAACCAGATGAGCAACAGCAATAAGGTAGCCATACTCGGCAGTTGCGGCGGTTATCAGAACATCAGCAAAGCCATGGAAAACGCCATTGATGTGCAGATAATAAGCACCAAACAGGTGGGCACCATGGCCGTTAATACAGTATTGATTCAGGAAATTACAGAAACCATTCGACTGGGCAAGGATCTGGTGTGGTTGGAAGTCTGGAAACAGATTAGTATCAAACTCAAAAACAATCCCCAGTTCAAAGATTATATTCCGCCATACAAAAATCTCGGCGCCCGGTTTATAAGGGCATATAATGAATTGTGATTTAAGTCCTATACTTAGTTGACATTCCAATGAATTTGTGAAGTAAAAAATGATAAAACTGTTTTATTCACAAAAATTCTTCAAAACCAAATCCTAATTGAACAGAAAATTAATTACCCCGAATCTATAAAATCGATCTCTACGAATTTCTATTTTAAAGACGGCATAAGAATAACGTAATGTTTAACGAATAAATCTTAGTAACGTCATGGGCGGTATCAGGTATGGTGACGGTGTGAGAAAAAAACCGGGGACCCACTGTGGCAGCTCCGAGGGATGAGGAGATCGGCACAAAAGGGTCGGTTTTTAAGCGCTCCGGCATGAACTGATGCATAAACAATTTAGATTTTAGAACATTATAGTTAGCATCAGTTCAAATAGCTGATATAGCCCATACCAGTTTTTTTTGCATACTTTTTTTTGTGTAAAAAAAAGGATGTGCCGACCGCAAAGGTCAAAATTTAATTTAGAAATGTATGATGAATTTAAGCAGTAATGAACTTTAAAGAATAAAACTCAAAACAATACTTTTGAAACGATATGATCTGAAAGGATTCAAAACTAAATGCAATCTATTTGCTATTTATTTTGATACATAAAACGGATATCTATAAAATAAATTTCAATAATTGAAACGATTGCGTGAATGATGATGAAAAAAGGATATTCTTATCGAAGTAAGGTAAATGTCCCTTTCAGATTGTAATACTTATTGTCTGCGCCTCTCGCTTCAATATGATACATGTAAACCCCTTCCATGCAAATTTCGTCCATGTACCATCCACTCCAACCCGCCATGCACTCGTGAGAGTCAAAAACTTTCTCTCCCCAGCGGTTGAATATCTGTATATGATACTTGGAAATATAGCTTCCTTTTGGTCCGAAAACTTCGTTGATGCCGTTGTTATCCGGACTGAATGCGGTAGGTACAAAAAGCGTTGAATGCGGATACACATTGGTTTCGTTAGACAAGCTGTAGGTGGCTGTTCCCGCCCCACTGTGTATTTTACTGATGGCCCTTACACGGTAAATATACTCGGGATTGCAATTGCTTTCAGCACTCATGTCAACAAAAACATTGACGTTTGCATCTACTTTTCCGATACAAATAAAACTGCCATCAGGCTGTTTGCGCTCTATCTCGTAGCGCTCAATTTCCTGATCCCATTTCCTGTAGTGATTCCAGCTAATGGCAGGCTTGAGTGAAGACAAGTCAAAATATCCTTTGAGCAAAATAGACTGCGCCACATTGCTGTAAGGTGTTGTATCGTTACAGTTGTCTAATCCTCTAACCTGATAGATATAACTCTTTTCGTTTACCTTCACAAAATCATCCTCAAAGATGGTATCCATCGCATCGAAATATCTGTTCTTAAAAATGGGCGTTCCGTCTGCCAGTGTCTTGTCGAGCAGATAGGCCCTGATGCCCCATTTGCTGCCGGCATCATTCAGCCATTCTACCCGGGTACTTTCATTGTTAACTACAGTCGTACGCCAGGCGTAATTTGGTGTTGTGCGGTTAAAATAAAACGGCTTTGCCGCAGCGGTATCACTGTAAGAAAATTCTTCAAACCCTTTGTGCTGCACAGCCATTATTCTGTAGTTCTGACGGGTATTGCAGATAATGAAACTGTCGGTGTAATTAAGCACGGGAGACGGCACTGTTGCAATCATTTCGTAAACCGATCCGGGAGCAGCATCCTTTCTCCATATCTGATACTGAGCAATACTGTCGAATCCGATATAGGGTGTCCATATCACCTTATTGGCTTCCTCAAGACCAAAGGCTTTGGTTTCAATGGTGCAGTGTTCGTCCGACTCAGCCGGATTGCTTTTCATCAGACACAAATTTGCCGTTTGAATTTTATAGCAATAAGATCTCTGAAGTGTATTACACTGCATGTCATTGAAAATGGTGTCGTCGGGATTTCTGATCTCTGCCATAGGGTAATACCTGCCGTTGCTTTCGCGGTATACTGTATATGAACTGAAATCAAAGTCGGGGTATCTTGCAAAAACCAGTTCTACTGCTCTGTCGCTTAATACCGATGCTCTTCTTATAGGCACCAGTGGTGGCGACAGCGTATCTCCTACCTTTGCAAATGCAGGTTTTTTCATGGTGTCTGAACAGTTCATGATATCGGTAGCAATCAGATTAACTGTGTATGCACCGGGTCTCTGATAACGGTGTAAAGGATTTGGATCAACGGAATAATTGCCATCGCCAAAATCCCATTTGTATGCGGTAATATCTGTATCCGAGCGGATGAGATTTCTGAAACTTGTATTTTGCCCGACACATACGAAATCGCTTTCTGTGCTTAAATCTGCTACAGGCGCGAATATGCGCAAACTCAGCGTTTCCGTATCCCTGCAGCTTCCTAAATTCTCTACTATCAGGCGGAGAGTTTGTATGCCTCTGCTTTCGGGCATAAATAATGAATCTTTACCCGGACTGCGACCGGTATTATTGAAATACCAGTAAAATTTCAAACGGCTGCTGTCGTGATTGCTGACCGAATTCTGACCTACGCGAATGGCATCGTGAAAACACAAACCGTTTGCTTTAAGACTGACCTGAGGATAATCAAAAACTTCTATCGTGTCTATTGGCGGTAGTGTGTATTTGCATCCAAGTGTATCAGACAAAATCATGGCAGGTATGTATTTACCGCGCTGAGAATAAGTATGCGTAAAATAATTGCCCTGCCTTACCACACCATCGCCCAGATCCCACTCCATACTTGCAGAATCTTCTGTCATACCCCTGAACTGAACCTTATGCGGCAGGCAGGAACTGCCACGGTCGAAATCGTAGCTGCCCTTAGGACCTTTGACTATGATATAACCGGGTTTCTTTAAAGTGGCTGTGCAACCCGAACGGCTTGTGACTTTCAAAGTAATATCATACGAACCCGGAAGCAGATACAGCTTTCTCGGGTTGCGCAAGTGAGAGGAGTTGCCATCTAAAAAATCCCAATCCCATTTGAAGATTTCACTGTTAAATGTTTTGGACATATCTGT
>CAZRKA010000129.1:0-9855 GCA_964600345.1 uncultured Chitinophaga sp. | reverse complement strand
TATTCAGTGCAACCCGTACGTATTAAAAAGGATTTCTTCGTCGATAACGGAAATGCTTACGGAGGTGATATCCGTTACAAATACGACAACAACAAGAGAATCTATATCTGGGCAGTTTATTCGCTGACTTATGTCAACAGGTTTGACGGCATCAATACCTATAGTACACACTGGGACAGAAGGCATAATATCAATCTGGTTTTCGATTATGTGCTGGATAAAAAATCAAGACTTTCTGCCAATGCCAGATGGAATTTCGGTTCCGGTTTTCCTTTTACCCAGACCGCAGGATTTTATGAGAAATTTGATTTCCAGGGCGGACCAAGTACAGATTACGTAAGCGGCAACGGACAGCTCGGAATACTCTATGCGGGTTTCAATCAGGGTCGTTTGCCCACTTATCACAGGCTGGATGCTTCTCTGAAATACAATTTCAAAACTTTAAAAAATTTCAAAAGCTGGATAGTTCTTTCGGTAACTAATATTTACAACCGCAGCAATATTTTCTATTTCGACCGAGTCAATTATACCAGGGTCAATCAGTTGCCGATATTGCCTTCGCTCAGCTACAACGCCGCTTTCTGATTATACACCACCTTTGTTACTGCCTGATTACTGCTATTAGTTTTCCCTTTTGAGGATATTTCATTAGTTTCGCGTTTGAATTATGCAGGATTCAGTATATCAGCCAAAACACAAAGTCAGGATAGTAACCGCAGCCTCGCTTTTTGACGGACACGATGCCGCCATCAATGTCATGAGGCGAATCATTCAGGCGACAGGTTGCGAAGTCATACATTTAGGACACGACCGCAGTGCCGAAGAAGTAGTAGATACCGCTATACAGGAAGACGCAAACGCCATTGCCATGACAAGCTATCAGGGCGGTCACAATGAGTATTTTAAATACATGCACGACCTGCTTAAGCAGAAAGGGGCTTCTCATATCAAGATTTTTGGCGGTGGTGGCGGAACAATACTGCCAGAAGAAATAAGGGAGCTTGAATCGTATGGAATTGAACGCCTGTATCATCCCGACGACGGAAGATCCATGGGCCTTCAGGGAATGATAAACGATCTCGTGCAGCGCTCTGATTTTGCCACAGGTAAAGACATTGACTTCAATATTAAAGAAATTAAGAAAAGAAATCCGGCCGTAATAGCTGCAACGATTTCATGTGCAGAGAATTACCCCGAAGAATTTGAAAAATACCGCAGTAAACTGAATGAAGAACTAGTTTCTCAAAATATAAACTGCCCTGTTTTAGGTATCACCGGAACCGGCGGTGCGGGCAAAAGCAGTCTGGTTGACGAATTTGTAAGGCGCTTTCTCTTCGATTTGAAAGACCTCAATATCGCCATCGTGTCTGTCGACCCAAGTAAAAGAAAAACAGGCGGGGCGCTGCTGGGCGACAGAATAAGGATGAACAGCATACGAAATTCAAGGGTTTATATGCGATCACTGGCAACCCGCCAAAGCAATCTTGCATTGAGTAAACATGTGGATGATGCCATACTAATCCTTAAAGCCGCAGGATATGATCTGATCATTTTGGAAACAAGCGGAATCGGACAAAGTGACACAGAAATTACCGAACACAGCGACGTTGCCTTATACGTGATGACACCCGAATACGGTGCCGCAACTCAGCTCGAAAAAATTGATATGCTCGACTTTGCAGATGTCATTGCAGTCAACAAATTCGATAAAAAAGGAGCAGCAGATGCACTCCGTGATGTTAAAAAACAATATCAGAGAAATCACAAGTTGTTTGACAGGGATCTGGAAACAATGCCTGTATTCGGAACAATTGCATCGCAGTTCAATGATCCCGGAATGAATACTCTGTACAGAAATCTCCTGGATCTGATAGACCGTAAAGCGGGTTCCTCCTTTAAATCAGATTTTCACGCAAGTGATGAAATGAGCGAGAAAATATTCATTATACCTCCTTCAAGAAACAGGTATCTCAGCGAAATCAGCGAAACAGTCAGAAAATACAATAAATGGGCCGGCGATCAGGCAGACATTGCCCAGAAAATGTATCAGCTTCAGGGAACTAAAGAAATACTCACAAGTAAAACAGAAAGTGAAGACTGATAAGAAGTACTTGTCAGCATACATCAGTTTTTTTGTGATTGAATTTTAACAATGATAGAGTTTATCAAAACCTTTCTTTTTCTTTTTGCTGTCATAGATCCGCTCGGGACTGTGCCGGTATATCTCGAAGCTACAAAAAATTTCGGAATCAAATCAAAGCGCAGGATAGCCCTTAAGGCGAGTCTTATTGCACTTTGTATATTGTTATTTTTCATCATTGTCGGACAGATGATAATGGAAACAATGTCGATTACCATGTCGGCATTTCAGATTTCGGGAGGTGTTATTTTATTTCTTTTTGCACTTACCATGGTTTTCGGCGAAGGCAAACCAGAGGAGGAAAAACACCTGATTAAGGATTACGACCATGTCACAGTGTTTCCTATTGCCATACCATCCATTGCATCACCCGGGGCTATCATGGCAGTTGTATTGCTAACCGATAATCATGTGTATACTTTCTGGCAACAACTTGGAACTTCACTGATCATGTTTCTGGTAATTGTAGTCACTTGTATTGTCCTATTACTCGCCAATAGAGTTCAGCACAGAATAGGTGAAACAGGCATCATAGTAATCAGCAAAGTAATGGGCCTGATACTTGCCTCATTTGCCATACAGAATATTCTGGACGGCGTTACTACCCATTTCAAACTCTGATTGACTGCAGCCTCTTGCGAAAATTTGATTTTGCAATCAGCGGTTTTTGTTTTTAATTTGAAATTTCACCATTTATGAAAACATATCTATTAATTGCTTTTGCCCTCATTTCAGGATTTACAAAAACAGAGGCTCAGAACGTCACTTACAAAACTACTGCGCTGGAAAAACCCAAACACAGTTATTATTACTTTATGGGTATGGACGATAAGTTCATTTATTATCGCACAAGTCTGCACACCTATACGAAATTCAACAAAAGCAATCTCAAGGATTACAAAGACATTGAATATACCCTTTCCAAAGAAGATTCAGGATGGGTATCTCATTATCTGCACGGCAATTCACTATTCGTGGTTTCATCACATTCCAGAACCAATAACCTGCACAAATTAAAGACAACAACTTACAGGTTATACAAATTTAAACTTCAATCGGGAGAAAAAGAAAAAGATGCCAAATTTGAAGTAGTGGATTCGTCCAAGTTTTATTACAATAATAGTTTTGACAGCAAGGTAGAAAAGTTCTTTATTAAACGTTCCGATTCGATTGTAAAAGCCTTTAATATTGATCTGGAAGGCACTGATGATCTGAGCAAAGGGGTTCATAAATACCAGCCAGCCTTGTCATTCGGTTTTTCTGATATGCTGAAAGATTTAATGAAGTCATTTAATCTGAAATTCAATATAACAATTTCGGGTGATGACATTAGTTCAAAAGAAGAATATAAGGACAGCACCAGTATGGATAATTACACCATCAGTTTTAACAAAAGAAAAGATGAGGATATACACTACTTCAAATCCACTTTGCAGGGCGTTGTAATTAATTCCAAATTAAGCAACAATAAAGTAAAGAGTGTCGACTTCAGTATTGATGCCGACAAAAATATCATAGACATCAACTACAGAGAAAATAATGATGGTAAGATACTGCTCTTCGGTAAATATATTGTAAAGGGCAAGACCAAAAGTCAGTATGGCATGTTTTCGGTTGTTTACAGTAAAGACCTTAATGAAGTTGCACCGGTAAAATATTTCGACCTGAATACCTTTTATAATATTACAGATTCTGAACCAAATCTCAAATACGTAGGGTTCATATTCAGCAAACTCTTCAATCCGGATTACGAATTTCACATTGAAGATGATGGTATTTTTATTTTCACCTATCAGAAATCATATTCAAATATTCAGGATCATATTTATCTGTTTAAGATTGAATCTAACGGGCAGATTACGGTCAATATGATTGTCAACAGGCTATTGCAAAAA
Source organism: uncultured Chitinophaga sp. (assembly GCA_964600345.1). GTDB lineage: Bacteria > Bacteroidota > Bacteroidia > NS11-12g > UBA955 > JABMMZ01. Next base: position 5,820 of record CAZRKA010000129.1, on the reverse strand, counting down.
ACCAAGTCGGGATATAATGAAAAACATCTCGCACTTCTTTCCGGTAAAAAAGTACATATCCTTTTTTACGATCACAAGGATTGCATCGGACGAGAGATAAGAGATCTGGAGTACACCAATGGTAACATTGATAAAAAGTCGTGTGTTCTGCTTACTACCACCTATGACATTGAGCAGGATGAATTTACCAAAAAGACGCTTATTGCCGACAGAAAAACACTGAAGTATCTCCCTAATTTTGTATCACCGGTGATTTATTACGATGAAAATCTGAATCAGTACAACTGCCTGATTGAAGGATTGGATAAAAAGCGCAAGACGGTGATTTTTTACGAATTCATGTACACAAAATAATTCTGACTCTTAATTACAGATACAGGCCATCAGATAAAAGTCATAACTTTGCCCCATGGCTTATTTCAGAAATATACTGGAAACCATAGGCAATACACCTCTGGTAAAACTCAATAAAATTACTGCCGATTTACCCTGCACGGTTCTGGCTAAGATAGAGACGACCAATCCCGGCAACAGTATTAAAGACAGGATGGCCCTTAAAATGATAGAGGATGCCGAAAAATCCGGAGCTCTTAAACCGGGAGGTACTATCATCGAAGGAACCAGTGGTAACACCGGGATGGGACTGGCTATCGCCGCTGTTGTAAAAGGATACAAATGTATTTTCACAACCACCGACAAGCAAAGCAAAGAAAAGGTAGATGCCATGAAGGCATTCGGCGCGGAGGTGATTGTTTGTCCAACTGATGTTGATCCTGAAGACCCTCGTTCTTATTATTCGGTTTCGTCCAGACTGGTCAAGGAAATTCCTAATAGCTGGAAGCCGAATCAGTACGATAACCCCAGCAATACACTGGCGCATTACGAATCAACCGGACCCGAAATCTGGGAACAAACTGAGGGCAAGATTACCCATCTGGTGGTTGGCGTGGGTACCGGAGGAACCATTACAGGTACTGGTAAATATCTCAAAGAAAAGAATCCTGCAATCAAGGTTTTGGGAATTGATACCTACGGTTCGGTTTTTAAAAAATACAAGGAAACAGGAATTTTTGACAAGAATGAGATTTATCCATATATAACCGAAGGAATTGGAGAAGATTTTCTGCCGGCCAATGTTGATTTCAGTGTGATAGACCATTTTGAAAAAGTGAGTGACAGGGATGCGGCAATTTATACAAGACTGATTCCGCGTACTGAGGGGATTTTTGTCGGTAACAGCGCGGGTTCGGCAGTTGCAGGTTTATTACAGATGAAACACATGTTTACTAAAGACGACGTGGTTGTAGTTATTTTTCACGATCACGGTACGCGCTATCTTGGCAAAATGTTTAACGAAGACTGGATGCGCGACCGCGGATTTATTGAAACCAAAAAAGCTACAACAGCAGTCGACCTGATTAAAAATCACGTGAATCAGCCTTTACTGACAGTTAATGAAACTCAGTTAGTAAAAGACGCCTATCAGTTGATGCGCAAGTACGATATATCCCAGCTTCCTGTTGTGAATGATGAAAATGAATATGTAGGTTCTCTCAACGATTCCGACCTGTTTGAATCGCTGATTGACAAACCGGAGATCATGTCTTCAGAAATTCGAAGAGTAATGCAGAAACCATTTCCGTTTGTAAAACCGGATACCGGTATAGAAGAAGTATCACGTTTGATCAATAAACAAAACCAGGCGGTAATGATGAGTGATCTGGGAGGTAATATTCATATTATTACCAAGTATGATGTCATAGATGCCGTTGGTTAAAAAATGAATGAAGTGGTTGTTAATCGGAGTTGAAAAATATGGTACAAATAATCCGAACGGATTCGGAAAACCCTGATTTTATTGAACTGGTTAAAGCGCTCGACCTCGATTTAAAGATAAGAGACGGTGAAGAGCATGCATTTTTTGCTCAGTATAATAAGATTGATCATATCAGGCATGTCGTATTGGCCTGCCAGGGCGATGAAGCCGTTGGATGCGGTGCGGTTAAGGCCTTTGATGATAAAACCATGGAAGTAAAACGGATGTATGTGCCATTGGAGAAAAGAGGTCAGGGAATAGCTTCTCTTGTTTTACAGGCATTGGAACAATGGTGCATAGAGATGGGTTACGAAAGATGCATACTTGAAACCGGCTTAAAACAACCCGAAGCCATCAGACTTTATGAGAAGAATAATTACAGGAAAATATCCAATTACGGACAATATGCACAAATTGAAAGCAGCGTTTGTTTTGAGAAAGTTCTAATTTGATTGTAAGGGTATCAATTTATACTGATTGATAATTCCATTGATGATTTTTGATTTTTTAACAGATTCAGACGGGTTCTGTAATCGGAATGTATTAATACATTTAAATGATTTCATTCTTCGACCCCTTCGGGGTCGCAGGTCTGCGGTTTTTATATAGTTTCATTATAATAAGAATAATATTAGATTTTAACGGGTTTTGTAAACGGAATATTTTCTCTCATATAAAAGATTTCACTCTTCGACCCCTTCGGGGTCGCAGATCTGTAGCAAATTAATTTGCTACAGATCTTGGACTCCGGAGGAGTCCAAGAATGCATTGGTTTAAAAAATAATTCATATTTAATAGCATTCCACCTGAGGCGGAAATATTTAAAGAATGAGTTATACCGTATTGCTTTTTCCTGCATCGTTCCGCCACAGTGAATCAGTTGCAGGGATAATTTAGAAGTCTTCCGAAAACCAATCTAATACGGTATCTTAAGAAAACTTGTCATATACAGGTATATTATTGTAAAGAGTCCATTTTGATATTTTATTTTTGGAAAATATTTTTTAAATTTGGGTTACTTGGATTTAGATATTTTAACAATAAAATGAGTCAAATTCAAAACTATAATTTTGAAATTTTATATTTAATCAAAAATGGCAAACAGCTATTCTCAGATATATATTCAAATTGTTTTTGCTGTTAAAGGCAGAGATTGCCTCATCAATCCGGTTTGGGAGGATAGGCTTTATCAATACATTACCGGTATAATCCAGAATAAAGGGCAGAAGTTGATTGCTATTAATGGTACAAATAATCACATACATATCTTTATTGGCATGAAGCCCGATTGTTGTTTATCTGATTTGATCAGAGAAATTAAAAAAGCGAGCAATGAATGGATAAATGCAAATAAATTTATAAATGTTAAATTTTATTGGCAGGAAGGATTCGGAGCATTTTCCTATAGCCGTTCTCATATTGGAAATGTAGCAAGATATATTGAAAATCAGAAAGAACATCACAAGAAAATTACATTCAAAGATGAATATTTGGAATTCCTCAAAACTTTTGAAATTGCATACAATGAAAAATATTTATTTGATTGGTATGAAGGTAATCCTTCAGAATAAATATGTTTTCTTCGACCCCTTCGGGGTCGCAGGTCTGTAGCAAATTAATTTGCTACAGATCTTGGACTCCGGAGGAGTCCAAGTAATATCCCCAAATTTGGTTCGGAACACTAAAGATAAAAAATATACCGGCTTTTACCGTTGATATCATAATCACAGGAACACAGATTGAAACAAAAATTCTTCAATTGAGACTGTTGCCTTAGTCGCGGAACAAAACCTCGTTGCTGATGCGTCTGTAATATATAGTTTGTCCGCCTTTTGTGTTTAAGACCAGAAATTCTCCTTCAAAGCTGATTTTTAATTCGGCCGGGAATTCAATTACATTTACTTTTTGCCAGTCTCGTATAACCCAGAATGGGCTTTCCAGTGTGTTATTTCGCAGTTTGTATTTTCCCTGATATCCCTTTTCTCTTTGAGTAAAGGTTGAATCTTTGGCATAACCCATGCCAACTTCGCGCTTGTCAAAACTGATGTATTGCAGATTATAAAACCAGTAATCGTGGTGTTTACCGCTGTTGTACCGGTACATGAATGCTGCCTCAGGATTATTTTTACTGATTAAGGCTCTCATCACACTGTCGTGTCTGAACATTACAGCAATGTTGGTGTCTTTATCGCATAAAGCTGCAATAGCCCAGGTGCCTTTCAACTGCTCGACACTAACCTGCGCCTGCAATGCTGAGCATATTAAAAATACGGTGGGTATTAAGATGTTTTTAATTTTCATGTTTTCTTCAATTTACCAGCCGAGTATCCATGCAAACATCAGAGGTGCAACAATGGTGGCATCACTTTCAACAATGAATTTAGGGGTGTGAATGTCCAGTTTGCCCCAGGTAATTTTTTCGTTTGGCACGGCGCCCGAGTATGAGCCGTAACTGGTTGTTGAATCGGATATCTGACAGAAGTACGACCAGAAAGGTACATCATGCCATTCCAGATCCTGATACATCATCGGTACGACACAGATTGGGAAATCGCCCGCTATACCGCCTCCGATCTGAAAGAAACCTACACCTTTGCCGCTGCTGTTAGCCCTGTACCATTCTGTTAGCCAAACCATGTATTCAATACCGCTTTTCATGGTACTGGCCTTGATTTCATTTTTTATGACATAACTCGCAAAAATATTTCCCATGGTACTGTCTTCCCATCCCGGAACTACAATTGGGATATTTTTCTGTGCAGCAGCCAGCATCCAGCTGTTTTTAGCGTCGATTTCATAGTATTGCTCAAGCACACCGCTCAGCAGCATTTTATACATGAACTCGTGCGGGAAATATCTTTCGCCTTTATCGTCGGCGTCTTTCCATATCTGATGGATGTGTTTCTGTAGACGTCTGAAGGCCTCTTCTTCCGGAATACAGGTATCAGTTACGCGGTTGTAGTGGTTTTCGAGAAGGTCCCATTCTTCCTGCGGACTTAAGTCGCGGTAATTCGGAACGCGTTTGTAATGACTATGTGCCACCAGGTTCATGATATCCTCTTCGAGGTTGGCTCCGGTACAACTTATAATGGCCACTTTGTCCTGACGAATCATTTCAGCCAGTGAAATACCCAGTTCTGCAGTGCTCATGGCACCAGCAAGGGTAACCATCATTTTGCCACCTTCATTAATATGAGTTTCGTAACCTTTGGCAGCATCCATAAGCGCAGCCGCATTGAAGTGTCTGTAGTGGTGTTCGATGAACTGAGAAACAGGACCTTTATTCATTTTTTTAAAATTAAGGCTGCAAAATTAAGGTTTTTAGGCTTATTTTTAAACCTAAAGAAATGGCTTTGCAGACTATGTAATTAACAATAAGGTTTATGCCAGCTCTTCCCGGAATCTGTTATTGCAGATATACCCGCTTATTTGACGACGATAAATGCAGTCTGATAATAATTATTAACAGCTGCAATCATTTTAAATTCTCTGTAAAATGTTTTTTCAAAAATATCCAGCGCGTAATATTCGTGGTTGGGCACGTTGAATTCATCGAACAAAACTATATCACCGGGTTTTAGATAAACGGATAGGTTAGACAGTGTAAACAGTGTGCTGGAAAACAGATCGGCATCAAGATGTATGACCTTTAACCGGCCGTTGTCGAGTGAATTATTTTTAAGAAAACCGGGTAAAGTATCCTGAAACAGACCTTTGTAAAATTTTAACCTGTTATCGTCAAAATCAGGCATCTTATAACTCATGCTGCCTTTTTTAAATGTACTGTCCCAGTCTTCCGGCAAACCTTCGAATGTATCAAATCCGTAAAAACAGCTATCCGGGTTTTTATTTTCTCCCAGCCACCATTTCATTGATAAACCTCTTGCTACGCCAAACTCAAGATAGTCAACTGCAGTATTGTCGAGCTTATGCGCTGCAGAAACCGCTTTGTATAAATCATAGCGTCTTTCATGGTCGCGTTTCCAGGTGAAATAGTCGTTGAT
>CAZRKA010000128.1:0-10083 GCA_964600345.1 uncultured Chitinophaga sp. | reverse complement strand
CATTGCCCTCTGCACTTGTCAAAACTTCTCTTGATTCGCTGCTGAAGAATAATCCCGAATGGCTGATGGCTGACGATCAGTGTGAAGTAGCCATACAGACACAAAAGGAAATTTCTGCCGCACGACTTCCTCTGATAAGACTGAATGCTTCTTACAATTATAATTTGTCTCAGAGCCAGGCAGGTTTTTCTTTATATAACCAGATGAGCGGACCTCAGGCAGGTCTGACCCTCAATATGCCTCTATTCAGCGGAGGTGTTAATAAGGCCAATATTGCAAATGCAAAACTCGGTGTTCAAAACAGTGAATGGCAAAAGGAGCAGACAATTCAGAGAATTAACGGACTTTACGAGCAGGCATGGATAGAATATGATGCAGCGCAAAGGCAACTGATTTCGGATTCAGCTTCCATGGAGATGGCTTCTTCGTATATTGCACTGATGCAAAAACGTTTTGAACTGGGGCAGAGTACTGTGCTTGAACTCCGCGAAGCTCAGAGAACGTACGAGGAAACGGTATTCAGATATTACAGCAATATTTACCTTCTTCGAATGGCAGAAACACAGTTACTTGGACTTACCGGTCAGCTTGTAAAATAAAAAAACCAAACTTTTACACCCGGCTTTTTCAGTTATTATAGAGAGGTATTTAGTCAATTTGTTTTAAATGAGAGACCAATGCTGCTAATGGCAGTAGATAAATCCAGAAATACACCAACCCGTTCATTGATATGGTATCTGCCTCCCAGATGAATATCCAGAAACAAGGGTGTTGTTCCTCCGTAAACATTCCTGTATACATACTTATCATTGTCGTAAACAACTGTTCTGCTTGTGCGGATAATTCCGGCACCCAGTGAAGCACCCAGATACATATCCCATTGTTTGTTTAAATGAATTGCGTCGTCAAGATAGAAATTGCCCTTAACACCAATAGGTATTAGTGTTTCATAATAACGGTAAGTTCTGTAGCTGAAACGCGGATGTGCATAGTAGCCTCCGTAATTATGAATATAATAGGATATAAACGGAGCAATGGTAACCTGTTTTGCCACATCAAATTCGTAATTGAGGTGTAACATATTTACCGGTACTCTATAGTGACCATACCATGAACTCCCCAAACCGAAATTAAGTGTTTTTCCATATTGCTCACCTGCTTTGAGTTCTTCCATTGCGCTTAAGAGAACTAAAAGCATTGTAGTTTTAAAAAGCATCTTGTTTCTCATAATGTTTAAATACAAACAAATATTTTACCACAGATTCCGATAAGGAAATGCGCAAATAATCAATATGTTACATTAACAAATTAAAAGCGGGGTTCTCAATTTGAGAAATTCGGATACGAAATGAAAACAAAACTTATGCTGAATTCTGTTTTTTCTCATTTTATCCGAACCATGGTAACGCCATCGCCACCAAGTTGCTCTGTTTCGTGTTCAAAGTGCTCTACAAAAGGCAATGATTTGAGGTGTTCAATGATTAATTTTCTCAGGATACCGAATCCTCTTCCATGCACTATCCTCAGTGAAAGCATACCCAGGAGATGTGCATCATGCAGCCATTCGTCGAGTCGGGCAATAGCGTCTTCACCTCTTATGCCCCTAAGATCTATTTCAGCCCTGAATGAGCTTTGCTTATTGAAGTGATCGGCATTAAAGGTCGCCGTTTTCGGAATGTGTTTCCTGTCGGCAAGCGCCGATTCGAGTTCGTTCAGTGGAAGTTTGATTTTTACCTGTCCGAATAAAACCAGTGCTTCATTTTTCCTTATTTGAATAATTTCTCCGCTAACCTTATAATCAGGATGTCTTACAACCGATCCCGTTTTTAAAACAGTATTAACTTTGACAACAGGATTTGAGGGAGGGGCAGTTTGCTGTTTTTTCGGAAGCTCCGGTTTAATTTCCTGTTTAAAGTTTTCGAGTTCCTGCCGTACTTTTTTGGTTTTTTGTTTTTCGGCATCAGTTTCCCTTATATCCCTGATGGTCTTCTCTATTTTTTGGTTGGCTTTATCTATCAGATCACCTGCTTTAAGCTTTGCTTCATCAATGATCTTACTGCGATTTTCATTCAGTGTTACCTTAAGCGATTCGTATTCACTGATTAGTTTTTCAAGTACTTTTTCGCGGGCTTCTATCCGCTGTTTGTTATCAGCCAGTTCTTTTTTATTCTTTTCATTTTCAGCCAGCAACTCATCAAGGTCTATCTGCTGTTTTAAATTGCCAATGCTGCGGGCGCGCTTAAGTATAGAGGGATCTATGCCCACTTTAGAAGCTACTTCGATGGCAAATGAGCTCCCGGCTTTATCAGGTTCCAGAATAAACAACGGTTCGAGATTCCCCAGATCGTAAAGCATTCTGGCGTTTTGTACACCGCTTGTATTCGACGCCCAGGCTTTTAAATTGCCAAAGTGCGTGGTGACAATTCCAATTGCTTTTATTGAGAGCATAAGTTCAAGTATTGCCTGTGCTATTGTGCTGCCTATTGCCGGATCAGTTCCATTGCCGAGTTCATCAATAAGATAAAGTGTATTTCCATCTGCATGCTCCATAAAGTATTTCATGTTGAGCAAATGGCTGCTATACGAACTCAGGTTGTTTTCGATAGACTGGTTGTCGCCTATGTCTATAAAAATATTATTGAAAACGGATAATCGGCTGTCCGCTGCTGCAGGAACCGGCAAGCCACACTGATACATATACTGAAGTAAGCCTATTGTTTTAAGCGCAATGCTTTTACCTCCCGCATTGGGTCCGGAGACTATGACCAGATAATTTCCTTTCCTGAAATGGAAGTTGAGAGGGACAGGTTTTTTGTTGTTTTTGCTGAGTAGTAAATACAAAAGCGGATGTCTGGCATCTATCAATTCACAATCATCGTGCTTTTCAACAAAGCGTGGTTCGCTGGCCTTAAGTTTTTCGCTGATCACCGACTTTGCATTCAGAACATCCAGCTCAATACCCAGATTCATGTGCTTTACAATTTGCGCTCTGTGAACAGACAGCATCCTGCAACATTGTCGCAGTATTACTTCTGTTTCTTTTTTCTTTTCGATATACAATTCCTTTAAGGCATTGTTTTCTTCGAAACACTCTATCGGCTCAATATAAAGAAACTTACCGCTCTGGCTGTCATCGTGAACAAAGCCCGGCATTTTTTTCTTGAATTCGGCAATAATCGGAATAACCAGTCTTTCATTCCTGATGGTTATTTCAGTGTCGCCTGCCCATCCGTTTTTGCGCGCATTCTCGAACCTGGCGTGCAGTATGCGCCTTACATCTTTTTCCTTCTGAACAATTTTCTTGTGTATTGCCCATAGTTCCGGACTGGCATTGGGTTTTAAATGTCCTTCTTTATCCAGGACATTTTCGGGAATGGCAATTGCATCATTTAATGCTGTAAGAGCTTCAATTTTGCGGGATAGTTCAGGTAAATCTTCAATTTCTGTTTTTAACAAATCGAAATTATGCTCGGCGCAGTGAAGCGATTTCAGAATTTCGAATAATTCATCTTCATATAAAATGGCGCCTTCGATTTCTGTTCTGGACAGAAGATTAATGATCAAGGTAGGATCTTCCGGAAATCTGAAAAATCCTGAACGCGCTCTCAGATTCCGGCATTCTTCAATCTCCGCAATCGCGTGGTGAATATCTTCGGAAGATGTCATGAATCTGATGGCTGTTACCGCCATTCTGCCTGATTCGCCCGAACATTCAGACCGTATCAGGTCTCTGATTTTATCAAAACCAAGTTTCTCTTCTATGTTTTGCGGATAGTTAATACCTGCAGTGAGATCTTTCTTACTGGCCATCAGAATTTGCTGCTTGCATCTCGCTAATTTTGTCTATCACTTTCTCGTAAAGTCTTTCGGCTACCTCCGGATTCCCTGCATAATAATCATGACTTTTTCTGAATGTGCTGTCGGCGATTTTGTGCTTCTTCATAATGAAATTCCAGTCTTTGGCCTTGTCGCGTGGAGGTTTATTCGGAATAGAATAGGTTGCTGCATCTGCAATTCTCAGATCGACTATGATGTCAACCATTTTATTCTCCTCAATCAGCCAGTTCGGTTTATCCGGCAGACGCGCAGTTTTTTCTCCGCATGAAAGAAGTAAAAGTACAGATATGCAGAAGAAAATTCCCTGTTTCATTACTTTTGCAAATATAATGATTGCTGAAAACATAAGCACCTTAAAACAAGAATTGGGCCTGAAGGCAGATTTGCTTATTGTTTCAAAAAACAGAAGTATTGAAGAAATTAAACTGGCTTATCAGACAGGTCACCGTTTGTTTGCAGAGAACCGTGTGCAGGCATTACTCGAAAGAGCAGCCTCGCTTCCTGAAGACATCAGCTGGCATCTGATCGGTCATCTGCAGAGCAATAAGGTAAAATATATTGCGCCATTTATTTCATGCATACAGAGTGTCGACAGCCTTAAACTGCTGAAGGTAATCAACGAACATGCACTGATAAACGGAAGAACTATTGATTGTCTGCTGCAATTATATATAGCCGAAGAAGAAACCAAATTCGGTATGGACGAAAAAGAATGCAGGGCAATTCTCGAACTGCAGGCTTTGATTCCATTGAGAAATATCAGAATAAGAGGACTGATGGGAATGGCCAGTAATACCAGCGATGAGGAGCAGATTAAAAAGGAATTTACAGGCTTGAAAAAAATTTACGACAGTTTGAAACAAGCCTATCATTTTGACATGCTTTCTATGGGTATGAGTTCGGATTACAGGATTGCCATTGAGTGCGGATCTACCATTGTCAGAATTGGCAGCAGGGTTTTTGAAGGCTGATCGCAGCAGATATACAGATCAAATCCGGTTTTACTCAGAATGCTTAATCGTATCGGAGGGCTTCGATAGGATCCAGTTTAGCTGCTTTGGATGCAGGATATAGTCCGGCCACAATGCCGACAATGAAACAAACAACTACCGATAGTGTAATCCATGCCCACGGAATGATAAAACCTGAATCCATAACTGCGGAGACAATATTTCCCAGCAGCATTCCCAGTATAATACCGCCAAGACCACCAATCTGACAGATAACTGCAGCTTCGGTCAGAAATTGCTGCTGAATGATACGGGGAGTTGCGCCTAACGCTTTGCGGGTGCCTATTTCTCTAGTCCTTTCTGTAACACTCACCAGCATGATATTCATCAAACCTATAGACGCACCTATCAGGGTTATGACAGCAATAAATGTAGCGGCTAATTTAAGTGAACTGAGATTTTCTTTTAATTTCTCGGTAATGGAATTGCTCTTGACGACACTGAAATTGAGTTCCGACCCAATCCGCAGACGTCTTATAGAACGCATAAGACCTTCGGCTTCACTGACGGCTATGTCCAGTTGTTTGATATTGCTGACCGCCACGGATATGTTGAATGAGTTCTGAGAATTCAGATACTGACCTTTGGCTTCAGTTACCGTAATATAGGCTATGCGGTCTTCACCACCCATTCCCATGCTGCTGCCCTTGCTTTTCAAAATGCCTATAACCGTGTATTGAGAATTTCCCAGGTTGAGTACTTTGCCAATGGCATCTTCCTTGTCAAATAGCGACATGGCTATGTCTTTGCCTATGATAATACTTTTACTTCCGCTGTAGGCCTCACCGTGAGTGAAGTTTCTGCCGTACTTCAATTCGGTTCCGCTGACGCTGAAATAGTTTTCATCTATGGCAAGCACCCTCACATTCGGGTTGGTTTTGCGACTGCCGCTTTTCATTGTTGCATTCATAGAGATGTTAGTGCTCAGTGAAACTACGGCAGGTATACTGAAATCGTTTTTGAAGAGATTTGCCTGGGCAAAAGTGATGGGAGAGAATTCAATTCGTTTCTGATATCCTCCTCCAATCCGGATATTGCCGTCGCGGTTGCGGATATTAAAAGTATTGCTGCCCATTTTCTGAAAAGTGTTTGAAAGGCTTTTCTCTATCCCGTCTACTGCAGTGAGCATGCCGACCAGAGCTGCAATTCCAATGGCAATGATAAGGCAGGTAATAACTGTCCTTAGCATGTTATCCTTGATGGAATCGAGTGCAATTCTGATGTTCTGAAGTGTATTCAAACCGGATGACAAAGTAACTGTATCGCCTGCAATCTTTATAAACTTCTTCTACCAATACGCGCAACAAAGGGATAAAACAGAAAAAAAAACAAATTTTGGAACAAACACAATAAAGTTTATTAGATTTGCATTCCTTATTCAAATTATTCAGCAAATGGACCCACTCTTACATGACGTTCTCGAGATCCTGAAGTTCATTATCCCTTCTCTGGTCGTTCTGGCAGTATGTTACGTGATCATCAATAAAGTGATGGAGGATCATTCAAACAGGCTGCAGCTTGAAATAAGGAAGCAGAATGCCAGCATGCTTACTCCGCTGAAACTGCAGGCATACGAAAGAATGATACTTTTCCTGGAGCGCATAAGCCCCCAGACACTTATAAATAACTATAACGACGGCAGCAACACTGCCCGCGGACTCAAACACCTGATGGAATCTTCGGTCAATCAGGAATACATGCATAACCTTTCACAACAGATATATATCAGTAATCAGGCCTGGAATATTATCAAGGTAGTAAAAGAAGAGGTTATACAGTTAATACACGAGACATATGAACAAATGGAATCTGAAGCCAGCGGGATAGATCTCTCCAAAGCCATCATAGATAAAATGATAGCCGACAATTCCATACCTACCTCCAAAGCTATATATTTCCTCAAGGCAGAAATCAACCTTTATTTTTAATCTTTATTATTAATAAGGATCAGAAAGTATGACAAGAGTTGAAATTGTCGTGCAGACACTATTATATATAGGCGTAAATTTTGGAAACTAAAAAAATCATAAACGACAGCGGCATTGAAATCAGCCGTGAATACGGAGCAGAAGGTGCCGGCAAATATCCTTATACCCGCGGTATAAGAGAAGACATGTACAGGGGAAGGCTCTGGACTATGCGTCAGTATGCAGGTTTCTCTACTGCCGAAGAATCAAACAAACGCTATCATTATCTGCTGGCACAGGGAACAACCGGTTTGTCGGTGGCATTCGACCTGCCGACACAGATTGGTTACGACAGCTCTCACGAATTTGCCGACGGTGAAGTAGGAAAGGTGGGTGTAGCGATAGATTCACTTCGCGATTTTGAGATACTGTTTAAAGGTATAAAACTGCAGGATATCACCAGCAGTATGACCATCAATGCGACAGCATCAACTTTGCTGGCCATGTATATCGCCCTTGCCAAACAGCAGGGTGCCGACCTGAGTAAAATATCCGGAACCATACAGAATGATATATTAAAGGAGTATGCAGCAAGGGGTACATATATATATCCGCCCAAACCGAGTATGCGGATCATTACGGATATATTTGATTACTGCAGCAGGGAAGTTCCTAAATGGAATACAATATCCATTTCAGGTTATCATATAAGAGAAGCGGGAAGTACAGCTGCTCAGGAACTGGCATTTACACTTGCCAATGGAAAGACTTATGTCAAGGCGGCTTTGCAAAAAGGACTGGATATAAATGTATTTGCAAAAAGGCTTTCATTTTTTTTCAATGCGCACAATGACATCTTTGAAGAAGTTGCCAAGTTCAGGGCTGCAAGACGCATGTGGGCCAAGATAACACGCGAACTTGGTGCAACAGATCCCCAGGCGCAGATGCTGAGGTTTCACACACAAACCGGTGGATCGACACTTACTGCACAACAATCCGAAAACAATATTATAAGAGTAACCCTGCAGGCATTGTCTGCCGTCATGGGCGGAACTCAGAGTCTGCACACCAACGGATTCGACGAAGCACTGAGTTTGCCTACAGAAGGTGCAGCGCGGATTGCGTTAAGAACCCAGCAAATAATAGGTTTTGAAAGCGGAGTGGTAAATACCGTAGATCCGCTGGGCGGCAGTCATTACGTAGAGGCACTGACCGACGAGATAGAGCAAATGGCGTATAAGTATATCAACATCATCGATGCTATGGGAGGAAGTGTCGAAGCAATCGAACAGGGATATATGCAAAATGAAATTGCTAAAAGTGCTTATACTTATCAGAAGCAGATTGAACTGAATCAAAAAATTATTGTCGGTGTCAATAAATTTGTTGAAGAAGAAAAGAACAATACACCGCTTCTCAAGATAGATGACAGCATCAGGAAAATTCAAATTGCAAAGTTAGATCAGTTAAAAAGTGAAAGAGATACAAACGCTGTGAATTCAGGATTGGCAAGGCTTTCAGAAGCCGCTGCCGCTGATGCTAATCTCATGCCTCTTATACTTGAGTGTGTAGAATCGTATGCCACACTTGGTGAAATTGCAGATGAACTGAGAAAAGTTTTCGGAGAGTACAAAGGCTGATTTTTTTTTGTGAATTAAGAAGTCTTAATTCACTTTTTTATGTTGATTATGACTTTGGCTTAATCGTAAATTAACAGAATAATAAATGAAGTTATTTGTAAAAAAAAATTAACATTCAACACAAAAAAATTTTTTTAGTAACTTTTTTTAAACGTAATTTCAGAATTGAATTTAAAAATAGTCACTATTGGATAATTCATTGAAAATCAAAGTAATATAATGAGCATGAGTGGACAACAATTTAACGCAGAATCTGTTTGGGCGAATTGCCTAAAGATTATCAAAGACAACTTAAACCCCCAAAGTTTTAAAACCTGGTTCGAACCCATCAGATCTGTTAAATTAGAAAACAAAGTGCTGACCATTCAGGTGCCGAGTCAGTTTTTCTACGAATGGCTTGAAGAACATTACGTCACTCTTCTTCAAAAAACACTGAAGCAGGTACTTGGTGTAGGCGCCAAACTGGAATACAATATCATCGTTGAGAACAGTACTCCCAGCAATGGTCCGTACACCATTAATGTTCCGACAGGCAGCAGTAAGAAACCGGTGACCAACGAAGTGAACCTTCCGCTGAACGTTACCAACAATATCCGAAATCCATTTATCATTCCGGGTTTGCGAAAAATTCCCATCGACTCGCAACTGAATCCGAAATATACTTTTGACAACTTCATCGAAGGCGAATGCAACAGACTCGCAAGAGGTGCCGGATGGGCAGTAGCTCACAATCCCGGTGGTACAGCATACAATCCGCTGATGATATTCGGTGGTGTTGGTTTGGGGAAAACTCATCTTGTTCACGCAATTGGTAACATGATCAAACAGGTTAACAAAAGCAAAACAGTCATCTATGTGTCTGCAGAGCGTTTCGTCAACCAGTATGTTGAATCTGTTAAAGCAAACAATCAAAATGATTTTGTAAATTTCTACCAGAGCCTCGATGTGCTAATAGTGGATGATATCCATCAACTCTCTCAAAAAACAAGAACACAGGAAATATTCTTTACCATTTTCAATCAACTGCACCAGTCGGGTAAGCAAATCATATTAACAAGTGATAAGGCACCTAAAGATATCAAAGATGTGGATGAAAGATTGTTGTCAAGATTCAAATGGGGTTTGTCTGCCGATCTCAGCATTCCTGATTTTGAAACGCGTATTGCCATACTCGAAAACAAAGCTTATGAAAGCGGTTTGTCTTTGCACAGAGAAGTAGTTGAATACATTGCCCATAATGTAGATAATAACATTCGCGAAATAGAAGGTGCACTTATTTCTTTACTTGCACAAAGTTCACTTAACAGAAAAGAAATAGATCTCGATCTTGCCAAGCAGATGATGAAGAATTTTGTCAAGAATGCAACAAGAGAAATCAGCATCGATTACATTCAAAAACTGGTTTGCGATTTTTATAACGTATCTGTCGACAGTGTTAAATCCAAAACAAGAAAAAGAGAGATTGTTCAGGCAAGACAGATTGCCATGTATTTTGCAAAAGATCTGACCAAGGCTTCACTCAAAAATATCGGTACCCATTTCGGCAACAGAGATCACAGTACTGTTATTCACGCCTGTCAGACAGTTAACGACCTGATCGATACGGATAAGAAATTCAGACATGATGTAGAGGAACTCAACAAGAGAATCCGCATCAACACCTATTAATAGTATTTGTAAAAGCGATAT